>NZ_JAPSET010000024.1:0-99413 GCF_026847585.1 Phreatobacter sp. AB_2022a
GGCCAGCGCCGCCGCCACCGGCCGGCCGTCGCGCACGACGGCGATCGATATGGTCCAGTCCGGCAGGCCGCCGGCAAAGGCGCGGGTACCGTCGATCGGATCGACGATGAACACCTCGCGCCGGGCCAGGCGGGCGGGATCGTCGGCGGTTTCCTCCGACAGCCAGCCGAAATCCGGCCGGGCCGCGCCGAGCCGCTCCTTCAGGAAGCGGTCGATGGCGATGTCGGCCTCCGTCACCGGCGAGGAATGGCCCTTGGTCCAGGTCTTCACGCCCCGCCTGGCATAGTCGAGCGCCATGCGGCCCGCCTCCTCGGCGAGCGCCGCCACGAGGTCGCGCAGAACCAGATCCTCAGCGTCCGGCAACGGTCAGGCCTTCGACGAGCACCGTCGGCGCGTTGACATAGTGACGGAACGACAGGTCGTCGGCGGGCGTCATGTTGAGGAAGATGTCGGCGAGGTTGCCGGCAATGGTGATCTCGGCCACCGGATAGGTCAGCTCGCCGTTCTCGATCCAGAAGCCGGAACAGCCGCGCGAATAGTCGCCGGTCACCATGTTGACGCCGCTGCCGATCATGTCGGTGACATAGAGCCCATCCTTGACCGCGCCGATCAGCGCCGCGCGCGTCTCGGTGCCCGCGGCGAGATGCAGATTGGTGGTGCCCGGGCTCGGCGCGCCGCCGACGCCGCGGCTTGCATGGCCGGTGGTCTTCAGCCCGAGCTCGCGGGCGGTGGTCGTGTCGAGCACCCAGCTCTTCAGAACGCCGTCCTCGACCAGTGCCAGCCGGCGCGCTGCAACGCCCTCGCCGTCGAAGGGCCGGGAGGCGAGTCCGCGCCGGCGGGTCGGGTCGTCGATGATGGCGACGCCGGACTTGAACAGGCGCTCGCCGAGCCGGTCGCGCAGGAACGACGTCTTGCGGGCGATCGACTGGCCGTTGACGGCGGCGGCGAGGTGGCCGGCAAGGCTCGCGGCCATCCGCGGATCGAACACCACCGGCACCTTGCGCGTCTCGACCTTGCGTGGATTGAGGCGCTTGACGGCGCGCTCGCCGGCGCTCGCACCGATCGCCTCGGGCGTCTCGAGATCATTCCGATGGCAGACGACCGAATAGTCGCTGTCGCGTTCCATACCGGTGCCCTCGCCGGCAATGGCGGTGACCTGGAACGAGGTGTTGGAATAGAGCACCGCGCCTTCGAAACCCGTCGAGGTGACCAGCGCGAAGCCGCCGAGGCCGGTGCCGGCTGCCGCGCCGCCGGACCTGCTCACCCCGGCAACGCCGAGCGCCGCAGCCTCGGCCCGGCGCGCTAGCTCCTCGAGCTCGCCGACGCTCGCAAGGTTCGGGTCGAGCAGGTCGAGATCCTCCCAGCCGCGGGCGAGATCCGCCGGATCGGCAAGCCCCGCCACCGGATCTTCCGGCGTTGCGCGAGCGATGGCGACCGCCCGTTCGGCGAGCGCCGCAACATCCTCGCGCGGATCGTTCGAGGAGACCGAGGCCGAGCGCCGGCCGACGAAGACCCGCAGGCCGATATCGTCGCCCTCGGACCGTTCGGTGCCTTCGACCTTGCCTTCACGGAGCTGCACGCTGAGCGACATGCCGCGCACCGCCACCACGTCGCAGGCGTCGGCGCCGGCCTGGCGCGCCGCTGCAGCCAGCCGATGTGCCTGGTCGATCAGAATGCGGGTATCGAGGAGATCGGACATGAAGGGCCTATGACCATCGAGGCAATGGTCCTCGTGTAGGGACGCGCGCGCGCCGATTCAAGGCGGCATCGCGGCGGCATCCGCACGATCGCGCGAGGCGGACGACAAGTCGAATTGTCGCGGCCCTGGTCATGAACGATTCATCCTGGCGCTGAACCTTTGCGAAAGCACGTGCCGCAAGCACTCGATAAGCAGTCGTGCCAAGGCTTTCTCAAGCATAGGCAGACATCGCGGATTTCTACGATTCAATTGAGCACCGCTTAACCGTTCCGCTTAAGCGGACCGACAAGAAATGCTGCGACAGTCAGGCCAACGACGGGGCGAGAGCTGGTGCAAACAGCCGAAGACCCCAGGGAGCATGCACGTGTCGCGTCAAACCGAATTGAGGAGCGCACCCGCCGGGATCGAGGCCCTCCGCCTCGATCCCGCCAGCCTGCCGGTCCGTTACCTGATGCCCGATGCGGGCGCCGACGGCGGCAAGCGAGCGGTGGACCTGTTTCACGACGGCCTGATCATCCGCCGCACCGTAGGCGGCGCCAGGATGAAGCTGAACCTGCCCTTCACCGCCTATCAGGGTGTCGCGGTCAGCGTCGGCGAGGGCGCCGAGCCCGGCACCGACCGGGTGGAAGTGGTGCTCGTCCATGCCGATGCCAGCCTCAACGTGCCGCTGTTCGTCGCCGCCGACGACACCGAAGTGGTCGCCGAATGGCAGCTCTGGGGCCGGCGTCTCGGCCTGCCGCTGCTCGTGGTCCAGCCCGACGGCTCGGTGCAGGATGCCTTCGACCGGCTCGGCCAGGTGCTGATCGGCCGGCCAGGGCCGCGCCGGCGCCGGCATTCGGCGCTGCGCAGCCGGCGCCCGATGGCGCTGATGCGCCGCAAGGCCGGCGGCGCCGTGCAGGGGCGGGCCGTGCACCGGGAGCGCGAGATCATCGCGCGGTCGTGACGGCCGAAGCCTCGGCGTGCATTGCACGACGGGGACGACCTTGCCACATTCGGCACGGCGGGCGCCGCGGCGGCGCTCCGGAGAACCCGACAGATGCCCTTGACCCGACGCGGCCTCGGCGTGGCCGGAGCGGCGCTCGCCGCGGGACTGGCCGGCACGGCGGGGGCCGCCTTCGGCCAGGCCGCGGCGGAAACCGTCGACGTCACGCAGCTGATGCAGCCCGGCCCGCTCGGCGATTGCGTGCTCGGAGCGCCCGACGCACCGGTCACGGTGGTCGAATATGCCTCCGTCACCTGCCCGCACTGCGCGCGCTTCCACACTGCAACCCTGCCGGCCCTGAAGAATAAATATATCGACCGGGGCCATATGCGGCTGGTGTTTCGCGAGTTCCCGCTGAACCAGCTCGACGTCGCCGCCTATATCTTCGCGCGCTGCACGCTCGGTGCCGGCCGGGCGCTCGGCAATCAGGAACGCTATTTCGTCTATCTCGATGCGCTGTTCCGCAGGCAGCGCGAATGGGCCACCGCCAGCAATCCGATCGTCGCCCTCGCCGACATCGCCGCCGAGGCCGGCTATGCGCGGGCCGATCTCGAACAATGCCTCAGGGACCAGGCGATCCTCGATGCCGTGCTGCACAGCCGCGACCGGGCGGCGAGCGAGTTCGGCGTCAACTCGACGCCGACCTTCTTCGTCAACGGCCGGCGGGCGACCGGCTCCGACGCCGATCTCGCCGCGCTGATCGGCACGCTCTTGTGAACGTGGCCGCCCGCGGTCTCGCGCAAGCGTGACCGTCACGGTGCGGGCAAGCCGAAGCCGTCCTGTTGCCACGGTCGGAGGCGACAGGTATTGGCCTTGATCGACCATTTGCTGGGCAATAAGGAACAAACCACATGGCGTTGTCGCGCAGGGAACTTCTCGAGGGGGCGGCCAGCCTCGCGCTGATCGGCGCGGCGGCGGGCCTTGCCGGTCCCGCCTTGGCCCAGGCACCCCGGCGCTCGGCCGCCGAGACCGTCGACGTCGCCGAGCTGATGAAGCCCGGCCCGCTCGGCGACTGCGTGCTGGGCAAGGAAGACGCCCCGGTCACGATCGTCGAATACGCCTCGCTGACCTGCGGCCACTGCGCCAACTTCCACAACACCATCCTGCCGGGCCTGAAGGAAAAATATATCGACACCGGCAAGGTCAAGCTGGTGTTCCGCGAATTCCCGCTGAACCAGCTCGACACCGCCGTCTATATGCTGTCGCGCTGCGCGCTCGGCGCCGACGGCAAGTCGAGCGGCGATCAGGCCCGCTATTTCGCGCTGGTGAGCGTGTTCTTCAAGGACCAGCGCCAGTGGGCCTTCACCAACGATCCGCTGACCGCCGTCACCAACATCACCCGCCAGGCCGGCTTCACCCAGGCCGCCTTCGAGGCCTGCCTCAACAACCAGCCGATCCTCGACGCGCTGAACGCGGCGCGCGACCGTGCCGCCAATGCCTTCGGCGTCGAATCAACCCCGACCTTCTTCGTCAACGGCAAGCGGGTGCTGGGCGCCCAGCCGCTGGAAGAGTTCGAGAAGATCATCACGCCGCTGCTGCCGGCCTGACCCGGCCGTGCCGGGGCCGCAAGGCGCGGCCCTCTCGCCAGAAACAAAAAGGCCGCCGGGACACCCGGCGGCCTTTTTGTTGTCGGTGCGGGCAGGCCCGCCAGGCCCTCGCTCAGTTGAGCTTCGCCTTGACCTCGGCGATGCCGGCCTTGATCAGGTCGCTGCCGCCGGCGCCCTTGGCGATGTCGGCAAGCACGGAACCGGCTGCCGCGGTTGCCACATCGGCCGCAGCCGAACGGACCTCGGCCACCGCCTGGGCTTCCGCCTGGGCGATCTTGGCCTCGGCCATCTTGGTGCGGCGGGCGACGAAGTCCTCGACCTTGGTCTTGGCTTCGGTGGCCAGGCGCTCGGCATCCGCCTTGGCGGCGGCGACGATCTCGACCGCCTCCTTTTCGGCGGCGGCCTGCTTGGCCTTGTAGTCGGCGACGATCGCCTGGGCTTCCTCGCGCAGGCGCTTGGCCTCGGCGAGTTCCCCCTCGATCTTGCGGCCGCGCTCGTCGATGGCGTTGAGCACGGTCCGATGGACACCGAAATAGGCGAGGATGCCGACGAAGATCAGGAAGGCGACGGCAACCCAGGTTTCAGCTGCGAAAAGCATGATAGGGCCCTTTCCTCAGTTCTTCAGGGCCGCATCGACCGCCTTTTCGACATCGGCCTGCGCCGGCGTCTGGCCGGTGAGCTGGGCGACGATGCTCGGGGCGGTCTCGATCGCGATGCCGCGGACATTGGCCATGGCCTTTGCCTTGGATTCCGCGATCTGGGCCTCGGCGGCCGTGAGCTTGGCGCCGAGCTCGGCTTCCAGGCTCTTGCGCGTCGCCTCAGCCTCGGCGGCAACCTTGGCGTGGGTTTCGGCGGCGATCGCCTGGGCATTGTTGCGGGCATCGCCCAGCGATTTCTCGTAGGCCGCGCCGGCAGCCTCCGATTCCGCCTTGAGGCGCTGGGCCTCGGCGAGGTCGCGCGCGATGCGCTCGCCGCGCTCCTCCAGGATACTGCCGATGCGCGGCAGGATCATCTTGGAGAGCAGCCAGTAGAGCAGGCCGAACGTGATCACCAGCCACAGGATCTGCGACAGGAAGGTGTCGCCCTGGAAGGGCGGGAACCCGACGCTGCCATGCGCGTCATGCGGCACGGTGGTTCCGGTTGTGGTGGGAGAAGCCATGGCCGACCTTTAGGGATCTTGATGCAAGCCGAGAGGGCCCGACGTTGGTCACGTCGAGGCCCCCGGATCTAGAAGGCGGCTGGAGCGCCGCCCGACCGGCTCGTATCAGACTGCGAAGAGCAGCAGCAGCGCGATCAGCAGCGAGAAGATGCCGAGCGCTTCGGTCACGGCGAAGCCGAAGATCAGGCGGGGGAACTGGCCGTCGGCAGCGCTCGGATTGCGCAGCGCGCCCGAGAGGAACTGGCCGAAGATGTTGCCCACGCCGACGGCGGCGCCGGCCATGCCGATGCAGGCCAGGCCCGCGCCGAGATACTTAGCTGCAACCGGATCCATGATGAACTCCTTGAGTGCCGGTAAAGAGGATGTGGGAGAGAAACGCCGCCGCCGGATCAGTGGCCCGGATGCAGCGCGTCGTTCAGGTAGATGCAGGTCAGGATGGTGAAGACATAGGCCTGCAGGAAAGCGACGAGCAGTTCCAGCGCGGTGAGGCCGACCGCCAGCGCCAGGGGCAGCGGCGAGAAGATGGCCCAGATGCCGGCGCCGAGCATGGAGGCGACGAAGCCCGCGAAGATCTTCAGCGCGATGTGGCCGGCCAGCATGTTGGCGAAAAGACGAACCGACAGCGAGATCGGCCGCGACAGGAACGAAATGACCTCGATGACGACGACCAGCGGCAGCACGTAGCCGGGAACGCCCGAGGGTACGAAGAGGTGGAAGAAATGGGCGCCGTGCGCGGCGAAGCCGTAGATCACCACGGTGAGGAACACCAACATCGCCAGCAGGAAGGTGACGATGATGTGACTGGTGACGGTGAAGGTGCCGGGGATGAGGCCGATCAGGTTGGCGACCAGCACGAACATGAAGAGCGAGAAGACCAGCGGGAAGAACTTCATGCCTTCGTTGCCGGCCGATTGTCGCACCGTATTGGCGACAAATTCGTAGGATATCTCGGCCAGCGACTGCCACCTCGACGGCACCAGCGAGCGCCCGCGGGTAGACAGGAACAGGAAGCCGATGATCACCGCGACGGTGATCGCCATGAAGGCTGCGGAATTGGTGAAGGCGATCGGGGACTCACCGATCTTGCCGAGGGTAACGAGCGGCTTGATCTCGAATTGTGCGATCGGGCTCGCCATTTGTCGGCTGCTCCAAGTTCTTCATGCCACGGTCGCGAGGCCGAACCCCGCGGCGAACCGGCTGCGCGCTCTAGCGATCGCCCTGCCGGCTTTCGCGTTCGGCGAGCCTTAGGAGGGTGATCACCCCCGCGGCGAAGCCGAGCACGACGAAAACAATCAGACCCCAGGGTCGCGTGCCAGCGAAATGGTCGAACAACCATCCCAGGCCCGAACCCACCAGCACCGCCGAGACGAAATCGGCAGAGTAGCGGAAGCCGCGTCCCATGCCCGACGTATCGGAACCCGTCCGGCCGGCTTGGCCGCGCGCCTCGGTTCGCTTCTGCTCGAGAGCTTCGAGCCTGGATCCGAGCGCACGGCGACGCGCGTCGAGGTCGGCCTCTTCGGACGACCGCCCGCCTGCCGATCCGTCGTTCCGCTCCTCCGCTGCCATTCCAGCCTCCACGGCCGGCCCGGTCGGATGTCGCAAAACCACGGAAGGACGCCGGTCTGCCACCCCCCGTAAGCCGCGGACACCTATAGTGACGGGGCGAAACTGTGTCAAGGATTGGCAATTTCAGCCTAACTCGCTGATTCCTTGTTCATTTTTCCGTTGTCGCCGGTTCGGACTATCACCCTTGCGCCATCGAGCGACAGTCGGCCGCACGACCGCGGCCGCCGCTTCGCCCCGGTCATTCCGCCGCGATCAATTGCTCGGCGCGATCGAGATTGACGCTGACCAGGGTCGAGATGCCGCGTTCGGCCATGGTCACGCCGAACAGCCGGTTCATCCGCGCCATGGTGATCGGGTTGTGCGTGATGACGACGAAGCGCGTCTGCGTCGTGCGCGCCATCTCCTGCAGGAGATCGCAGTAGCGCTCGACATTGGCATCGTCGAGCGGCGCGTCGACCTCGTCGAGCACGCAGATCGGCGCCGGATTGGTCAGGAACACCGCGAAGATCAGCGCAATCGCCGTCAGCGCCTGCTCGCCGCCGGACAGCAGCGACAGGGTCTGCGGCTTCTTGCCCGGCGGGCGGGCGAGAATGTCGAGACCGGCTTCGAGCGGATCGTCGGATTCGATCAGCTGCAGCTCGGCCGTGCCGCCACCGAACAGGGTGGTGAACAGCCGCTGGAAGTTCTCGTTGACCATGGCGAAGGAGGCGAGCAGGCGCTCGCGGCCTTCGCGGTTGAGCGAACCGATACCGGCCCTGAGCTTCTTGATCGCCTCGACCAGGTCGTCCCGTTCGCGCGTCATGCCGTCGTACTGGGTCTGGATCTCGGTCAGCTCGTCGTCGGCGCGCAGATTGACGCCGCCCAGCTTTTCCCGCTCGCGCTTCAGCCGGTCGAGCGCCTCCTCCAGGTCGCGGGCCGGCGGCAGCTCGGCTTCCGGCGCGAGCTCGGCGATCTTGGCGAGCGCCGCCGGCGGAGAATCGAATTTCTCGACGATCTCCTGCTCGAGCTCGCGCATGCGCGTCTGGGCCGCCTCGTGCCGGCCCTCGGCGCGCACCAGCGCCTCGCGCGCGCCGGCCATGGAATCGAGCGCGGAGCGGGCCGCCCTGTCGGCCTCGGCGAGCGTCGTTTCGCCGGCCGTCAGCCGGTCGGCGGCGGTCTTCTGGGCGGCTTCGGCGTCCTGGATGCGGCCGATCAGCGACCGGCGCTGCTCGACGAAGGTGTCGGGCGCGTCGGCGAGGGTCTGGGCCTCCTCCCGCGCCTCGCCCAGACGGCGCTCGAGATCGGCGATCTGGCGGCCGGAATTGGCCTGACGGTCGAGCCAGGCCTTGCGGTCGGTCATGATGTCGCCAAGCCGGCGGGTGCGCATTTCCGCTTCGCGCGCGAGGCCCTGGGCATAGGCCCGGGCCTCGGCCAGCACCGCGCGATGCTGGGCGACCTCGGTACGGGTCTCGCCGAGCGCCTTCTCCAGATGGTCGAGCCGGTCGAGATTGTCGAAGGCGCGCACGGCGTCGTCCTTGACGGTCGCCGCCTCCTCGATGCTGGCCGACAGGCGCGCCCGCGCCTCGGCGAGGGTCGCGAGCCGCGTCACGATGCCGGCCGCGGCGCGCTCGGCGCCGGCAAGCTGGTCGCGCATGCCGTCGGCGGCGCGCTGGGCGGCGCGCCAGCCGTCGCGGGCGGCCTGCTCGCGCTGGGCCGACATCTTCACCGCGCCGACCGCCTCCTCGACCGCGGCCTTCAGGGTCACGACGGTTTCGCGGGCGGCGACGAGATCCTTTTCGATGTCGCCGAGGCGGTTGCGTTCGGCAAGCCGCCGCGCGGCGGCGGTCGGCGCATTGGCCGCCACCACGAAACCGTCCCAGCGCCAGAGGTCGCCGTCCCTGGACACCAGGCGCTGGCCGGGCAGCAGGGACTTGGCGAGCTGGGCGCCGTCGGCCTTGGCGACGACGCCGATCTGGGCGAGACGGCGGGCGAGCTCGGGCGGTGCGTCGACATGGGCGGCGAGCGGCTCGACGCCGGCCGGCAGGGCGGCATCGCCGGTCGCGTCCGCGCCACCCCAGCGCTGCGGCGAATCGGCCGCCGTCGGCGCGTCGAGATCGTCGCCGAGGGCCGCGCCGAGCGCGGTTTCGTACCCCTTGGCGACCCGGATCGCCTCCAGCACCGGCGGGAAGGCCGAGTCATGGGCGACATTCAGCACCTTGGCGAGGGTGCGCGCCTCGGTGTCGAGATGCTGCACCTGGCGCTCGGCATCGGCGAGCGGCCGGCGCGCCTCGGCTTCGAGGTCGCGGGCCTCGGCATGGGCCTGCTCGGCTTCGACAGCCTCGGCCTCGGCCTCGACCAGCGCGGCGGAGGCTGCCTCGAGCTGCACCTTCAGGGCCTCGAGGCGCGCGGCATGATCGGAACTGGCCTCGAGCTTCGAGGTTTCCGCCTCGATCTCGGCGCGCTGGGCCTCCAGTCGCACCAGCCGGTCGGAAACATCACGGATCGCGCGCTCGAGCTCGGTGCGCCGGGCGACCGCCCCGGCCAGCGCGGCGGTGGCGTCGGCAAAGGCCTTTTCGCTGCCGGCGAGCGTCGCCTCGGCGCCGGCGACCTGCTCGGCCGCCTCCTCCCCGGCCTCGCGCGCGCCCTCGACGGCCTCGCGCAGGTCCTGTTCCTCGTTGGCGAGCCGGGCCAGCACGCCGTCGGCATCGGCGCCGAGCGCCTTCTCGCGGGCGATATCGCCGTCGAGCTGGGCGACGCGCCGCTCGAGCTCGGCCATGCGCTCGCGCGCCCGCCGCTCCTCGCCGTCGAGCTGGTCGCGTGCCAGAACCAGGCGCTGCAGGGCCGCGGCCGCCTTGGCGGCCTCGTCGCGCAGGGCCGGCAGCTGATGGGCGGCGATCGCCTGCATCTTCGCGGCTTCGGCCTGGCCGGTGGTGCGCTCGGCCACCAGCCGCGTCTCGGTCTCGACCAGGCGCGAGGCCTCGCGCACCGCTTCGCCCGCCTCGCGGAACTTCAGGAAGACCAGCGTCGCCTCGGCCTTGCGGATATCCGCCGAGAGGCCGCGATAACGGATCGCCTGACGCGCCTGGCGCTTCAGATTGTCGAGCTGGCCCTCGATCTGGGCAATCACCACTTCCAGCCGCTCGAGATTGGTCTCGGCCGCCTTCAGGCGCGTCTCGGCCTCGTGCCGTCGGGCATAGAGGCCGGCAATGCCGGCCGCCTCTTCCAGAATGCGACGGCGCGACTGGGGCTTGGCGTTGATGATCTCGCTGATCTGACCCTGGCGGACCAGCGCCGGTGAGCGCGCGCCGGTGGAGGCGTCGGCGAACAGGATCTGCACGTCACGGGCGCGCACCTCGCGGCCGTTGATCTTGTAGATCGAGCCCGCCTCGCGCTCGATGCGGCGCGAGACTTCCAGCGTGTCGTTGTCGTTGAACTGGGCTGGCGCCAGGCGCTGGCTGTTGTCGACGGTGAGCGTCACTTCCGCCGTGTTGCGCGCCGGCCGGTTGCCCGAACCGGAAAAGATCACGTCGTCCATGCCGGACGCGCGCATGTTCTTGAACGAATTCTCGCCCATCACCCAGCGCAGCGCCTCGACGAGGTTCGACTTGCCGCAGCCGTTCGGCCCGACCACACCGGTCAGGCCCGGCTCGATCAGGAATTCCATCGGCTCGACGAAGGTCTTGAAGCCGAGAATGCGCAAGCGCGAGAACTTCATGGGTCCCAGGACTCGCTACGATCACTTCGCTGGATCGGTTTCGGGTGGGCGTCCAACCTGCCACGATTCATCGGGGCGCGCCATATCTAGCGTTACAATCCTGTGGACCCCGCAAGATGTTGGTGATGACGACCGCGTGCCAGCCTGGGTCGTCGTGCTGTGGCGCAGCCGCCGATGTTGCGTCGCACGACTGCCCCCTTCGATGCGGCGGCACGATCGTGTTACATTTGCGTGACAAACGCAGGAACGGACGAACCGTTCAGGAGGAAACGATGGTTTCGAAGACCCCGCGGACGCAGCCGCAAGGCAGCGTCAAGCTGGAAGACCGCTACGGCAAGGTTGCCATCAAGGCGGTGGCCGGCGCGATCGGCACGCAGAAGACGGCCAAGACCGGCTCCTGACCGGCGCGGAATGCAAAAAAGGCGGCTCGCGCCGCCTTTTGTCGTTCCGGAGATCCGAGCAGGCCCCGGCCGCACGGCCGGCTCCGCGGCGCGGGCGCCTCAGCGCACGATCACGCGGGTACCGACCGGGACGCGGTTGAACAGGTCGATCGCATGCTCGTTGTGCATGCGGATGCAGCCCGACGAGACGGCCTCGCCGATCTGCAGCGGCGAATTGGTGCCGTGGATGCGGTAGAGCGTGTCGCGACCGTTCTGATAGAGATAGAGCGCGCGCGAGCCCATCGGATTCTGCGGTCCGCCCTCCATGAAGGCCGGCAGCTGCGGCCAGCGGCGGCGCATTTCCGCTGGCGGCGTCCAGCTCGGCCACTCGGCCTTGCGCTGGATGGTCGCCGTGCCGGTCCAGCCGAACGCCTCGTTGCCGACGGCGACCTGATAACGGATGGCCGTGCCGCCTTCCTCGACCAGGAACAGATGCTTGGAGGCGGTCTCGACGATGATCGTGCCCGGCGCTTCCTGGGTGCGATAAGGCACGCGCAGCGGCATGCGCCAGTAGTCCATCTCGACCTGCGGGCCCTGCGCCATCAAGGTGGCGTCCCGCTCGGACACCGGCCTGACGGCATTCACCGTCTGATTGTTGCAGCCGGCAAGCGCCACGGCCGCCAGCGCGAGGATACCCCACCGCATGCCCAGGTCCTTTTCCAATGCCCTGGGTCGCCGGATGGCGAGGGGGTCCAGGGAACTCTTGTGAATTGCTTTGTAAGTCTTGTGGCGAAGACATGACTTTTGGTCAACGTGCCCGCGCGTGGAGCCGTGGCAAAATGCGCATCTCTGTTGCATTTCTGCCATGACGTGCCACGGCACCCGCGAACTGCCGGTCGTAAAGAGAGCCGTTCGCCGCCACGATCCTTCCACGATCGGAACCAATGGCTGCCGCACCGCACGCTTAACTCTCTCTCCAGCCGACGCGAGCCCTATGCAAGCCCGCCCGGTGCCTTTGGAGATCAGACCTATGACCTTCGCCCCGACGGCCGTCACCGTCGCTGCCGAAACATCCGGCGACCCGCTCGCCGCGCACTATCGCCGGATCGGTATCCCCGCCGTATCGGCAGCCGCAGCCCTGACGAAGCCCTCAAGATCCAAGGTGCCGGCAAGACCGGCTCACCGGCCGATCGAAGAGTTCGTCGACTGACCTTTGCGGCCGTCACGGGCGACCGTCATGGGTTCGGTCTCCATGAGAGCCGGTTCCGACCGGTCTTCATGACTACCTCCTTTAGCCTCTCCTGAATCACTTCAAGGCCGGTCCTCTGGACCGGCCTTTTTTTCATGACCGCCTTTTCAGGGCCGGCCCTCGAGCCAGGCCGAGACGAGGCCGAGGGCGATCGCCCACATGACGCAGGCGATCAGCCCGTCGAGAATGCGCCAGGCGACCGGCCGCGCGAAAACCGGCGCGAGCAGGCGAGCGCCGAAGCCGAGGGCGTAGAACCAGACCGCCGAGGCGGTCATGGCGCCGCCGGCGAAGGCCAGCCTTTCGGCGCCGGCAAAGCGGGCCGACAGACTGCCGACCAGCACGACGGTATCGAGATAGACATGCGGATTGAGCCAGGTGAAGGCGAGCGCCGCGGCAAGCGTCGCCCTGAGATCGCCGGCCTGGCCGGCCGCCGCGACCAGCGCGCCGGGCTTGAAGGCGCGGCGGGCGGCGAGCCAGCCATAGGCGGCGAGGAACGCGGCGCCGCCGAGCGTGGCGACCGTCAGAAGGCCGGGCGTCGCCCGGACCAGCGTCCCGAGCCCGGCGACGCCCGCCGCGATCAGGATCGCGTCGGACAGCGCACAAACCGTCGTCACCGCCAGGACGTGCCGGCGGATCAGGCCCTGCCGCAGCACGAAGGCGTTCTGAGCGCCGATCGCGACGATCAGGCCGGCGCCGACGAGAAGACCGGCGAGCGCCGCCTGCAGGAAGGGATAGGCCTGATCCATGCGCCGGGATTAGGCCGCCGGCCGGCCGCGGGCAAGATCGGCGGCCAATCCATTTGCCGGCATCCTTGTCATGGCCGCGTCATGGTCTGGCCTTCTTGTCGCGGCCGGCTTTCCAGGCCGGCACGAATTGGGCTAGGCCGGGAACAGCAAGGCGGGACGCCCCGGCGTGCCATTCGGAGCTTGAGCCATGTTTAATGCCTATGCCGTCGAGAACGAGGCTCTCGTCCGGATCGACACGACGCCCGATGCGGTCCCGGCCAACGTCAAATGGGTCGACCTGCTGCAGCCGGTCCAGGGCGAGGACAAGCTCCTGGAAAAATGCCTCGGCATCGAGATCCCGACGCGCGAGGAAATGCTGGAGATCGAGCCGTCGAGCCGGCTCTATGTCGACCATGGCGTGCGCTACATGACCGCGACGCTGCTCTGCAACACCGAGCTCGGCGCGCCGAAGCTCACCCAGATCTCCTTCGTGCTGTCGCCGACCCGGCTGATCACCGTGCGCTACGACACGCCGAAACCGATCAACCTGTTCCTCAACCGGTCGCAGAAGCCGGGCTCTCTGCAGGCGAGCCCGGAAGCGATCATGACCGGCCTGCTCGACACCATCGTCGACCGGATCGCCGACATCCTGGAACGCGTCGGCGAGGAGATCGAGCAGGCTTCGAGCCGCATCTTCAGCGGCGGCCACGGCGCGCGCGGCGCATCCGAGACCTTCCAGGACGTGCTGCAGACGCTCGGCACCAAGGGCGAGCTCGTCTCGAAAGCGCGCGAAAGCCTCGTCTCGATCAACCGCCTCGTCCTGTTCCTGGCGACCGAGATCGAAGGCAGCAAGGTGTCGAAGGAGGTCCGGGCGCTGCTGAAGAGCCAGAGCCGCGACGCCGAATCGCTGACCCAGCACTGCGATTCGCTCGCCGCCAAGATCACCTTCCTGCTCGACGCGGTGCTCGGCCTCATCGGCATCGAGCAGAACAACATCGTCAAGATCTTTGCGGTGCTCTCGGTGGTGTTCATGCCGCCGACCCTGGTCGGCACCATCTACGGCATGAACTTCAAGGCCATGCCCGAGCTCGGCTGGGACTTCGGCTATCCCATGGCCCTGATCCTGATGATCCTGTCGGGCGTCGTGCCCTATTGGTGGTTCCGCAAGAAGGGCTGGCTGTAGGGCCTGACGCGGCCCGCACGGCCGCTCCACCGGACATCCGCCCGCGCTCGATGCGCGGCTCGCCTGCGAACGGAAAAGGGCCGGCAGACGACCGGCCCCTTCTCCGGGATCTCCGCGACGGCGTCAGCCGCGCGCCTGCCACTTCAGGCCGACGACCTGCAATTCGGCGATGAGGGCGACGAACACCGCCTGGGCGGTGACGAAGGCGATGCCGAGCATGCTCGGGCCGATCGCACCCGACAGCATCACGGCGAAGCTTTCGATCACCCAGAGCGCATTGATGCCGACAATGGTCCAGACCGCGCCGCGGCTGGGCACGGGACGCGCCGCGGCCAGGCCGACGCCGAGCGCGAAAGGCACGAGGATCGCGCCGGCCAGCATCAGATAGGCGCCAGGGATGGCGAGCAGCGGCTCGAGCAGACCGGCGCCGACCAGCAGGAGAACGCCCATGGCGCCCGACGTCACCGCGTCGAAGGCGAGGAGGCGGCGCAGCATGACGGCGGCGTCGGAGGTGCGGAACAGGGTGGCGGCAATGGTCGACATGGCGAGGGTCCTCGGGGCTGGGCTTCGATGGTTCGGGTCCGGGCCAGGAACGAGCGGCCCGTCGACATTGCCATCATCCAGAGGCCGGCGAGGCGGGTCGATTACCTCCGAGGTCATTGGTCCGCCGCCCCGCAGCGGCTAACGTCGGGGTCTCGACACGCATCGCCACCCCCGACGACAACCGCAGTTCCGCACCATGCCGCAAGCCTCGACCGCCCAGCGCCCCGTCGGCGACCATCTGCGCGAATGGCGCCAGCGCCGGCGCCTCAGCCAGCTCGACCTTGCGACCGAGGCCAATATCTCGACACGCCATCTGAGCTTCGTGGAAACCGGCCGGTCGGCGCCGAGCCGCGAGATGATCCTGCATCTGGCCGAACAGCTCGACGTGCCTCTGCGCGAGCGCAACGTCCTGCTGGTGGCGGCGGGGTTCGCCCCGATCTTTCCGGAGCGCAGGCTCGACGATCCCGCGATCGCCAGCGCGCGGCGCGCCATCGACATCGTCCTGGCCGGCCACGAGCCCTATCCGGCGGTCGCCATCGACCGGCACTGGAACCTGGTCGCGGCCAACAATGCCATCGGTCCGTTCCTGGAAGACTGCGATGCCGCGCTGGTCGCCGCGCCGATCAATGCGCTGCGGCTCAGCCTGCACCCGCGCGGCCTTGCGCCGCGCATCGACAATTTCGGCGAGTGGCGCGCCCACCTGCTCGCCCGCCTGCGCCATCAGATCGAGGTGACCGCCGATCCGGTCCTGGAGGCGCTGCACGGCGAGGTGTCCGGCTATCCGGTGCCGCTCGCGCCGCCCCATCAGAGCCGCGGCCAGGAGGCGCACGACCTGTTCGTGCCGCTGCGGCTGAGAACCGCGGCCGGACCGCTCGCCTTCGTCAGCACGACGACCGTGTTCGGCACGCCCGTCGACGTGACACTGGCGGAGCTCGCGATCGAAGCCTTCCTGCCGGCCGATCAGGCGACCGGCGACATCCTGCGCCGACTCGCGGACGAGGAAGGCTAGATCACCCCGATCGGCTCCGCACGACGCTTCGCCGTGCTTCGAGGCGCGCCCGGCCGGGGCCCGACAAAGCCGTCCGGATCCGGCCGCGCGCCTCAGACGTGCTGGCCGCCATTGATATGGATCTCGGCGCCGTTCAGATAGCTCGATGTCTCGGTGCACAGGACATAGATGATCTTGGCGACCTCGTCCGGCGTGCCGAGCCGGCGCATGGGAATCTGCTCGACGATCTTCTCCGTGCCCGGCGACAGGATCGAGGTGTCGATTTCACCCGGCGCAATGGCATTGACCCGAATGCCGTGCGGCGCGAAGTCGGCCGCCATTTCGCGGGTCAGCCCGGCGAGCGCGGCCTTGGAGGTGGCATAGGCCGCGCCGGCGAAAGGATGCACGCGCGAGCCGGCGATCGAGGTGACGTTGACGATCGAGCCCTTGGCCTCCTTCAGCTCGGCAAGCAGGCCGCGGGCGAGCAGGATCGAGGCGAAGAAGTTCACCTGGAACACCTGCTGCCAGACGGTGAGCGGGGTGTGCAGCGAATCGAGCCGGCCGCCGGCCTCGGCCTTGGGCGAAATGCCGGCATTGTTGACGAGCGCCTCCAGCCGGCCGCCGGTCAGGCGATTGCGGATCTCGTCAATGGCCCGCTCGGTGTCGGCGGGATCGGCGAGGTCGACCTGGATGTGATCCTCGGGCCCCATTTCCCAGGGGCAGTTCTCCGGGAAGGCCTGGCGCGAGCAGGTGATCACCCGCCAGCCGGCGGAGGAGAAACGCTTGACGGTCGCATGGCCGATGCCGCGGCTGGCACCGGTGAGGAGAAGGGTTCGACGAGGCTGGTTCACGATCGCTTCCCCAGGGGTCTGGCATGGCATTCGCTTCCGCAATGCGCAGGGCGGCATTCCGGCGCGGTCCCCAATATGGATCTCGTGGGTCGCCGCGCCACTCTCCTTAGATCATATTGATGTCGGCTGGATACACGATCAGGAGATGCGATGCCGTTTCGCACGACCGTCGGTCGCACGACGCATGTCTTCGCCGACCTGAAGGAGCTGATGGCCAAGGCGACGCCGATCCGCTCCGGCGACCAGCTCGCGGGGATCGCGGCGGCGAGCCGGGAGGAAAGCGTCGCAGCAAGGCTCGCGCTCGCCGACCTGCCGCTGAAGGCGATCCTCTCCGAGCCGCTGATCGACTATGACGCGGACGAGGTCACCCGGCTGATCCTCGACGGCCACGACGAGCGCGCCTTCGCCGCGGTCGCGCATCTGACCGTCGGCGAATTCCGCGACTGGCTGCTGTCGGCGGCGGCAACGCCCGCGGCCTTGGCGCGCCTTGCACCCGGCGTCACCCCCGAGATCGCTGCCGCCGTCTCCAAGCTGATGCGCAACCAGGACCTGATCCTCGCGGCCCGGAAGGCGCAGGTCGTGACACGCTTCCGCAACACGATCGGCCTGCCCGGCACCATGGCGGTCAGGCTGCAGCCCAACCATCCCTACGACGATCCGGCCGGCATCGCCGCGTCGATCGTCGACGGGCTGATGTACGGGGCGGGCGATGCCACGATCGGCATCAATCCGGCGTCCGATTCGCCTGGCGGCATCGGCGATCTCTTGCGGCTGATCGACGAGATCATCCAGCGCCACGCCATTCCGACCCAGGGCTGCGTGCTGACCCACGTCACCTCCTCGATCGCCTTGATCGAACGCGGCGCCCCGGTCGACCTGGTGTTCCAGTCGGTCGCCGGCACGGAAAAGGCCAATGCCGGCTTCGGCGTCACGCTCGCCCTGATCCGGGAGGGGCTCGATGCCGCCCGCTCGCTGAAGCGCGGCACGGTCGGCGACAATGTCATGTATTTCGAAACCGGCCAGGGCAGCGCCCTTTCCGCGGGCGCCCACCACGGCGTCGACCAGCAGACCCTGGAGGCGCGCGCCCAGGCCGTCGCCCGCGCCTTCTCGCCGCTGCTGGTCAATACGGTCGTCGGCTTCATCGGCCCGGAATATCTCTATGACGGCAAGCAGATCCTGCGCGCCGGCCTCGAGGACCATTTCTGCGGCAAGCTGATGGGCGTGCCGCTCGGCTGCGACGTCTGCTACACCAATCACGCCGAAGCCGATCAGGACGACATGGATACGCTCCTGACCTGCCTTGCCGCCGCCGGCGTCTCCTTCATCATGGGCGTGCCCGGCGCCGACGACGTCATGCTCAACTATCAGTCGACCTCATTCCACGACGCGCTCTATGTGCGCGAGACCTTCGGCCTGAAACGGGCGCCGGAATTCGAGGCCTGGCTCGAAACCATCGGGCTGACCGATGCTGCCGGCAGGCTGCTGCCCGCGCCTTCCGGCCACCGGCTGATCGCCGCCGCGGGAGCCCTGTCATGACCATGGACAGGAGCGACGGTGACACGGTCGATGGCGGTGGCGCCGGCCGGGATCCCTGGCTGCATCTGGCGGCGATGACGCCGGCCCGCATCGCCATCGGCCGGGCGGGCGGCTCGCTGCCGACCCGCGAGGTGCTGGCCTTCGCGCTCGCCCACGCCAAGGCGCGCGACGCCGTGCATGCCGCGCTCGATACGGCGGGCATCGCCGCCGCCCTGGCGGCGATCGATCTGGCGACCGTCACCGTGGAGAGCGAGGCGCGCGACCGCGCCGCCTATCTCAGGCGCCCGGACTGGGGCCGCCGGCTTTCGGCGGCCGCAGCGGAGCGCCTTGCCCGCCATCGCCATGGGCCGGTGGATCTCGTCATCGTCATTGCCGACGGCCTTTCCGCCACCGCGGTCGAGGCGGGCGCGGTCCGCCTCGTGACCGCCCTCGTGCCGCGTCTCGGCGCGGCCGGCATCGGTCTCGGGCCGGTGGTAATCGCGACCGGCGCACGGGTTGCGCTCGGCGACGCCGTCGCGGCCGCGCTCGACGCCCGCGCGGTGCTGGTGCTGATCGGTGAAAGGCCAGGCCTCTCCGCCGCCGACAGCCTCGGCGCCTATCTGACCTTCGACGCCCGCCCGGGCCGGGCCGATGCCGACCGCAACTGCGTCTCCAACATCCGCGACGGCGGCCTCGGCATCGACGCCGCGGCCTTCAAGCTGGCCTGGCTGACGCGCGAAGCGTTCCGGCGCCGGCTCACCGGCGTCGCGCTGAAGGACGACAGCGATCCCGCCTTGTCCGCGCCGTCGGGCGCGGACCGGCTCGCCGGCCGCCCGTCTCAGGGATAGAGCCGCAGCTTGGCGGTCCAGGGACCTTCCGGCTTGTCGCGGCGGAAGGCGATGCGGTCGTGCAGGCGGAACGGCCGGTCGTGCCAGAATTCGATGGAGACCGGCAGGATGCGGAAGCCGGTCCAGTGCGGCGGCCGCGGCACCTCGCCGACGGCATATTTGGCCGTGTAGAGCGCGACCGCCTTTTCCAGGGCGAACCGGCTCTCCAGGGGACGCGACTGCTGGCTGGCCCAGGCGCCGATGCGGCTGGCGCGCGGACGCGAGGCGAAATAGGCATCCGCTTCCGCGTCGGACACCTGCTCGATCGGGCCGCGCACCCTGACCTGGCGGTGCAGCGACTTCCAATGGAACACGACAGCCGCCTTGCCGGCGCCGAGAAGCTCGGTGCCCTTCTGGCTTTCGGTGTTGGTGTAGAACACGAACCCCTTGGGATCGACGCCCTTCAGCAGCACCATGCGGACATTGGGCAGGCCGTCGGCATCGACCGTCGACAGCGCCATGGCATTGGGGTCGTTCGGTTCCGACGCCTTGGCATCGGCCATCCAGCGGGCGAACAGTTCGTACGGCTCGTCGCTCGCGGCGAAGTCTTCCGGATCCGAACCTGACATTAACCAACTCCGTTGTTCACTCCGCCCAGAACGGTATCGGGCTGCGGAGTCGCGAGCGAATGGGTGAAGCGTTTGGCGCGAGCCAAGCATATAGCGCCGAGGCGGGGTCGCGCCCAAGGCCGCGATCGCCAGGCCACCCATGCGGGAGCCGCGTGCTGCGCCTCGCCGTCCTCGCCGTCGCCGCGGCGGGCCTTGCCGGCTGCGCCGTGACCTTGCCCTCGCTCTGGGAGAGGACGCAGACGACGCCGCCCGCGAGCCAGGCCGCCCCGGCCGCCGCAACGGCCCAGGCCGAACCGGCCAGCCCGGCGGCCCGTGACCAGGCCCGATCCGGCGGGAGCGGCGAGCCGTTGCGGCTGCAGGCCTACCAGGCCGACGATGCCGTGACGACCGGCTCGATCCGGCGCCCGACGCCGCAGGATGCGGCGAGCCAGCCTGCTGCGGGAACCGCGCCCATCCCGGATGCCGACTGGCAGGCGGCCAGGCGCGTGCTGCTGGAGGCCCTGGCCGATCCTGCCGACACGCCCAGCCTGCCCTGGGAGAACGCCGAGAGCGGCATGCGCGGCACGGTGACGGCGCTGCAGCGCGCCAACGGCACGGCGGGCCAGACCTGCCGCAACTTCCTCGGCAGCGCCATCAAGGACGGCAAGGAGGTCTGGTTCGACGGCCGGGCCTGCCGCTCCGCCGGCGCATGGGCGGTGCTCGAAGTCAGGCCCTGGCGCCGAGGCTAGCGTGCGCAGCCGGCGCAGCCTTTCCCGACACATTGTCAAGATCGGTGACAATCCCCACATTGAACGCCGACTGAACCCATCCCCTGTGTCCTGAATGGGATCTGCGCCCCGCTCCGCCGTTCGAACGAGGCGCGTTTCCCTTGAGGCCACGACGTAGCGGCGCCAGTGCGCGAGCCAGCGCGCCCTGGCGATTGTTTGAAGGACCACCATGCCACGCGATCCCTATGACGTGATCGGCGTCGCGCGCACGGCGAGCGCCGAGGATATCAAGCGGGCCTTCCGCAAGAAGGCCAAGGCGCTGCATCCGGACGCCAATCCGAACGACCCGAAGGCTCAGGATCGGTTCGCCGAACTGAACAATGCCTACGAGCTGCTGTCCGACGAGGCGAAACGCCAGGCCTTCGATCGCGGCGAGATCGATGCGGAAGGCAAGCCGCGCTTTTCCGGCTTCGAGGGTTTCGGCCGCTCTGGCGGACGCGGCGCGGGCGGCGGCGGAGCCGAGACCATCTTCGAGACCTTCAGCTTCGGCCAGGACGGCTTCCGCCGTTCCGGTGGACGGCGGGGTGCCGGCGGCGGCGCGACGGCCGACGATTTCTTCGACATTCTCTCCGGCATGACCGGGCGGGCCGGCGCGCGCGGCGGTGATCCCTTCGGTGGCAATCCGTTCGGCGGCGGACCGGAGCCGGCCGGCGGCGAAGACGTGACGCTGACCGTCAAGGTGCCGTTTCTCGACGCGGCGCGCGGCGCGACCCAGCGCGTCGTGCTGCCCTCGGGCGAGGCGGTCGACATCAAGATCCCGGCCGGCACGCGTGACGGCCACCGCATGCGCCTGCGCGGCAAGGGCAAGGCGGCCAGCCTCGGCCGGCCGGCCGGCGACGCCTATGTGGTGATCGCGGTCGAACCGCATCCCCATTTCCGCGCCGAAGGCCGCGACATCAGGCTGGAACTGCCGATCGCACTCGACGAGGCCATCCTCGGCGGCAAGGTGCGTGCGCCGACCCTCGACGGCGAGGTGGAGCTGACCCTGCCGCCGATGACCGCATCGGGCAAGAGTTTCCGCCTGCGCGGCAAGGGCCTGGCGGGCCCGGACGGACCCGGCGATCTCTATGTCACGACCAAGATCGTGCTGCCCGAAGCGAGCGCGGACCTGGAAGGTTTTGCCCGCGTCCTGAAGGAACGGCGCAAGACCGACCCGCGACAGGCCATGTAACAGCGCCTTGCACCGTCCCGCCGGCGGTGGCATAGCTCCCGGCTCACTTTTGAAGAATTCTGCCGGGCGAGGATCAGATGGCGGGCATCATGCAGGGCAAGCGCGGCCTCATTCTCGGGGTGGCGAACAACCGGTCCATTGCCTGGGGCATTGCCAAGGCATGCCGGGCCCAGGGCGCGGAGCTTGCCTTCACCTACCAGGGCGAGGCGCTGGAAAAACGCGTGAGGCCGCTGGCCGCCGAGCTCGGCGGCCATGTCGTCGGCCATTGCGACGTCACCGACCCGGCCACCATGGACGCGGTCTTCGCGGAGACCGAGAAGCTGTTCGGCGGGCTCGACTTCGTGCTGCACGCCATCGCCTTTTCCGACAAGGACGAGCTGACCGGCCGCTATGTCGACACGACCGAAGGCAACTTCACCAAGTCGCTGCTGATTTCCTGCTATTCGTTCACGGCGATCGCCCAGCGGGCCGAAAAGCTGATGCCGAATGGCGGCTCGCTTCTGACCCTGACCTATTACGGCGCCGAGAAGTGGATGCCGCATTACAACGTGATGGGTGTCGCCAAGGCCGCGCTGGAAGCGAGCGTGCGCTATCTTGCCGCCGATCTCGGCGAGAAGAACATCCGCGTCAACGCCATCTCCGCCGGGCCGATCAAGACGCTGGCGGCGTCCGGCATCGGCGATTTCCGCTACATCCTGAAGTGGAACGAATACAATTCGCCGCTGCGCCGCACCGTGACGATCGAGGAGGTCGGCGATGCCGGCATGTACTTCCTCTCCGATCTCGCCCGCGGTGTCACCGGTGAAATCCACCATGTCGATGCCGGCTACCATGTCGTCGGCATGAAGAACCCGGCGGCCCCGGACATTTCGGTCGCCAAGGAGTAGGCCCGGCCACGCCCGGCTTCGACGGGCCGGGCGGCGGCGATGCCGCTTGATCAACGGGTCCGGCCGCGCCACGATCCTGCCCGACAGCCGGGCCAACCGGCCGCACCAGACGGGACAGGACCCATGAAGCTCAGGACACTCCTCGCAGCTGCCGTCGCCGGCGTCGGCATTGCGATCGGCCTTGCGGCCGCCTACGCCCAGGAAAAGCTGAAGATCGGTTTCGTCTATGTCGGACCGGTCGGCGACCACGGCTGGACCTACCAGCACGACGTCGCCCGGCGCCAGCTGGAGCAGACCTTCGGCAACCGGATCGAGACGACCTTCGTCGAGAAGGTGGCGGAGGGCCCGGACGCCGAACGCGTCATCGAGCAGCTCGCCCGCACCGGCCACCGGCTGATCTTCACCACCTCCTTCGGCTTCATGGACCCGACCGCCAGGGTCGCCCAGCGCCATCCGAACGTGCGCTTCGAGCATGCGACCGGCTTCAAGCGCTCGGCCAACCTTGCCACCTATGCCGGCCGCTTCTACGAAGGCCGCTACATTCTCGGCCAGATCGCCGCACGCATGTCGAAGACCGGCACGGTCGGCTATATCGGCTCCTTCGCGATCCCCGAGGTCGTCTCCGGCATCAATGCCTTCATGCTCGGCGCCCAGTCGGTGCGGCCCGACCTGAAGATCAAGATCGTCTGGGTCAATTCCTGGTACGATCCGGGCAAGGAGGCGGACGCTGCCAAGGCGCTGGCCGACCAGGGCGCCGACATCATCTCCCAGCACACGGATTCGCCCGCCGCCATCCAGATCGCCGAGCAGCGCGGCATCTTCGCCTTCGGTCAGGATTCCGACATGATCCGCTTCGGGCCCCGGGCGCAGCTCACCGCGATCGTCAACAACTGGGTGCCCTACTACACGCAGCGCGTGCAGGCCGTGCTCGACGGCAAGTGGACGTCCGGCGACGTCTGGGGCGGACTGAACACCGATCTCGTCCACATGGCGCCCTATACCAACATGCCGGCCGAGGTCAGGGCCCAGGCGGAGGCGACGGAAGCGGCAATCAAGGCCGGCACCATCCACCCGTTCCGCTGCCCGGTGGTCCGTGCCGACGGCCAGACGGTGGAGTGCCGCGGCAACGGCGTCCTGTCGGACGAGCAGATCCTCGGCATGAACTTCTACGTCCGCGGCATCGACGAGCGGATGCCCGCGGGCAACTGAGCCAGGCCCGCGCGGCCGCCGGCCGGTTCGCATCGGCCGGCTCCGGTGCTATAGCCCGGCGGTCCGGTCCGCCGGCCTTTCCCTTTCATTCGCCCCGGCCACCCGCCGTCGGGCCTTCATTGTCGATGCCGTGACCACATCCCCCACCCTCTCCGGCTTCCGCCGCATCGTCGTGAAGATCGGCTCGTCGCTGCTCGTCGACGGCGCCAAGGGCACGCTCAAGCGCCATTGGCTGGAAACGCTCGGCCAGGACATCGCCCGCCATGCGGCGCGCGGCGCCGACATGCTGATCGTCTCGTCCGGCGCCATCGCGCTCGGCCGCACCATGCTGAAACTGCCGAAGGGCCCGCTGGAGCTCGAGCAGAGCCAGGCCGCCGCCTCGATCGGCCAGATCGCGCTGGCGCGGGCCTGGTCGGAAGTTCTCGGCGCGCACGCGATCGTCGCCGGCCAGATCCTCCTGACCCTCAACGACACCGAGGAACGGCGGCGCTATCTCAACGCGCGCAGCACCATCGAAACCCTGCTCGGCTTCCGTGCCGTGCCCGTCGTCAACGAAAACGACACGGTGGCGACCGACGAGATCCGCTACGGCGACAATGACCGGCTGGCCGCGCGGGTCGCCACCATGATCGGTGCCGACTGCCTGGTCCTGCTCTCCGACATCGACGGGCTCTACAGCGCGCCGCCGCATCTCGACCCGCAGGCGAAGCTGATCCCGGTCGTGCCGCGCATCACCCGCGAGATCGAGAGCGTCGCCGGCGGCGCGGCCTCCGAACTGTCGCGCGGCGGCATGGCCACCAAGGTGGAGGCCGGCAAGATCGCGACGACCGCCGGCACGACCATGGTGATCGCTTCCGGCAAATACGACCATCCGCTCGGCCGGATCGAGGCGGGCGGGCCCTGCACCTGGTTCCTGACCTCGACCCAGCCGGTGACCAGCCGCAAGAAATGGATCGCCGGCGCGCTCGAGCCGCGCGGCGTCCTCTGGCTCGACGCCGGAGCGGTGGACGCGCTGAGGGCTGGCAAGAGCCTGCTGCCGGCCGGGGTGCGCAAGGTGGAGGGGGCCTTCGAACGGGGCGATGCGGTGGTCATCCGCGGTGCCGACGGCGCCGAGATCGGCCGCGGCCTCGTCGCCTTCGACGGCATCGAGGCGGCCCAGATCATCGGCCGCTCGTCACGGGCGATCGAAGACATTCTCGGCTACAAGGGCCGCGCCGCCATGGTGCACCGGGACGACCTGGTGTTGGGGAGCGAGTAGCGAGCGAATTTTCCTGTCTCACGGCGCTGAGCAGCAAACCCTATTCGCCATTCGCTACTCGCTATTCGCCACTAACTCGCCGCCATCGCCTGCTTTTCGCGGCGGCGCTGGACCGAGGAGGGGATGCGCAGCGCCTCGCGGTATTTGGCGACCGTGCGGCGGGCGATGTCGATGCCGGATTCGCGCAGCTTGTCCATGATGGCATCGTCCGAGAGGATGTCGGCGGCATCCTCCTGGTCGATCATCTGCTTGATGCGGAAGCGCACCGCCTCGGCCGAATGGCTCTCGCCGCCCTCGGAGCTCGCGATCGCCGAGGTGAAGAAATATTTCATTTCGAAAATGCCGCGGCTGGTCGCCATCGACTTGTTCGAGGTGACGCGGGAGACCGTCGATTCGTGCATGCTGATGGCATCCGCGATGGTCTTCAGGTTGAGCGGCCGCAAATATTGGACGCCGAGCGCGAAGAAGGCGTCCTGCTGGCGAACGATCTCGGTCGCGACCTTCAGGATCGTGCGGGCCCGCTGGTCGAGCGCGCGGGTCAGCCAGGTCGCCGTCTGCATGGCATCGGCGAGGAAGGTCTTGTCGGTCTCGGTCTTCGCCGTCTTCGACACGCGCGCGTAGTAGCTCTGGTTGACCAGGACTTTCGGCAGGGTCTCGGTGTTCAGCTCGACCAGCCAGCCGCCGTCGGGGCCGGCGCGCACCATGACGTCGGGCACCAGCGCCTGGACCGGTGCGAAGCCATAGGCGAGGCCCGGCTTCGGATTGAGCCGGCGGATCTCGGCTACCATGTCGGCGAGATCCTCGTCGTCGACCCCGCAAATGCGCTTCAGCGCCTGGAAGTCGCGGCGCGCCAGCAGGTCGAGATGGCCGACCAGCGCCTGCATGGCCGGATCGAACCGGTTCTGGTCGCGCAGCTGGATGGCGAGGCATTCGGCAAGGTTGCGCGCGGCGACGCCGGAGGGCTCGAAGGCCTGGATGAGGCCGAGAATGCGCTCGACCTCAGCCGGATCGGCCCCGAGGCGGTCGGCGACATCGGCCGTCGTCACCGTCAGGTAGCCCGCCTCGTCGACGGCATCGATCAGCATCTGGCCGATCAGCCGCTGCTGCGGCGTCTCGACGGCCAGAGCCAGCTGGTTGGACAGATGATCGGCCAGCGAAAGGTCGGCGGAGACGAAGGCTTCGAGATTGTAGTCGTCCTCGTCGCGGCCACCCGAGCCGACATTCGACCAGGACGAGGTCATCGGATCGGAAGCAGCGTCGGCGTGGCGCACCTCCGGACCCTTGTCGTCCGGAAAGACGTTTTCCATTTCCGTGCCGAGCCGTTCCTCGATGGCGGTGCGGCTGCTGTCGAGTTCGTCGCCCAGCCAGTCGCCGGCCTCCGCGTCG
Source organism: Phreatobacter sp. AB_2022a (assembly GCF_026847585.1). Classification (NCBI taxonomy): domain Bacteria; kingdom Pseudomonadati; phylum Pseudomonadota; class Alphaproteobacteria; order Hyphomicrobiales; family Phreatobacteraceae; genus Phreatobacter; species Phreatobacter sp. AB_2022a. The sequence continues at coordinate 26,216 of NZ_JAPSET010000024.1, forward strand.
CGTTCGGCCGCGGGGGCCGCGACGGGCGCCTCGCCGTCGACGGCCGGCTCGGGGGCGGGCTCGGCCCGCTCCAGGAGCGGGTTCTTCTCAAGCTCCGCCTCGACATAGGCGACGAGGTCGAGATTGGACAGCTGCAGGAGCTTGATGGCCTGCATGAGCTGGGGCGTCATGACCAGGGACTGGCCGACGCGAAGCTCCAATCGTGCAGAGAGCGCCATCGTTTTCCTTGCTACCACGGGATGTGGGCCGCCTCTTTCCAAGAGAGCGGGCGCAGGCTGATTCAATAGATCGGGCGCGCGCTGTTAGCAAGGTTCATGCCATGACTGGCGTGACCGTTCGGTTAAACCGCTTCCCTAGCGTTATTTACGGGACCTTACCTGGACCGTCAGAGACGGAATTCCTCGCCGAGGTAGAGCCGCCTCACATCCGGGTTGGAGACGATTTCGTCGGGCGTGCCTTCCATCAGGACCTGGCCGGAATGGATGATGTAGGCGCGGTCGATGAGGCCGAGCGTCTCGCGCACGTTGTGGTCGGTGATCAGCACGCCGATGCTGCGCTCCTTGAGGTGGCGCACCAGGTTCTGGATATCGCCGACCGCGATCGGATCGATGCCGGCGAAAGGCTCGTCGAGCAGCATGAAGGACGGCTTGGTGGCGAGCGCCCGGGCGATTTCGAGGCGCCGGCGCTCGCCGCCCGACAGGGCGATCGCCGGGCTCTTGCGCAGCCGCGCAATGTTGAATTCGTCGAGCAGCTCGTCGAGTTCGTATTCACGCTTCTTCTTGTCGCGCTCGGTCACCTCGAGCACGGCGCGGATATTGTCCTCGACATTGAGGCCGCGGAAGATCGAGGCTTCCTGCGGCAGATAGCCGATGCCGAGGCGCGCGCGCCGGTACATGGGCAGCTGGGTGATGTCGTGGCCGTCGAGCTCGGTGCGGCCCTTGTCCGCCTCGACGAGGCCGGTGATCATGTAGAAGACCGTGGTCTTGCCGGCGCCGTTCGGCCCGAGCAGGCCGACGGCTTCGCCGCGGCGCACGTCCAGGCTGACGCCGCGCACCACCGCCCGCCCCTTGTAGGACTTCCACACGCCGTGCACGCTGAGGATGCCCTCGCCGGACCTGGGCTCGTACTGGCCCTGAACCTTGGGCTCCGGCGGCGGCGGTTCGAGCGCGGCCACGTCATCGGCCATCTGGCGGATCAGCCAATCGCCGTCGATCGGCGGCGCCGCCTCCGCGGGAGAGCGGCGCCCGAAAAGTCCTGCCATCCGGTCGAGAACGGTCATGCGTGGGTCCTTGAGGCCCTTTTCTCAGCCGCGCGGTGCGCGCGACGGTTGCGCCGGACGCGCCGGCGAGCTCGGCACGCAGTCCGGATTGCTGGTCCGGCTGCCGCCGGCCGCGGCAGCGTTCGGCCCGCCGCCCGACAGGACGCCCGAGACGCGCCCGCCGGTCGAGGCCCCGCCGTCGAGGCGGACCCGGTTCTGGGTGAGATCGGCATGCAGCCGGCTGCCGCGCAGGACGTTCTCGCACTGGGTCAGCACGACATTGCCTTCCAGGATCGCCTCGTTGCGCCGGGCGTCGAACGAGCCGCGCTCGGCCGTGGCGGTCTGGTTCTTCGACTGGACCATGACGCCGCCCTGCATTTCGAAACGGCGGACATTCTGCTGGCCGGGCTGCTGGCCGGCGCCGCCCGGGACGGTGGCCGGCCGGCCCTGGTTCTGCCCCGACGTGTCCTCGTAGAGAATGACAAGGCGGCCGGTCGACAGGTTCGATTCGCCCTGCCGGACGCGGACATTGCCGGTCAGCACCGCCTTCTTCTCATTGTCGAACACCTCGGCGCGGTCGGCCTCGAAATTGATCGGCTGGTCGCGGTTCTGGGAAAAACCGACAAAGGGGCTGCCGGCCTGCTGGGCGAGCGCGGGAGCGCCGGACAGTCCGGCGACGAGCGTCAGCGGCAGAAGGGCCGCAAGGCGGCGCGGGGGCAGGACAAGGCCGGCCAGCGTCATTTTCGTCGGTCTCCGGATCAGCGTGGTGCAGTGTCGTTGCGGGGCGCCGCGGGTGCGGCCGGGGTTTCGGCGGGCGAGCCTTCGAGCGAGGGATCGGGCGGCTCGGGCATGAAGTTACCACGAACCGAGCCTTCGAGCAGAATGACTTTGCCATTCTCGCTGATCTGCATGCGATCACCCGACACTTCGCCGCGCGGCGAGGACAGAAAGACCGGTCCGGTGGCACTGATCGTCCCGGCCCGCGTATCAACCACCGCGGTGCGCACCCGGCCCTCCTGGCCGTTGGTGGTGGTGACCGTGACGTCGGCTGTCAGCTGAACGACGCCCGACTTGGTGTCAAGCACGCCGCTGGAGGAAACGACGCGCGCCATGCCGCCGCCCTCGAGCTCCATCTCCGCGTCGATCGCCGAGAGGCCGACCACGTTGGAATGAGCGACATCGTGCTCGGCGCGGGTGGCGGTGACGCGGTAGAAGCGGTTGTCGGTCGTGTAGCCGGTCAGCCGCGGCGCCTCCATGGTCACCTTGGAACCGGACAGCGACAGGGCGCCGATCGACACGGGCAGGTTGAGCGCGCGGAACGGATCCCACCAGCTGATGGCACTGACCACCGCCACCAGGAGCGCGGCCGTAACCGGCACCAGGATGCGCAGGCGCCGGACCCGGCGCGAATGGCGATAGGCGGCACGGAACGCCTCGGCGCGCTCGGCGACACCGATTGCGCCGCCGGCGGCGCCTCCGAAGTCGTCGAGCGGACGTGCGGCCATCGTCATTCCCTTGCGGCTGGCGTCGGCCGGGCGGCCGGTTTGGCTGGCAGGCGGCGGACTCTATCCCGTTCTATGGCTCCAGCATGGCGGGAACGGGAAAATGGACGATTCCGGATGTAGGATGCCGATCGGATGATCGCCAGGGTTTACGAATGGGCAAAAATATCGGTTTCCGGCCAGCCGGCAAGATCGAGATCGGCCCGGGTCGGCAGGAACCGGAAACAGGCTTCCGCCAGCGCCGTGCGCCCTTCGCGCGCCAGCATGGCATCGAGCCGGTCCTTCAGCGCATGCAGATGCAGCACATCGGACGCGGCATAGTCGAGCTGCGCCGAGCTGAGCGTCTCGGCCGCCCAGTCCGAGCTCTGCTGGGCCTTGGAGATGTCGAGGCCGAGAAGATCCTTGGTCAGGTCCTTCAGCCCGTGCCGGTCGGTATAGGTACGGACCAGGCGCGAGGCGATCTTGGTGCAGTAGACCGGCGTGGTGGTGACGCCGAAGGCATGCTTCATCACGGCGATGTCGAAACGGGCGAAGTGGAACAGCTTGACGATGCCGGGATCGGTGAGCAGGGCCATGAGATTGGCCGGCTTCGGCTGGCCCGGCCGGATCTGCACCACGTCGGCCGTGCCGTCGCCGGGCGACAGCTGGACGACGCAGAGCCTGTCGCGCTGCGGGATGAGGCCGAGTGTCTCGGTATCGATCGCGACCACACCGACGCGATAATGGTTGAGGTCGGGCAGGTCGCCCACGTGCGAACGGATGGTCATCGGGTTCGGGCTCGAATAGGGGACAGGCCACGCGCCTGTGGACGACGCGACCGTTCTCCCGTCCTATAAGACCGCCGCCGGAAGAAATCCAATGACGACGGACATCCCATGACCGCGGAAATCCGATGACCGCCACGCCGCTGAAACTCTTCGCCTTCGACGCCGACGACCTGGGCGTCCTGTCGGTTCATCTGCAGGACGCCGTCGTCAAGGCGTCCGACATCGCCTTCATTGCCAGGGGCAAGCAGTTCGCCTTCGTCTGCAACCGATTCGACTGGGCCGCCGCCGAAGGCGGCGAGAATCAGCGCCGGCGCACCGGCGTGCGCTTCGAGCGGGTCGGCGCGGTCAGCGCCAGGGGCATCACCAAGGGCACCGACACCGTGCTCAACCTGCTCGCGCTGCGCTTCGAGCCGGGCGAGGAGCCGGCCGGCACGATCGAGCTCGTCTTCGCCGGCGACGCCGCCATACGCCTCAAGGTCGAATGCATCGAGGCGGCGCTGGACGATCTCGGGCCGATGTGGGCGACCGGCCCGAAGCCCAACCACGGCCAGGGCGGCTGACGGGAGCGCCCAAAGGCGCGTTCGCCGGGAAATCAGCCGGCCGCAGCTGCGCCGGCAAGGTCGGCCACCGCCTCGATCGTCGCGGCATCGGGCGTCGCCCGCCAGGCCGCGACGAAATCGAGATCGGGCAGCTGCACCGTCGTATCGATCCGCTTCAGCTCGCCGGCCGTCAGCTTCTCCGCGGCGATCGGGCTCGGAATGGCGGCAATGCCGAGCCCGTCCTCGGCCATGCGCAGGATGGTGGCGAGCGAGGCCGAGGCATGGATATGCACCGGCGGCAGGCCTGACACCGAGAACAGCTCGCGGATCACGAGATAGGGCCGCGTGTTGCGCGAGAAGGTCACGATCGGGTGGGCGCCAAGTTCGGCAAGCGTGAGCCGGCCCGCCGGCAGGCCGAGGCTGTCGCTGGCGAAGAAACCGAGCGGATAGGTGCACAGCGGCCGGTTCTTCAGATGGGGCGCGCCGAGCGGCCCCAGCATGAAGGCAAGGTCGATCTCCTGGGCGATCAGGCGCTGGCGCAGGCTCGGCGAGATGTCGACCTCGATCTCCAGCGCGAGGCGCGGATAGGCCTTGGCCATGCGCTCGACGAAACGCGACAGCCAGGTGTGGACCACGGTTTCAGCGACGCCGAGCCGCAGCGTGCCGCGGATCGCCGAGCGGTCGGCTATGCCGTGCAGCATTTCCGCGCGCAGCCGGATCAGCCGCTCGGCATAATCGAGCACGTGGCGGCCGGCTTCGGTCGGCGTCACCTGCCGGCTTTCGCGCTCGAGCAGGCGCGCTCCGATCTCGGCCTCGAGCTGGGCGATGCGCTGCGATACCGCCGGCTGGGTCGTGTTCAGCTTGTCGGCGGCGCGGTGAAAGCTCCTCAGGGTGGCGACCCAGACAAGCGTTTCGAGCGCTTTGAAATCAATCATTCTACTGCGGCTTCGATTAGTAGAATTTATCATTGCCGATCCAAACTTCGGATTGGACCGGATGCAACAGGAATGTTGCACTTGCTCTGCGCACTCACATTCGTGCTTGGGGGAGCCCGATGGTCATGCTGCAGACGAAGGACGCCGACGGCCGTCCGGACGGCCAAGCCGCACTCACTGACCCCGTCGCCGTGCGCCATGCGGTGCGCCGGGGCGCCATTACCGGCCAGACGGCCGGCCTCGCCCGCGGCCACGTCCAGGGCAATCTCGCCATCCTGCCGAAGGCGCTGGCCGCCGATTTCCTGCGCTTCTGCACGCTGAACCCCAAGCCCTGTCCGGTGATCGGGCTCTCCGAGCCCGGCAACCCCGCCATTCCCGCGCTCGGCGCCGATCTCGACATCCGCACCGACATTCCCCAGTACCGGGTCTGGCGCGACGGCGAGCTGGTCGACGAGCCGACCGACATCCGCTCGGTCTGGCGCGAGGATCTCGTCGCCTTCGTGCTCGGCTGCTCGTTCTCCTTCGAGGAAGCGCTGATCGAGGATGGCCTGCCGCTGCGCCACATTGCCTGCGGCACCGGCGTTCCCGTCTACCGCACCAGCATCGCCTGCGCCCCGGCCGGCCCGTTCTCCGGCCCGCTGGTCGTCTCCATGCGGCCGTTCCGGCCGGCCGACGCGATCCGCGCGGTTCAGATCACCTCGCGCTTTCCCTCCGTGCACGGCGCGCCGGTCCATATCGGCCTGCCCGAGGCCATCGGCATTGCCGATATCGCCCGGCCCGACTACGGCGATCCGGTCGAGGTGAAACCCGACGAGCTGCCGGTCTTCTGGGCCTGCGGGGTCACGCCCCAGGCGGTCATCGCCGCGACCAGACCCGCTTTCGCCATCACCCATGCGCCCGGCGCCATGCTGGTGACCGATCTGAAGAACAGCCGGCTGGCCGCGCTGTGACAGCGGGCGCCGGCGACGCGCATCCCGGTTTCGGTGCCTTCGCCAAGGCACACCGGGAATTTTTCGACGCCCTCGGACCCGACGGCTGGCAGCCTGTTGCCGGCTATTGCGGTGTCGCGGAGAAGATCCTCTCCGGCCGGCTCGATCCGGTGCGCCGCACGGGTGCCCTCACCCGCCTGTCGCGCTGGGAGCCGGGCGCGCGTGTCGAGACGGCCGTCAGCCACGCCTGGTGCGAGGAGGTGTTCATCATCTCCGGCACGCTGTCGATTGGCCTCGCCGGCGGACTGCGGATCGGCCAAGCCGACGGGCCCGGCCCGGTAACGCGGCTCGGCCCCGGCACCTATGCCTGCCGACCGGCCGACATTCCGCATGGCCCGTTCTTCAGCGAAACCGGCTGCCTGATGATCGAATTCACCTATTTCCCGCCGATCTGAATCACAAAACGGCCGATTCAAGGCCGATCCAGAGGAGAAACCGATGACGCCATTCCGCCCCGCCGCCGCCGCGGCGGTTCTTGCCGGTTGTCTTTCCGGCGCGCCGGCAGCCCTCGCCCAGGGCCTGCCGCCCGGCCCGCCGGTCAGCGTGCAGATGGTGACCCAGCCGGGTCCGGCGCTGCCTCAGCACAGCCGTGTCGACATCCCCATGCTGCGCGACGGCCTGCCCCAGCGCTCCGGCGGGCGCATCACCGTGACGCTGGCGAGCTGGCCGGAACGCAATCTCAACGGCCCGGAAATCCTGCGCCTGGTGCGATCCGGCCAGGTCGACATCGGCGCCGTGCCGCTCAACACCGCCTCCGGCGACGTGCCGCTCGCCGACGTCGTCGACCTTGCCGGCCTCAACCCGACGCTGCGCCAGTCGCGGCGGGTCGCCCAGGCCATGCTGCCGGAGCTGAACCGCGAACTGGAGCGGTTCGGCGTAAAGATCATCGCCATGTATCCGTTCCCGGCCCAGGTGTTCTTCTGCCGCGACCGGGTGACGAGCCTTGCCGATCTGCGCGGCAAGCGCATCCGCACCGGCGGCGGCTCGTCCAACGACTTCGTCACCACCATCGGCGGCCAGCCGACCGCCATCGGCTTCCCGGAAGTCTATGCCGCACTCGAGCGCGGCGTCGTCGACTGCGCCATCACGGGCACCGCCTCGGGCAATGGCGCGCGCTGGTTCGAGGTGACGCAGAGCCTCTATACCCTCCCCCTTTTCTGGTCGATCTCGGCCTATGTGGTGAACATCGCCTGGTGGAACCGGCTCGACCCGGCGGTGCGCGGCATGCTCGAAACCACCATGGCGGAGGTCGAGGAAGCCCAGTGGCAGCTCGGCCGCACCGCGACCGAGGACGGCATCGCCTGCAATACCGGCAACCGCGAGGGCTGCAAGCTCGGCCGCCTGGTCGACAACAGGCCGATGACCGCCTTCGAGCCGACGCCGGCCGATACCGAGACGCTGCGCAACGTGCTCGCCTCCACGGTGCTGCCGGCCTGGGTGAAACGCTGCGGCGCGCGTTGCGGCGAGATCTACAACCGCGTCGTGGCGCCGGTGACCGGCGTCACCTTCGCAAGCAACTGAGCCCGGCCGGGCCCGAGGCTGACGGTCGTGCCGGCCGGCATCGGCCCGGCGCGCATGTCCGCCGGGGATGCCAGCATCGGTATTAACTCCAATACCGCGTCGCTCCCTTGTTCGCTCAGCTCGGCCCGAGCCCATGCCCGCGCGCGGGAACCGCGCGCCATCGATCGAACCGCACTTGAGGACCTGAATGCTGGACAGGATGATCGTCGTGGCGGCCGCCTGCCGCCGCGCGCTGGCGGCGCTGGGCCATCTGATGGGCTATGTCGCCGGCTGGGGCTTCATCGCCATTTCGGCGCTGATCACCTTCGATGTGCTGGCGCGTCGTTTTCTCGGCTTCTCGACCCAGGCGACCACGGAGCTGTCGGGTTATGCGCTGGCCTTCGGCATCGCCTGGGGCCTGGCCCATACCCTGTCGATGCGCGCCCATGTGCGCATCGACCTGCTCGTCAACAGGTTTCCCGACACGATCCGCTATTGGCTGCACATACTCAGCCTCGCCTTTCTCGGCGTGTTCATCGGCTACATGGTCTATGGCGCCTGGCTGCTGGTCGATGAATCCATGCTGTTCGGCGCGACCGATATTTCCGTCCTGCGTACGCCGCTCGCCCTGCCGCAGGGCCTGTGGGCTTTCGGCATCGGCGTCATGCTGCTGCTGATCGTCGCCATGCTGCTCGAAGCCACCTTCCTGGTGCTTGCCGGCCGCGGCAGCGAGGCGGAAGCGCTGCTGCACGCGCGCACCTATGAGGAAGAGGCGGCCGAGGCGCTCGAAGCCGTCGGCGACGCCCCCGCCCGGGAGGGCCGGTCATGATCGCCATCGTCTTCCTGCTCATTCTCGCCGGAACCATGCTCGGCCTGAGCTTCACCGGCTCGGCGCAGGCAAGCGGCCTTGCCGGCGAGATCCTGCTGCTGATCGGGCTGTTCGCCCTGTTCTTCGGCATGGGCATCTATGTCGGCGCGGCGCTCGGCGTGCTCGGCCTGATCGTCGGCTACGCCTTTTCCGACCGGCCGTTCTGGCTGTTCCTCGGCCAGACCATCTGGAACCCGTCCTCGTCCTTCGTGCTGGTGGCGGTGCCGCTGTTCCTGCTGATGGGCGAGATCCTGCTGCGCGCCGGCCTGTCGGACCGGCTCTACCGCACGCTCAACATCTGGCTGAACCGCATGCCGGGCGGCCTGCTGCACACCAACATCGCCTCCTCGGCGATCTTCTCGGCCATTTCCGGCTCGTCGGTCGCGACCGCCGCCACGATGGGCTCGGTCGCGCTGCCCTTCTTCAAGGGCCGGCCCTACGACCCGCGCATGGTGCTCGGCTCGCTCGCCGCCGGTGGCGCGCTCGGCAACCTCATCCCGCCCGGCATCACCTTCATCATCTACGGCCTGATCACGGAAACATCGGTCGGTGCGCTCTACATCGCCGCCATCGGTCCAAGCATCCTGGTGGTGCTGCTGTTCACCGCCGTCATCCTGCTCCGCGCCAGGACCGCGGCGCCGCGCGATCCCCATGCGCCGGTCATCCCGATGACCGAGAAGCTGAAGAGCCTCGTCGATCTCACCCCGACCGCCATCCTGATCCTGATCGTGCTCGGCACCATCTATGGCGGGCTCGCCACGCCGACGGAATCGGCCGCGCTCGGCGTGATCGCCGCGCTCGTGCTCGCTGCCATCGACGGCAAGCTGTCCTGGAAGATGCTGAACGATTCGGCGGAGGCGACGGCGCGCAACACGGCGATGATCGGCCTGATCCTGTTCGGCGCCTATGTGCTGAACTTCGTCTTCACCGCGCTCGGCGTGCCACAGGCACTCGCCAAGCTCGTTTCGGAGATGCCGCTGCCGCCCTGGGCCATCATGCTGATGATCATCGGCTTCTATCTGGCGCTCGGCACGTTCATGGAGGGTTTCTCCATGATCGTCACGACCATCCCCGTGATCTTTCCCGTCGTCATCGCGCTCGGCTACGACCCGGTCTGGTTCGGCGTCATCGTGGTCATGCTGGTCGAGATCGCGCTGATCTCGCCGCCCGACGGCACCGTGCTCTATGTCCTGCAGGGCATGCGGCGCGACGGCGGCCCGATCTCCGACGTCTTCACCGGCGTCATGCCGTTCATGCTCGTCTATATCCTCGCCATCGCCATCCTGATGGTCTGGCCGGCCATCGCGCTCTGGCTGCCGACCGTCATGCGGTGAGCCGGCTCGCCTTTTCCGGCCGGCCGGCGTCGCTTGCGGTGCGTCCGAAAGCGCAGCGGCGCCAAGCGGTTCACCTTGTGTTCAGACGGTTGTGGCCATTGATGGAGCAACGCCCCTTTCGGGACGGCGTGGCAAGAACCGCCAGGCCACCGGCGGCCAGGATCCGTAAAGGATTCCAGGCAACCGTGGCTTTATTATCAAGAGCGGGATCGCTATAGCTCCAACCCAAAGCCCCACATGGTGATTTCCTGGCTCCGCCGCACGGGACCGCGGTGAGCCAGCCAAGAGACGAAAGCTCCGATATGACGCGTGTCGCGATCGTGGGTGGCGGGCCGGGCGGCCTGTTCACCAATTATCTCCTCGACCGGTTCTGCGATGGCCTGTTCACGGCGACCCTGTTCGAAGCCTCCGACCGCCTCGGCGGCAAGGTGGTGACCGACCGTTTCGAAAAGGGCAATTCGCTGTTCGAACGCGGCGTCGCCGAGTTCTACGACTATTCCCATTTCGGCCCCGACCCGCTGAAGCGCATCATCACCGAGGTGATGGAGCTCGACATCGTGCCGATGGACGGCAAGGGCGTCATCCTGGGTGACGCCATCCTCAATACCAAGCGCGACATCCGCAAGCATTTCGGCGATGCCACCGTCAAGGCGCTCGACGCCTTCCAGGCCGAATGCCACGCCCTGTGCTCGCCGGACGAATATTACGAAGGCTATTCCGGCGACGACAACAAGCACCCCTGGGGCGACAAGACCTTCCGCGACGTGCTGGACGCTATTCCCGACGAAGCGGCCCGGCGCTACGTCGAGGTCGCCTCGCGCTCCGATGTCGCCACCGAGCCGCAGCTGACCAATGCGCTGAACGGCCTGAAGAACGTCCTGATGGACGACCCCAAATATCTGCGCCTCTATTCGGTGGTCGGCGGCAACGAGAAGCTGATCGACGGCCTGAAGGAACGCATCTCGGCCAAGGTGATGCTGAAGAGCCGGGTGACCAGGATCGCGCGCAACGCCGACGATACCTATACGCTCCACGTCCGCCGCAACGGCAAGACCGAGACCCATGTCTTCGACCATGTCGTTCTGGCCCTGCCGAACTACTGGGTCAGCCAGATCGAGTTCGAGGGCCGCGAGGCCCGCATGGCGATCCAGAAGCACCAGGCGGCCTACGACAATCCCGCGCACTATCTGCGGGTCACCGCCCTGTTCAAGAAGCCGTTCTGGAACCAGCACTTCCAGGGCAACTACGTCATGTCGGACGCCTTCGGCGGCTGCTGCATCTACGACGAGAGCTCGCGCCATCCCTCCAAGCACGGCGTGCTCGGCTGGCTGATCACGGCGACGGAAGCGCTCGCGCTCTCCAATCTCGACGACGAGACGCTGATCCAGCGCGCGCTCGACTCGCTGCCTTCCGAACTCATCCCGCTTGCCCGGAAGCAGTTCCTGGAAGCGCGCGTCCAGCGCTGGGTCGGCACCATTTCCGGCCTGCCCGGCGGCCATCCGACGCCGGAACTGCGCGAGCGCCACCAGCCCGACGGCAAGGTGCTGCCCAATCTCTACCTCGTCGGCGACTATCTCTTCGACTCGACCGTCAACGGTGCCTACGACTCGGCCAATTTCGTCGTCGACATGATGATGGGCAAGCTGCGCGGCGCGGCCTATTCGGGCGCGCGCAAGAAGGCGGATGCCGCCAAGGCGCAGGGCGTGGTCGAGGACGGCTTCGTCGAATCGACGCTGACCAACGACTATCACGACGAATATGCGGTCGGCCTGTCCTACGAGGAATCGTTCCGCGAATATTTCGACGAGCAGTACAATGCCGATCTCTACGAGTGCATTTTCGGCATCAAGGCGCCCTATACGCTCCTCGACGTCGGCTCGGCGAGCGGCCTGACGCTCGAGTGCTTCGCCAATATCGGCATCGATGCCTGGGGCATCGAGAACAACCGGCACGTCCATGCCCAGACGCCGAAGAAGTGGCTGCATCGCAACCTGCTCGGCGACGTCACCAAGCTGCCGTTCGAGGACCAGTCCTTCGACGTCATCTATGACACCTGCCTGTGCTACGTTCCCGAGGACCTGATCGACAAGGCGATCCAGGAGCTCTATCGCGTCACCCGCATCGGCATCTTCTTCGGCGGCATCACCGCCGACATGACCCGCGAGGTGATCGAATATCACGACGTCTTCGACGGGGTGCTGACGCTTGAGACGACCTGGCAGTGGTCCGAGCGCTTCCAGCGCCACGGCTGGCGCCCTGCCGTGCACGACCAGAAGATCCTGAAAAAGGCCTGGAAGATCGAGTGCGACGCCAATGAAGGCGACTTCCCCTGGTATCCCGACATGGAGACCATGCGCTACTGCTTCTACGCCAAGCCCGATGCGGCGCAGTGGGTCGCCAAGCTGATGGACGGGCGCGCCAAGGGCCCGACCAGCAAGGTGCGCACCGCCGCCGCGGCGCGCTGAACCTCAACCTGTCGCAACATGATGCACTGGCCCGGGCGAACCGCCCGGGCTAGTCTTATGAAGATCCGGTCCACAGTGCATCCCGGCGCCTGCCGGCCCGCTCGCCCCGAACAGGGGCCGGCGCTTCCGACACCGAACTCCCGTCCGCCGCGAGGCACCCCGTGACAGCATTCCGCCTGGCCCAGCGCCGCGCCCCGTTCGTGCCATGATCAGCGAGCAGACGGCGGTCGACCCGGACGACGAGCTCGACGAGGAGGAAGAAGACGTCAGCGCCGACGACGTCAAGGCGATCGTCGCCTTCCTCGCCCCCTTCGGCAAACCCTACAAGCTTCTGTTCGCGCTGCTCGGCCTGCTCGTGCTGACCGAGGCGGCGCTCAACTTCTCGTTCCCTCTGGTCACGCAATACCTGATCGACGAAGGCCTGATCAAAAAGGACTGGGAAGCGCTGGTCAAATCGCTGGTCTTCATGGGCACGGCGGCCGTGACCGTGTCGATGGTCGCGCTGCTTGCCGACTATCTCTATACGCGCATCTTCTCCGACATGGTCCGGGACATCCGGCAGCACCTGTTCAACCACGTGCAGACCATGTCCATGCCGTTCTTCCATACGACGCCGACCGGCACGGTGCTGTCGCGCTTCTCCGGCGACCTCGTCGCCATCGAGGTCGGCATCGTCGGCGTGGTGCCGCAATTCGTCATGCCGTTCCTGGAGGTGGTCTACGCCACCATCCTGATGTTCATGTTCGACGTCTGGCTCGGCATGATCGGCGCGCTGATCTTCCCGCTGATCCTGTGGTGGCCGCGCATCTTCGCCCGCCGCGCCTTCACCTATGCCTATGACAAGCGCCTGACCGAGGGACAGCTGCTCGGCGCGGTGCAGGAAAACGTGGCGGCCCAGCCGGTGATCAAGGCCTTCGGCCTGACGGCGCAGGCGCAGAGCGGCTTTTCGATCCTCAACACCTCCTGGCAGACCATCGCGCGGCGCACCAATTTCACCAGCGCCCTGGTCGAGCGGACCGCCCAGACCGGCCTCTATGTCATCCATATTGGCGTGTTCGCGCTCGGCGCCTACTGGGCCTATACCGAGCGCATCACCGTCGGCACGATCATCGCCTTCGAGGGCGTGTTCCTGTCGATGGGCTATGCCCTGACCAATGTCACCCAATATGTGCCGACGCTCGCCCAGGCGGCCGGCTCGATCCGCCATCTCGGCGACCTGCTCGCGATCCGGCCGAGCATGGTCGACCCGCCCGGGGCGCCGGCGCTCAAGCCGTTCGAGCGCGAAATCGTCTTCGACGACGTCGCCTTCAACTATCCCGGATCAAGCTTCCGCACCGAAGGCCTCAGCGTTGCGGTCGCCAAGGGGTCGTTCCTCGGCATTGTCGGGCCGAGCGGCTCGGGCAAGAGCACCTTCCTCAATCTGCTGATGCGCTTCTACGACCCGACCGAAGGCGCCGTGCGCATCGACGGCGTCGACATCCGGACCGTCACGCAGGCATCCCTGCGCGCGCAGATGGCCGTCGTGTTCCAGGACAGCTTCCTGTTCAACACCTCGATCGCGGACAATATCCGCATGGGCAATCCCGGCGCGACCATGGCCGAGATCCATGCCGCGGCGACCCAGGCCGAGGTGCACGACTTCATCCTGTCGCTGCCGCAGGGCTACGACACCCAGGTCGGCGAGCGCGGCGGCCAGCTCTCCGGCGGCCAGCGCCAGCGCGTCGCCATCGCCCGCGCGCTGGTGCGCGATCCCGCCGTGCTGGTGCTGGACGAGGCGACGAGCGCGCTCGACGCCGGCACCGAGGCCAAGCTGAACGAGACGCTGCGCCGGATCGCCGAGACACGCACCGTGGTCAGCGTCACGCACCGGCTCGGCAGCGTCACCACCGCCGATCGCATCATCGTGCTCGAACATGGCCGCATCGTCGAAAGCGGCCGCCACCAGGAACTGGTCGCGCAGGGCGGCCTCTATGCCTCGATGTGGGCACGGCAACGCTCCGTCCGCGCCAGCGAGGAGGAGGAGGGCGAGTAGCGAATGGCGAGTGGCGAGCAGCCGATGGGGATGCAATGAATGAGGCGGTGCCCGCCACGCATCCCTATTCCCTATTCGCCACAAACCCATGAGCAGCATGCCGCAAAGTACCAGCCGGACCGACCGGCCGCCCAGCCCGCTCGACTTCACCACCGTCGCCACGCCGAAGCCGGGCGAAGCGCCGGAGCTCGCGCCCGGCCTGCGCTGGGGGCGGCTGCCGCTGCCCTTCGCGCTGAACCACGTCAATGTCTGGCTGCTGGACGACGCGCCGGGCTGGACGGCGGTCGACGCCGGCGTCGAATCGCCGGAGATGCGCGCCGCATGGGACACCATGCTCGGGGGGCCGCTCGGCGGAGCCGGGCTCAACCGGCTGGTCGCGACCCACGGCCATACCGACCATATCGGCCTTGCCGGCCATCTCGTCGAGACCCATGACGTTCCCTTCGCCTCGACGCTGGTCGAGTGGCTGTGGGCACGTCTGCGCTATGCCGATGCCCGCGAGCCGCCGAAAGCACATGTCGCCCGCTACATGGCGCGCAACGGCTGCGACGAAGCGATGGTCAAGCGCTTCGCTGCCGACCGGTCGGGCTTCGCGCCGGCGCTCGGCCCGCCGCCGCGGCAGATCGAGCGGCTCGTCGACGGCACCGAGATCGCCATGGGCGGGCGCCGCTGGCGGACCATCACGGCCGGCGGCCATACCGAGGAACATGCCTCCTTCTACAGCGAGGCCGACCGCATCCTGATCGCCGGCGACCAGGTCCTGTCGCATATCACGCCGGTCATCGGCGTCTTCCCGGGCGAGCCGGACGCCGATCCGCTGGCCGACTATCTCGCCTCGCTCGACCGCTTCATGGCCCTGCCGGACGATACGTTCGTGCTGCCCTCCCACGGCCTGCCGTTTCATGGCCTGCATCTCAGGCTGAAGGCCCTGCGCGAGCACCACGTCCAGCGGCTCGACCGGCTCCACCAGGCGCTGGAACGGCCGATGACCGCCTATGAGGCGGCCGCCGCGCTGTTTCCGCGCGCGATCGGCGAAGGCCACGCCTTCCTCGCCATTGCCGAAACGCTCGCCCATCTGCACCGCCTGCGCGGCGACGGCACGGTGCAGGTGGAAACGGACGGCCGGGGCGTGAGGCTGTTCAGCCGTCGCTGAGCCCGATCGACCGACCGGAGGAGGAGTGGAATGTTTCGCTCCTCGAAGCTCTGCAGGGAGACCGTTCTTGCTGCGATGCGTCTCGAAAAGACAAGGTCATTCCCTTCCTCGACATCCCGCAAAACCTTATGATTTCAGGGCTTTTTGCAGGGAGGCGCTGGCATGGCGGCAGTTCGGGAGGGGATCGATACAGCGGCCGGCAGCCGCTTCGCCCGGCTGATCGCGACGCTGCGCCAGACTCTCGCCGGCACCGATCATCACGGCCTGTGGACGCTCACCGTCGACGGCGTCATGGCCGGCGCGTTGTTCCGGGCCGGCGACCGGCTGGAGCTGAGCCTGTTCGAAGGCGCCGATCCGCGCCTCGCCGGCTTCGAGCCGCTCGCCCGTGAGCCCTCCGAGATCGAGCACGCCCTGTCCGCGCGTCTCGGCGGTCCGGACCGGGTGCGGTTGACGCCGGTGCCCGCCTGGGCGTGAAGACCATGCGGCCGGCCTGAGGCGCCATCGCGACCGTCGTTCGCTCTTTCGCCGCCTCGGGGTCCCGTCGATCCGCGACGCGCCGTGACCGTGCTCGCTCTCAAGCGATGCCGAGGCCGTGGATCAGGGCGAGGCTGATGGCGCCGAGCAGGGCGAGCGAGATGACGGCGACGAGGGTCACCCGTCCGCCGGCCGCCTTCAGCACCCGGGCATCGACGCTGAGGCCGAGGGCCGCCATGGCGACCACGGTCAACAGGCCGGACAGGACGGTCAGGCCATCGACCACCACGGCCGGAATGACCCCCGCCGAGCGAAGACCGGCCAGAACGATGAAGCCGACGATGAACCAGGGCACCAGCCGTTGCGGCGCGGTCGGCTGCGCCTTGCCGCGGCCGAGCGCCAGCGCGAGGATCACCGGACCGAGCATCAGCACCCTGACGAGCTTGACCAGCGTGCCGATCTGGACGCTGAGCGCGCCGACCGGCGCGGTCGCCGCGAGGACCTGCGGCACGGCATAGACGGTGAGGCCGGCAAAGACGCCATATTGCAGTGGCGACAGGCCGAAGAGCGGCACGAGGAGTGGCAGGCAGAGCACCACCACGACGCCGAGCGCGGCGGTGAAGGCGATCGAGGCGGCCACCTCCTCGCTCCGCGCCTCGATGACCGGCGCAGTCGCGGCGATGGCCGAATTGCCGCAGATCGAATTGCCGCAGGCCACCAGCAGGGCGAGCCGATGGCCGAGGCCGAAGGCGCGGCCGACGCCATAGCTCATCACGATGGCAACCGCGACGACCGCGGCGATACCCCCGATCAGGGCCGGTCCCGCCGCCGCCAGCGCGGCCGTGCTGATCGACGCGCCGAGCAGCACGACCGCCCATTCCAGCAGCGTCTTGGCGGCAAAGTCGACGCCGCGGTCATGACGCGCCGCAACCCGGCCCGCCGTCCTCAGCGCCATGCCGATGAGAATGGCGAGCACGAGGGCCTCCAGCCAGGCCCGGCCGAACAGCCAGGACTGGAGATGGCCGAGGCCGAGCGCAACACCGGCAACGCCGAGGCTGAGGACGAGGCCCGGCAGGATCTGTTGCGGTCTGGTGGCGGCGGTAGCGGACATGGCGGCACTTCCTGGCGATGCCGGATCCCATGCACCCGCATGATCATTCGATCCATTGCAATTTTCGATATGTTTCGTTCGAGAAAATTGCATAATACCGGCCCCAGACAGACCGACCGGACGTTTCAGAGCCGCCATGACCCTTGAACAGCTCCGCATCTTCGTGGCGGTTGCCGAGCGGCAGCACCTGACGGCGGCGGCCGCCGCCGTCAACCTCACACCCTCCGCGGTCAGCGCGGCGATCCGCGCGCTGGAGAGCCGGCACGGCCTGCAACTGTTCCATCGGATCGGCCGGCGCATCGAACGGACCGAGGCCGGCACCATCTTTCTCGATGAGGCACGCGCGACGCTGGCCCGCGCCGCAGCCGCCGAACAGACGCTGGCCGAGCTCAGCGGGCTGACGCGCGGCACACTGCGCATCGAGACGAGCCAGACCATCGGCAGCTACTGGCTGCCGCCGCGGCTGACACGCTTCCACGACCGCTATCCGGCGATCACCCTCGACACCGCCTTCGGCAACACCCAGACGGTGGCGCGCGCCGTCCTCACCGGCACGGCCGAACTCGGGCTGATCGAAGGAGCCATCGACGAGCCGGCCCTGGCGAGCCGGGTGGTTGCCGAGGACCGGCTGATCCTGGTCGGCGCGCCCGGCCATGCCCTTGCCGGCCAGGCCATGGTCACCGCCGGCATGCTCGCCCGCCAGCGCTGGGCAATGCGCGAGCCGGGATCCGGCACGCGCTCCGCGCTCGAAACGGCGCTCCGCCGGCACGGCCTTGCGGCCGGCAGCCTCGAGATCGCGCTCGACCTGCCGTCCAATGAGGCCCTGTGCTCGGCGGTCGAAGCCAGCGCCCTGGTCGCGGTCGTGTCCGAACTCGTCGCGGCGCCGCGGCTCGCCGCCGGCCGGCTCGTCCGCCTCGCCTTCGTCCTGCCGCCGCGGACCTTCAGCCTGGTCCGCCATCGCGAAAGGCACCGCTCGCGAGCCGCGCTGGCCTTCGAGGCGACCCTCGATGGAACGGCCGGCTGAAGCCGGTCAGAGCTGGGCGGAATCGAACCCGCCGAGCGGCGGCTCGATCCGGGCCAGAATCAGCTCGACCACCTGTTCAGCGGCATCCTCCGGGCTGAGCTCGTCGCTGCGCAGAACCAGGGCCGGTTCGAGCGGCGGCTCATAGGCCTGGTCGCGGCCGGTGAAATTGACGATCCGGCCAGCCTCGGCCTTGGCATAGAGCCCCTTCGGATCGCGCGCCCGGCAGGTTTCGGGCGATGCGTCGACGAAGATTTCGACGAAACGGCCTGCGGGGAACAGCGCGGCGACCCGCTCGCGGTCGGCGCGGAACGGCGAGACGAGCGCGACCAGCGTGACGAGGCCGGCCTCGGCCATCAGCCTGGCGATCTCGCCGACCCGGCGGACATTCTCGGCGCGGGCGGCGGCGTCGAAGCCGAGATCGGCATTGATCCCCTGGCGCAGATTGTCGCCGTCGAGCAGCATGGTATGGCGGCCGAGCGCGGCGAGCCGCCGCTCGACCAGATTGGCGATGGTCGACTTGCCGGAGCCCGGCAGGCCGGTCAGCCAGACGGCCAGCGGCACCTGGCTCTTCAACGCCGCGCGCACCGCGCCGGTCACCTCGGTTGGGTGGCGATGCACCTCGCGGGCGCGATCGAGACCCTCGACGACGAGGCCGGCGGCCACCGTCAGATGGGTGGTCCGGTCGATCAGGATGAAGGCGCCGGTCTCGCGGTTGTCGGCATAGGGATCGAAGGCGATGCGGCTGCCGGCTTCGATCTCGACCCGGCCGATCGTGTTGAGCGCGAAGCCGAGCGGATCGGCGCGCCGCTCGAGCGTTGCGACGTCCAGCGTGTCGACGAGCCGCGTGACCGTCGCCGGCACGGTGGCGCTGCCGATCTTCATCAGGTAGCGGTCGCCGGCCGCGCCCGGCGCCTCGCCCATCCAGACGAGGTCGGCGGCCAGCCGGCGGGCGCTCATCGGGCGCGCGCGCGGATCGGCGATGAGGTCGCCGCGCGCAATGTCGACATCGTCGGTGAAGGTCAGCGTCACCGCGCGGCCGGCGGCGGCCGAGCCGAGGTCGCCGTCGAGCGTGACGATGCGCTTGACCCGCGTCGTCTTGCCCGAGCCGGCGACGACGACCGTGTCGCCGACAGCGACGCGGCCGCTCGCCACCGTGCCGGCCACGCCGCGGAAGTCGATATCGGCGCGGTTGACCCATTGCACGCCCATCCGGAACGGCGCCTCGTCGACCTGGTCGGAGGTCTCGACCGCCTCGAGGTGGCGGATCAGGGTCGGGCCCTCGTACCAGGGCGTGTTGCGGCTGCGGATGGTGACATTGTCACCGAAGCGCGCCGAGAGCGGGATGGCGACCACCGAACGGAAGGCGAGCGGCGCGGCGAAGGCCGTGAAGTCGGCGACGATGGCGTCGTGGCGCTCCTGAGAGAAATCCACCAGATCGATCTTGTTGACCGCCAGCACGACATGGCGGATGCCGAGCAGCGCGACGATCGCCGCATGGCGCCGGGTCTGCTCCATCAGGCCCTTGCGGGCATCGACGAGCAGCACGGCGAGCTCCGCCGTCGAGGCGCCGGTCGCCATGTTGCGGGTATATTGGGCATGGCCCGGCGTATCCGCGACGACGAAGGCGCGGCGGGCGGTCGAGAAGAACCGGTAGGCGACGTCGATGGTGATACCCTGCTCGCGCTCGGCTTCCAGGCCGTCGAGCAGCAGGGCGAGATCGAGCTCCTCGCCGGTCGTGCCGAAGCGCCGGCTGTCGTCCTTCAGGCCGGCGAGCTGGTCCTCGAGGAGGCCGATCGAATCGTGCAGGAGGCGGCCGATCAGGGTCGACTTGCCGTCGTCCACCGAGCCGCAGGTGATGAAGCGCAGGGCGCCGCGATCGCGGACCGGCAGGGTGTCGTTGGCCGGGTCGAGAGCCGGTGGCCGGGCGGCGACGCGCATGGTCATCAGAAATAGCCCTCGCGCTTCTTGCGTTCCATCGAGGCCTGCAGGGCCCCGTCGACGAGGCGGCCTTCCCGTTCGGAGGTGCGGGAGGCGACGATCTCGGCGATGATGTCCTCGACCGTGGTCGCTTCCGAGGCGACCGCGCCGGTCAGCGGCCAGCAGCCGAGCGTGCGGAAACGGACGCGGCGCGTCACCACCTCCTCGCCCGGACGGAAGCGCATGCGCTCGTCATCGACCATGATCAGCGCGCCGTCGCGCTCGACCACCTGGCGGTCGCCGGCCAGATAGACCGGCACGATCGGGATCTGCTCGGCGCGGATATAGTCCCAGACGTCGAGCTCGGTCCAGTTGGACAGCGGGAAGACGCGCATCGTGTCGCCGGCGCCGAGCCGGGTATTGAACAGGCGCCAGAGCTCCGGGCGCTGGTTGCGCGGATCCCAGACATGACCGGCCGAACGGTGCGAGAAGATGCGCTCCTTGGCGCGCGCCTTCTCCTCGTCGCGGCGGCCGCCGCCGAAGGCGGCGTCGAAACCATGCGCGTCGAGCGCGCTCTTCAGCACCTCGGTGAGCATCAGACGCGAATATTCGCCCGTCTCGGTGTCGAAGGGATTGACCCCCGCCGCGGCGGCGGCCTCGTTCGAATGCACGAGGAGGTCGAGCCCATAGTCGCGCGCCATGCGGTCGCGATGATCGAGCAGCGCGCGGAAATCCCATCCCGAGGCGATGTGCAGGAAGGGAAAGGGCGGTCTGGCCGGAAAGAAGGCCTTGCGCGCGATGTGCAGCATCACGCTGGAATCCTTGCCGACCGAATAGAGCATGACCGGCCTGCGGAACTCGGCGACCACTTCACGCATGATGAAGATCGCCTCGTCCTCGAGCCGCTGCAGGTGCGGCGACAGCGTCCGCCTGATATCGCGCGTGTCGGTGGTGTCGTCGGACTTCAATGCACGAACTGCGGACGCGGTCACTGGACGACTCCCGGCACGAAAGACTTGCGCAGCCAGGGGCGCGGCCCCGGCTTCGCCTCGACGGCCGCCTGCGAGGCCGGCTGATAGTGGTGATGGACGGCGACGATCGCGCCGTCGCGGAGCGCCTGGATGGTGCCCTGGTGCGTCACCTCGAAGGCGTCGACGCCGGCGCGGGCGAGAAAGACGATCTGGTCGCGCAGGACATCGCCGCTCGCCCGGATCTCGCCGGTGAAGCCGTGGCGGTCGCGCAGCAGCCGGGCGATCGAATAGAGCCGGCCGTCGGCATAGCGGGGAATGACCAGCTTGACGAGCCGGAGCCGGCCGATCGTCTCGGCGAGGCCATCGAGGGTCTCGCCCGAGGCGAGCACCAGGCCGATGGGATCGGCGCGATCGGCCAGCGTCGCGAAGTCGGCGACGAGGCGCGCCCTCGGCAGCGCCACCTTGCCGGCCGCGGGGATCGGCGCGCCGTCTTCGGGGAAGATCCAGTCGTCGGCGACGAAGGCGCCGTGCCTGTACAAGGCCATGGGAGGTCAGTGTCCTGTTCGAAGGCCGGTGAGCGTGCCGGCGGGCTTGTGAATGCCGCATTCGATCTTGGCGGTGCCGCGCCAGCGCCCGGCGCGCGGATCCTCGCCGGCGGCGACCGGCGACGTGCAGGGCGCGCAGCCGATCGAGGGATAGCCCTGCGCGACCAGCGGATGGGCCGGCAGATCGTGGGCCCGGGCATAGGCGGCAAGGTCGCGGGCGTCCCAGGCCGCCAGCGGATTGACCTTGATCCGCCCCTCCTCGGCCTCGAACACGGCAAGACCCGAGCGGGTCACCGCCTGGTGCCGCTTGCGGCCGGTGATCGCGGCACGGAAGGGCTGAAGCGCCCGGGCGAGCGGCACCACCTTGCGGAAGCCGCAGCAGGCATCGGGATCGCGTTCGGCGAGCGCGAGGACCGGATCGCTGGCGCTCACCTCGGCAGGCGTCGGCGCGACCGTGACGAGCCCGGTCAGCCCGAGCCTTGCGACCAGAAGATCCCGATAGGCGAGCGTCGCCGGGAAATGCCTGAGCGTATCGATGAAGACGACCGGCGCCGCCGGATCGATGCCGGCGGCCAGATGCAGGAGCACGGCCGAATCGGCGCCGAAGGAGGTGACCAGCGCGGCCTTGCCCGGGAACAGGTCGACCAGCACCGCCTTCAGGATCTCGGCCGGGTGCCGGGTGCCGAAGGCGCGCTCGAGCCTTGCCGCTTCGGCGCCCAGCGCCGCATCGGCGGTCGCGCGCGGCCGCGTCAGGTCAAGCGTCGGCATAGAGCGCCTCGCGGAACGGGGCCTCGCCGACCCGGCGATAGGTTTCCAGGAAGGTTTCGGCCGGCGCCGAGCGGACCTTCAGATAGGTGCCGATGATGTTCTCGACCGCATCGACGACCTCGTCGGAAGAGAAGCCGCGGCCGACGATCTCGCCGATCGACGCCGTCTCGTCGGCGGAGCCGCCGAGCGTGATCTGGTAGAACTCCTCGCCTTTCCGGTCGACGCCGAGAATGCCGATATGACCGACATGGTGATGGCCGCAGGCATTGATGCAGCCGGAGATCTTCAGCTTCAGCTCGCCGATCTCCTCCTGCCGGTCGAGTGCGGCGAACCGCTCGGAAATGCGCTGGGCGACCGGGATCGAGCGGGCATTGGCAAGGGCGCAATAGTCGAGGCCTGGGCAGGCGATGATATCGGTGACGAGCCCGGCATTGGGGGTGGCGAGCCCCGCCCGCTTCAGCGCCGCATAGACCGCCGGCACGTCATCGAGCCGGACATGGGGCAGCACCAGGTTCTGCTCGTGGCTGACCCTGATCTCGTCGCACGAATAGCGCTCGGCAATGTCGGCGATGGCATCCATCTGCCCCGCGGTGGCGTCGCCCGGCGGCTGGCCGACGGGTTTCAGCGAGACGGTGACGATGCCGTAGCCCGGCGCCTTGTGGCCATGGAGATTGCGGGCGAGAAAGCGCCGGAGATCCGGATCGGCGGCCTTGGCGCGTTCCAGCACCTCGGACCGGGCCGGCAGCGCCGCCAGCGCCGGCGGCGCGAAATAGGCGCCGATCCGCGCCACCTCCTCGGCCGGCAGGGCGAGCGTCGCGCGGCCGATCGCCTCGAACTCGGCCTCGACCGCGCGGGTCATCTCCGCCTCGCCCATCTCGTGGACCAGGATCTTGATGCGGGCCTTGTATTTGTTGTCGCGCCGGCCCTGCAGGTTGTAGACGCGCAGGATCGCCTCGCAATAGGCCAGGAGATCGGCCTCTGGCAGGAAGTCGCGCACCTTCTTGGCGATCATCGGGGTGCGGCCCTGGCCGCCGCCGACCCAGACGGCAAAGCCGATCTCGCCCCTGTCGTTGCGCTTCACCTCGAGCCCGATGTCGTGAACCTGGATCGCCGCGCGGTCGTTCGGCGCGCCGGTCACGGCAAGCTTGAACTTGCGCGGCAGGAA
Organism: Phreatobacter sp. AB_2022a; assembly: GCF_026847585.1. NCBI lineage: Bacteria > Pseudomonadati > Pseudomonadota > Alphaproteobacteria > Hyphomicrobiales > Phreatobacteraceae > Phreatobacter > Phreatobacter sp. AB_2022a. The sequence continues at coordinate 49,533 of NZ_JAPSET010000024.1, forward strand.
GCTGAATTCCGGATGCAGCGACGACCACTGGCGCAGCACCTCGGCATAGGGCCGGGGATCGGCGACCTCGTCGGCGGCGACCCCGGCGAAATGGTCGGCGGTGACGTTGCGGATGCAATTGCCGGAGGTCTGGATCGCATGCATCTCGACCTCGGCGAGCTCCTTCAGGATGGCCGGCACGTCGGCGAGCCGGATCCAGTTGAACTGCAGGTTCTGCCGGGTGGTGAAATGGCCATAGTCGCGGTCGTAGGTGCGGCCGATATGGGCGAGCTTGCGCATCTGGCGCGACGACAGCGTGCCATAGGGGATGGCGATCCGCAGCATGTAGGCGTGCAGCTGCAGGTAGACGCCGTTCATCAGCCGGAGCGGCTTGAACTGATCCTCGGTCAGCTCGCCCGACAGACGCCGCGCCACCTGGTCGCTGAATTCGGCGACGCGCTCGTCGACGAAAGCCTGATCGAATTCATCGTAGCGGTACATGGTCGTCTCACAGATGGGCGTAGGCGTCGGACGGCAGCGCGACGGTCGGTCCGCTGGCACGGATCAGCTCGCGCAGCGAGGCCGGCCGCACGAAGCCGCCTTCCCTGACGATTTCGATCAGCGCCGGCTCGACCACGATGCAGGCCTCCTGGTCGGCGAGCGCACGGGCCATGAGCTCGTCGCCGGCCTCGCGCGTTTCGGCGATCTCGGCCTTGCTCACATCGATCGACCAGCCGCCGTCGGCATGACGGAACAGCACTTCGCCCGAGGCGAGGCCATTGGCGGTGACGATCACCGGCTTGAACACTTTCGGGGCCTTGACGGGTTGGGACATCGGACAGCTCTCAGGCGGCGGCCGCGAGCGACGCGGCGAAGGGTTCGGCATCGGCGAGGTCGCCGGCGGCGACCGCCGGGCCGATCAGGATGAGGACGGGACCGGTCAGGTCGGCGCGCCCGGCGAGGCCGCCGAGCTCGGCCAGCCGGCCGGCGAGCAGGCGACGGTCGGCGCGGCCGGCATTCTCGACGGCGAGCACAGGGGTGGCCGGGGCGAGCCCGGCGGCGGAAAGCCGCGCGGCGACGCGCTCGGCGACCGACTTGCCCATGTAGACGGCAATGGTCGCGCCCTCCGCGGCGAGCTTTTCCCAGCCTTCCGGCTCGGTCCCCTCGGCGCCATGGCCGGTGGCGACGACGAGGTGCGAGGCGACCCCGCGCAGCGTGAGCGGCACGGCCGCGTCCGCCGCGGCGGCAAGCGCGGCGGTCACGCCGGGCACGACCTCGTAGGCGATGCCGGCCGCCCGGAGCGCCGCGATCTCTTCGCCCGCCCGTCCGAACACCAGCGGGTCGCCGGCCTTCAGCCGCACCACCTGGCGGCCGTCCCGCGCGAGCCGCACCAGCAGGGCGTCGATCTCGCCCTGCGCGACGGAATGGCGGCCCTTGCGCTTGCCGACCGCAATGCGCTCGGCATCGCGCCGGCCCATGGCGATGACGGCCTCGGGAACCAGCGCATCGTGCACGATCACATCCGCCGTCTGCAGCAGGCGATGCGCGCGGATCGTCAAGAGGTCCTCCGCGCCGGGGCCGGCGCCGACAAGGAAGACCTTGCCGGCCGGCATGGCATCCGCCTCGGCGGCATCGAGCGCATTGAGCGCGATGATCCTGGCGCGCTCGGCTTCGCCGGCGAGCGCCGCCTCGGCCGCGCGGCCATCGAACAGGCGCGACCAGAACCGCCGCCGGCGGTTCGCCTCGCCAAGCCTGAGATTGACCCGTTCGCGCAGGCCCGCGGCCAGCTCGCCAAGCCGCCCGAAGGCCGGCGGCAGCATGGCTTCGATCGCCGCGCGCACCTTCTGCGCGAGGACCGGCGCGTGGCCGTCGGTGGAGATGGCGATCGCGACGGGCGCGCGGTCGACGATGGCCGGAACGGCGAAATCGGAAATCTGCGGCCGGTCGACGACATTGACCGGCACGCCGGCCGCTCGGGCGATCAGGGCGAGACGGGCATCGTCGCCGGCATCGCCGGAGGCGATGAACAGGAGCGCCGCGCTCGCCAGGCGCCGCGCATCGGGCTCGGCCGCGATGTGCTCGATGCCATGGGCGGCGGCGAAGGCGGCCAGATCCGCTGACGGGTCGGCGGCGCAGAGCACCAGCCGTGCCTCGGTGCGCACCAGCAGCCGGAGCTTCTGCAGGGCCTGCTCGCCATTGCCGGCGACGACAACGACGCGTGCGGCCACGTCATAGGAGATCGGAAAAAACTTGAAACGCGACATGGGACGACCTCAGAGGCGGGCGGCGGGGAAAAGCCGCACCGTCCTGAGCGCGACGGACAGCCATTCGCCACGGCCGACCGGCAGGCCGGTGGGCACTTCGACCTCGACCGCCGGCTGGCCATCGGCCAGCACGACATCGACGCGGCGCGCCGGCCCGGAGCGCCGCACGCCGACGACGCGAGCCTTGACGGCCGGCGTGCCCGGATCGGCGAGCGCGAGGTCCTCGGGGCGGATGAACAGCTCGACCGGGCCCGGCGGCGTGCCGATCGGCGCCGAGACGAGCTGCGCGCCGCCGGCCCACACCGTGCCGTCGCGGACCTCGGCATCCAGCTTGATGGCGCCGCCGATGAAGCCGGCGACGAAGGCGGTCGCGGGATGGTCGTAGATCTCGTCCGGCGTGCCGATCTGCTCGATCCGGCCCTTGTTGAGGATGGCCACCCGGTCGGCGAGCTCGAGCGCTTCGTCCTGGTCGTGGGTGACGAACAGGGTGGTGTGGCCGGTGCGGTCGTGAATCTCGCGCAGCCAGCGCCTGAGATCGCGCCGGACCTGGGCGTCGAGCGCGCCGAAGGGTTCGTCGAGCAGCAGCACTTTCGGGTCGACGGCGAGCGCCCGGGCAAGGGCGACACGCTGGCGCTGGCCCCCCGAGAGCTGCGCGGGAAAGCGCTTTTCGAGGCCGGAGAGCTGGACGAGATCGAGAAGCTCGGCGACCCGCCGCCGGATCTCCGCGCGCGGCGGCCGCTGGGCGCGCGGCCGGACATTCAGCCCATAGGCGATGTTGTCGGCCACGTTGAGGTGGCGGAACAGGGCATAGTGCTGGAAGACGAAGCCGACCTTGCGCGCCTGGACCGGCAGGGCGGTGGCATTCTCCTCGTCGAACAGGATCTGGCCGGCATCCACCTGTTCGAGGCCGGCGACGGCACGCAAGAGCGTGGTCTTGCCGGAGCCGGACGGGCCGAGCAGGGCCAGGAGCTCGCCGGGCCGGACGTCGAGATAGATGCCGTCGAGCGCCGCGGTGCCGGCGCCGAACCACTTGATCAGGCCCTGCGCCCGGATCGCGACGGCGTGCCGCGCGTCAGTGCCCACGCGCGCCGGCGAGAGCGTCCGCGTATCGCCATTCGAGGATCGATTTCGCGAAAAGCGTGACAAGGGCAAGCCCTGCGAGGAGCGAAGCGACTGCGAAGGCACCGACAAAGTTGTACTCATTGTAGAGTATCTCCACATGGAGCGGCATCGTGTTGGTGAGGCCACGGATATGGCCCGACACCACCGAGACGGCGCCGAACTCGCCCATGGCGCGGGCGTTGCAGAGCAGGACGCCGTAGAGCAGCGCCCATTTGACGTTCGGCAGCGTGATGGTCAGGAAGGTCCGAAGCCCCGAGGCGCCGAGCGTCAGGGCAGCCTCCTCCTCGCTCGTGCCCTGTTCCTGCATCAGCGGGATGAGCTCGCGGGCGATGAACGGGAAGGTGACGAAGATCGTGGCGAGAACGATGCCGGGCACGGCGAAGATGATCTTCAGGCCGTGCGCGTCGAGCGTCGCGCCGAACAGGCCCTGGGCGCCGAACAGCAGCACGTAGATGAGGCCCGAGACGACCGGCGAGACGGAGAAGGGCAGGTCGATCAGCGTCACCAGCAGGCTCTTGCCGGGGAATTCGAACTTGGCGACGGCCCAGGCCGCGGCGATGCCGAAGACGAGATTGGCCGGAACGGTGATGGCGGCGACCAGCAAGGTCAGGCGGATCGCGGCCAGCGTGTCCTCGTCGCCGAAGGCGTCGAGGAAGGCCGGCACGCCACGGCGGAACGCCTCGGCGAAGACGGCGACGAGCGGCAGCAGGACGAACAGGGCGAGAAAGCCGATCGCGACGAGGATCAGGATCAAGCGGGTGACCGGCCGCTCGCCGGTGGCCGACGGCGGCCAGGCGGGACGCGGCTCATGCATGACCGAACCTCCGCCGGCTGTAGGCCTGCAGCAGGTTGATCGCCAGCAGCGCCAGGAACGAGATGGCCAGCATGATGGTCGCGATCGCCGTCGCCTCGGCATATTTGAACTCTTCGAGCTGGACGACGATCAGCAGCGGCGCGATTTCCGATCGGAACGGCATGTTGCCGGCGATGAAGATGACCGAGCCGTATTCGCCGACGGCGCGCGCGAAGGCGAGGGCGAAGCCGGTCAGCACCGACGGCAGCAGCGGCGGCAGGACGACGCGCAGCACGGTCTGGCGGCGGCTCGCGCCAAGCGTCGCCGAGGCCTCCTCGATCTCGCGGTCGAGATCGGCGAGCACCGGCTGCACCGTGCGCACCACGAAGGGCAGGCCGATGAAGACCAGCGCCACGAAAATGCCGAGCGGCGTATAGGCGACCTTGACGCCGAGCGGCGCGACGAGCGCGCCGATCCAGCCATTGGGTGCGTAGAGAGCGGTGAGGGCGATGCCGGCAACGGCGGTCGGCAGGGCGAAAGGCAGATCGACCATGGCGTCGATCAGGCCCCGGCCGGGAAACCAGTAGCGGGTGAGCACCCAGGCGAGGATGAAACCGAATACCGCGTTCAGCGCGGCTGCGGCGAAGGAGATGAAGAAGCTCGTCTCGAGCGCCGCCAAAACGCGCGGCGACGTGCCGATGCGCCAGATCCCGTCGAGCCCGAGACCGCTCGCCCGCCAGACCAGGACCGCGAGCGGGATCAGGACGATCAGCGAGAGATAGACGAGCGTGAACCCGAGCGTCAGCCCGAAGCCGGGCAGGGCGCTCGGCTTGCGGAAGCTGAAGACCGACGCTGACAGGCTCGCCGCGGTCATCTGCCCGGCGCTCCCGGCCGGTAGATCTGATCGAAGACGGCGCCGTCGGCGAAATGGTCGGCATGGGCCTTGGTCCAGCCGCCGAAGACCTGGTCGATGGTCACGAGCCTGATCTGCGGGAAGCGCGCAATGTCGGCGCGGTCGGCATGTTCGGGATGGACCGGCCGGTAGAAGTTGCGGGCGATGATCGCCTGGGCCTGGGCGCTATAGAGGAACTGCAGATAGGCCTCGGCGACCTGGCGGGTGCCGCGCCGGTCGACCACCTGGTCGACCACCGAGACCGGCGGCTCGGCGAGGATCGACACCGAGGGATTGACGATATCGAACTTATCGGCGCCGAATTCCTGCAGGGCGAGATAGGCCTCGTTCTCCCAGGCGATCAGCACGTCGCCGATGCCGCGCTGGACGAAGGTGGTGGTGGAGCCGCGCGCGCCGGTGTCGAGGACCGGAACGTTGCGGAAGATCGCCTCGACGAGCCGGCGGGCGGCGGCCTGGTCGCCGTTGCTGCGCTGCAGCTCGTAGGCCCAGGCGGCGAGATAGTTCCAGCGCGCGCCGCCCGAGGTCTTCGGATTGGGCGTGATCACCGCGATGCCCGGCTTGGCCAGGTCGTCCCAGTCGCGGATACCTTTCGGATTGCCCTTGCGGACCAGGAACACGATGGTGGAGGTATAGGGCGAAGCATTGTTCGGCAGACGCGACTGCCAGTTGTCGGGCAGGCGGCGCGACTCGCGGGCGATGGCATCGATGTCGCCGGCCAGCGCGAGCGTCACGACATCGGCCTCCAGGCCGTCGATCACCGAGCGGGCCTGCCGGCCCGAGCCGCCATGCGAGGTGCGGATGGTCACGCGCTGGCCGGTGCGGCCCTGCCACTCCTTCGCGAAGGCCTCGTTGATGGCCCGGTAGAGCTCGCGGGTCGGATCGTAGGACACATTGACGAGGGTGACGGCGGCCGGCGCCTGCGCCCGCACGTAGAGCGTCGTCGCCAGGACGAAGCCGAAGGCGAGTGCGACGCCGGCAAGATCACGAAGACGATGAGAGCCCAGGCTCACGAACATGTCGGTCCCCACATGTGGCTGAAGCGCCGTGGCCCTCGCCATTGAGACCGCCACGACGTCAGAGAAAGGCCGAAGACGACTGTCAATTCAAGATGTTAGACTCAGAAAAGAAGACCTCGGTCGCGGCATGACAGATCGGGAGAAATTCATGATGGTGCAGACTGCGCCGCAGAGGTCATTTTACTCTGGCATCACCTTGCGCAACGCGTTCCGAACCCGTCGGAAAGGCCATGACGGGCGCACCCGATGCAATCCCCCGACAGAGAGAATGTTCCACGCCGCGGCTTTGTCCCGCCAATGCCGGGGAAGATTGTTCTATGAAGATGGCAAATTCCGGGGCCTGGCGCCATTGTCGATACCGGCCACGCCGCAGCCGGGACGGCCGATGCCGGCACTATTCGCGGAGTATTGGCGGCGGGCCTCTCCGCCACGGACGGTGTGGTCGCGCGCGTCGGCCGTCAAAAGCCGATTGACAGGGCCATCGCGATCGATTGTCAGATGACAGAGGTGCGGCCTTCACGAGGATAGCGGCCTTGCGCGTTTTGGTGATCGAGGACGAAAAGCGGATCGCCGCCGATATCGGCGCGGCGCTCTCCGGCGCCGGCTTCATCGTGGAAACGAGCGGCGACGGCGAGGACGGCTGGTTCCGTGCCGACAGCGAGGATTTCGACGCGGTCGTGCTCGATCTCGGGCTGCCGGTGATGGACGGGCTCACCGTGCTGCGCAAATGGCGGGCCTCCGGCCGGCGCATGCCGGTGCTGCTGCTCACCGCGCGCGACGGCTGGCGCGAGAAGGTCGAGGGCATCGATTCCGGCGCCGACGACTATCTGACCAAGCCATTCCATATGGAGGAGCTGGTGGCACGCGTCAGGGCACTGACCCGGCGCGCCAGCGGCCATGCCTCCGCCGTCCTCACCGTCGGTCCGGTCGAGGTCGACACGCGCAAGAAGGACGTCGCGGTCGACGGCCGGGCCGTGGCGCTGACGCCGCTCGAATACCGGCTGCTGACCTACCTGATCCTGCAGAATGGCCGCGTCGTGTCGCAGAGCGAACTCGGCAGCCACATCTACGACCAGGACAAGGAGCACGATTCCAACGCCATAGAGGTGCTGATCGCCCGGCTGCGCAAGAAGCTCGGCACGCCGGTCATCGAGACCCGGCGTGGCCACGGCTATTGCGTCATGCCGACCGAGGGCGGCACCTCGTGATTCCGAGCTCGCTCCGGGCGCGCTTCACCATCATCGCCGCCTGCGCGATCACGGTCGCCCTGGTGCTGGCCGGCTTCATGCTGACCCTCATCTTCGACGGCAATATCCGCGCCCGCGCCGTGGCCGAGGTCGGCGACGACCTGCGCACGCTCGCCGCCAATGCCCGGATCGGGGCAGATGGGCGGCTCGTCATCGACGGCGACCTCTCCGATCCGCGCTTCCGCACGCCCTATGGCGGCTATTACTGGCAGGCCGGCCGAGACCAGCATATCGACCTGAAATCGCGCTCGCTGCTCGACTTCACCATCGACTGGCGGCCGCAGCCGCCGACCGGCAACGACGTCGCCATCTACGAACGGCCGGCCCCGGAGGGACGGCGGATGTTCGTGCTCGAGCGCCGCGTCGTGGTCTCGCGCGGCGGTGCGCCGACCATCGCCCGCATCGTCGTCGGCCTCGACCAGGGCGAGCTGGACGAAGCGCGCACCGCCTTCATCCAGTTCGCCGCGTCCTCGCTCGCCGCGCTCGGCTTCGCCCTGGTGGCGACGCTGTGGTTCGCGACCAGCGCCAGCCTCGCGCCGCTCAGGGCGCTGCGCGCCGCGCTGATGGAGGTCCATCTCGGCCGCAAGACGAGCGTCGAGGGCCGATTTCCCGACGAGGTCAAGCCGCTGGTGGACGATCTCAATGCGCTGCTGCAGGCGCGCAATGCCGATCTCGTCACCGCCCGGGCGCGCGCCGGCGACCTCGCCCACGGCCTGAAGACGCCGCTCGCCGTGCTCACGTCCACGGCGCGCCAGCTGCGCGACGCCGGCCAGGCGGAAGCGGCGGCCGATATCGAAGGCGAGGTGCAGCGGATGAGCCGGCACGTGACGCGCGAACTGGTGCGCGCCCGCGCCGGCGTGCGCGCCTTCCGCCGCAGCCACCCGACACCGGTCGCCCCGGTCGCGGCAACCCTGACCAGAGCCCTGTCGGCCTTGCCCAGCCCGCGGCCGATCGCCTTCGAGACGCGTATTCCCGCCGAGGCCGCGGCGCCCATGGACGAGACCGACCTTACCGAGGTGATGGGCAATGTGGTCGACAATGCGCGCAAATGGGCGCGCGGCAAGGTGCTGATCACCGCGGCCGAAGCCGCCGGCGCCATCCACATCACGGTCGAGGACGACGGTCCGGGCCTGCCGGGCGATACGCTGTCCTATGAGATCGAGCGCGGCCGCCGGCTGGACGAGCAGGTCGAAGGCTCGGGCTTCGGCCTCGCCATCGTCAAGGACCTGGTCGAGGCCTATGGCGGCGACCTGACCTTGACGCGCTCACCGCTCGGCGGACTGAAGGTCGACATCGTCCTGCCCTGACATGTCCCGGCCCGGCGCGGCCCGAAGCGGGTCGCGCCGGCCCGCTCAATAGGCCGCCAGCCCGGCGCTCAGGCTGATCTCCGCCGGCGCCGTGCCGAGGCGCTCGTAGCCGCCGCGCCAATAGGCCAGCGCGCCGGTCTTCGCGTCGCCCACGCGGACCGCCGCGACCCGGCCGATGACGATGACGTGGGAGTGGCGCTCGATCAGCTCCTCCAGCTCGCAGTCGACCGAAGCCAGCGCACCCTCGAGAATCGGCGCGCAGGTCGCCAGTGTCGTCCATGCGGCGTCGCGATAGCGCCGCGGTCCCTTCAGGCCGCCTTTGCCGGCAAAGTTCTCGGCGACGACCTGCTGGTCCGCCGCCAGCAGATTGACCGCGAAATGCCTGTAGGCGGCGATCACCGGCAGGGCCGAGGCGGATCGGTTGACGGCGAGCAGCATGGTCGGCGGATCGACCGACAGCGACACGGGCGAGGTCGCCGTGAGACCGGTGCGGTCTTCGCCGATGCCGGCGGTCACCACGCTGACCCCGCCGGCGAGCTGGCGCATGGCGGCCCGGAAGGCATTCGCATCGGCGGCCAGGGGATTGGCGGCAAGCGGCACGGGGGTCAGGGCGTTCATGGGCTGTCCGATCAGATCGAATAGTCGGGGGCGAGCGGCTCGTCGTGGACCAGTCGTTTCAGGATCTGCTCCTCGAGCCGGGCAAGCGCGACCGAGCCGCGGCGGCGCGGGCGTGGCAGGTCGACGGCGAGGTCGAGCGCGATGCGGCCGTCCTCGATCAGCACGACCCGGTCGGCGAGCGTCAGCGCCTCGGCGACATCGTGGGTGACGAGCACGGCGGTAAAGCCCTGGTTGAGCCAGACCCGCTCGAGCAGCTGCTGCATCTCGATGCGGGTGAGGGCATCGAGCGCGCCGAGCGGCTCGTCGAGCGCCAGGAAGCGCGGCCGGCAGACCAGGGCCCGGGCGAGCGCGACGCGCTGCTTCTGCCCGCCGGAAAGCACGGCCGGCCATTCGCCGGCGCGCTCGCCGAGGCCGACCGCGCGCAGCGTGTCCAGGGCGCGTACCGCCCCGTCATGGCGGCGGTCGGCGCCAAGCCCGACCTCGACATTGGCGAGCACTCTCGCCCAGGGCAGAAGCCGCGGCTCCTGGAACATCAGCCGTGCCGCGGCCGGCCGGTCGCTGTCACCGATGACGAGGCGGCCTGCATCCGGCCGGTCGAGACCGGCGAGAATGCGCAGCAGCGTGCTCTTGCCGCAGCCGCTGCGCCCGACGATCGCCAGGAACTGGCCGGCGGGAATGGCGAGATCGAGGCCGCGCAGCACTTCGGTGGCACCGAAGCGCCGGTCGAGGCCATGCGCCTCGACGGCAACGCCGCGGGCGGCGCGGGCGAGCGCGGCGGGATCGGCGAACAGGCCGTCGAAGCGCTGCGCCAGGCGGTCCTGCCGGGAATCGGCGAGGGTCATGACCGCCTCCTCACGCCGTCCGGAAGGCCGGATGCCAGGCAAGGCAACGGCGCTCCAGGAACCGCACCGCGGCATCGGCGGCCTTGCCGAGCGCGGCATAGATGAGGATGGCCAGCACGACCACGTCGACCAGCATGAATTCACGCGCGTTCATGGCCATGTAGCCGATGCCGGAACTGGCCGCGATGGTCTCGGCGACGATCAGCGTCAGCCACATGATGCCGAGGCCGTAACGCAGGCCGACAAAGATCGATGGCAGGGCGCCGGGCAGGATGACGCGCCGGAACAGTTCCAGCCGGCCCATGCCGTAGGAGCGGCCCATTTCGACGAGCTGGGGATCGACCGTGCGCACGCCGTGGAAGGTGTTGATGTAGACGGGGAAAAAGACGCCGAGCGCGGTGAGGAAGAGCTTCGCCTCTTCCTCGATGCCGAACCAGAGAATGACCAGCGGGATCAGGGCCAGGTTCGGAATGTTGCGCAGCATCTGCACGGTCGTGTCGGTGAGCCGTTCCGACAGCACGGACAGCCCGTTGGCGAGCCCGAGCGCGAAGGCGAGCGTGCCGCCGACCAGGAAGCCCGAGACCGCGCGCCGGAAGCTGACGGCGATGTGGCCGAAAAGCTCGCCACTTAGGGTGAGGCGCCATGCCGCCTCCATGACATCGGTCGGCGCCGGCAGCACGTTGGCGGGCAGGATGCCGACATGGCTCGCCAGCTGCCAGACGACGAGAATGGCCGACGGCAGCAGCCACGGCGTCGCCGACGAAGCGATCAGCGTCTCGCGCCAGTCGGGGCCGGCGGCGGAAGGCGCGGGACGGCCGCGCGGAATGACAGAGGTCGGGGCGAGATCGGTCACGGCGCGTCTCACGAGGCCGCGGCGGCAATGCTGAGGCCGGTGCCGCTGACGCCGAACTCGCCGATCTGCGTACGGTGTGCGCCGGCTGGCCGCGCCGTGATGCCGAGAACCGGGAACAGGAGCTCGGCCACGCGATAGGCTTCCTCCAGATGCGGATAGCCCGAGGCGATGATCGTTTCGATGCCGAGGGCCTGATATTCGGCAAGACGCGCCGCGACCGTCGCGGGGCTGCCGACCAGCGCCGTGCCGGCGCCGCCGCGCACGAGGCCGATGCCGGCCCACAGGTTCGGCGCGATCTCCAGATTGTCGCGGCCGCGGATGAGCGCACTTTGCCGTTTCTGGCCGATCGAATCCGACTCCTCGGCGAATTTTCTCTGCGCCGCCGCGATCGCTTCGTCCGGCAGCCTGGAGATCAGCCGGTCGGCCGCGGCCCAGGCCTCTGCGTCGGTCTCGCGCACGATCAGATGGATGCGCAGGCCGAAACGCACGGTGCGACCATGGCGGGCCGCCCGCTCGCGCACCGCGTCGAGCTTGGTCCGGACCGCCTCCGGCGGCTCGCCCCAGGTCAGATAGACATCGACATGTTCGGCGGCGACATCGAGCGCCGTGTCAGAGGAGCCTCCGAACCAGATCGGCGGCGCAGGCCGCTGCACCGGCGGAAAATCGAGACGCGCGCCGGCGACGCGAATGAATTCGCCGTCGAGATCGACCTTGCGGCCTTCGAGCAGCGGCCGGTAGACGGCGAGGAACTCGCGCGTATGGGCGTAGCGCTGGTCGTGGCCGAGATGCACGCCGTCGGCGGCAAGCTCGGACGGATTGCCGCCGGTGACGATGTTGACGATGAAGCGGCCCTGGCTGATCCGGTCGAGCGCGGCGGCCTGGCGCGCCGCGAAGGTGGGGGAGGCGACCGCCGGCCGCAGCGCGACCAGGAACTTCAGCCGCTCGGTATGGGCGGCGAGCGCCGCCGCCGTGATGGTCGGGTCGTCGCAGCCCCTTCCCGTCGGGATCAGCACACCTGCGAACCCGAGCCGGTCGGCCGCCTGGGCGATTTCCTTCAGATAGCGGAAATCGGCCGGGCGGTGGCCGTCGGTCGTGCCGAGATAGGAGCCGTCGCCGCTGACGGGGATGAACCAGAAGAGATCGAGCGGATTCTGCGGGGCGGTGTGCACGGTCATGGGAACCTCGATTGGGGGCGCGGGACGGACGGGTGCTCAGGCCCGCGGCTGGGGCCGCCAGACGATGTCGCTGACGGTGATCGGCCGCGGAATGAGGCCAAGCCGGTGGAAGCGGTCGGCGAGCCGCTGCTGCTCGGCGACCGCGGCGGGGCTGAGCGGACCGACGCCGAATTCGGTGCGCGCGACAGCACGCTGCCACGCGGCGCGGTCGAGCCCGGTCGCCTCGGCCAGCAGGCTGGCCACCGCGTCGCGGTGATCGCCGGCCCAGCCTGCGACCACCGCGAGCTCCTCGTTGAGCGCCGTGACCACCGCCGGATGGCGATCGGTGAAGGCGCGCCCGGAAAGGAAGAAAGAATTCTGGGCGACGATGCCGCGCGACAGCGACAGGATGCGCGTGCCCGGAATGGTTTCGGCTATGGCGAAATAGGGATCCCAGATGGTCCAGGCGTCGATCGCGCCGCGTTCGAAGGCGGCGCGCGCATCGGCCGGCGGCAGATGGACCGGCGTGAAATCGGCATAGCCGAGGCCCGCCTTTTCGATGGCGGCGATCGTCAGATTGTGAGCGCTGGAGGCGCGCGCGAAGCCGATGCGCTTGCCCTTGAGGTCGGCGAGCACGCGGATCGGCGATCCCGCCGGCACCAGGATGGCCGAGCCGTTGCCGGCGCTTTCATTGGCCGCAGCGTAGTAGAGGTTGGCGCGCGCCGCCTGGGCGAAGATCGGCGGCGCATCGCCCGTCGGCCCGTAGTCGATCGAACCGACATTCAACGCTTCGAGAAGCGGCGGCCCGAACGAAAACTCGGTCCATTTGACCTGGATGCCGAGCGGGCCGAAACGACGCTCCAGCACGCCCTGCTGTTTCGCGATCAGCAGGACCCCGTTCTTCTGGAAGCCGATGCGCAATTCGCGCGGCGCGGCCTGCTGCGCGGGGGCCGGTGCCGGAGCACCGAGGAGAGAACCGCCGGCTGAAACAGTCGCGGCCAGAAACGCCCTGCGATCCATCGCCTGTAACCTTCATACTTCATCGAAATGACTTGTCTCAACGGTCGTTCAGGTGGGGACTTGAAGTCAATTGTGCGGTATTTTTCTATTTATTGCGATTTTTAGAACTTCCATCTCGCAGGAAATGCGAAAATGGCTCCCGGTTCTACTGCGCGGCCGCTCGCTCGCCCGGCCCCGCCGCATGGATCGCCAGGCGGCCCGGGAGGCTGTCCGCGCGCCCGGTCAGAGCCCGGCCGACAGAACCTCATCGCGGTCATGGCGCAGGAGCACCAGCGGCCCATCGGCCCGCGCGCCGATATCATGTGCGCTCATGGTTTCCGGCGGCGGCCCGTCGTCCCGCTCGGCCGTCAGGGGCGGCAGGTCCGCGCTCAGTACCAGCCCCACGGAAAAGGGAACGACGTCCGGTCGAGTTCGACCAGCCGGCCGTAATAATGATCCAGCGCTTTCCTGATCCAAGCCATGGCGACACCGCTTTCCAGAGAACCTGCGCGATGGTTCGGATGCTCGATCGGCCCAGCATGCGAAGTCAATTGGAACAGGCTTGCGAATGTTCACCGTCCTGGAAAATGCCATTGCCGACGGCGGCCGCATCGGAGAATGTCTGTTCGGCGCCGTCCCGCTGGAGATTGATTTTCTGTTTTCAAATTTGCCGACGATTATATTTTTCTATTCTTCCCTGTCGGCCGAGATGATTGTTTCATCGCCTGGATTTGACTTGATTCCTCAAGCGCCGACGGTGTTCCCTCGAAGCCTGTCACCATCGACGGGATCGGTCTCATCATGGCTCAAATCCACAGCAATGCTGGCGCCGTCATCCGGCTGCCCACCGACATGGCGGACGCGGCGTGGTTGCGCCTGCGCAGCGAAGCCAACGAGGTTGCCGCCGCCAATCCCGAACTCGCGACCCTCGTTCTGCGCACCATCGGTCATGCCCATTCGTTCGAGGATGCCGTGGCGCGCCGCGTCTCGGCCCGCCTCGGCAATATGGAAGTGCCGGCCGACATCCTGCACGATGCCTTCACCGAGGCGCTGAAGGGCTCGCCCGCGATCGGCGCCGCGATCCGCGCCGATGCGGCCGCCGTCATCGACCGCGATCCGGCGGCGAGCCGGCTGGTCGACCCTGTCCTGTTCTTCAAGGGCTTCCACGCCATTCAGGCGCACCGGCTGGCGCATTGGCTGTTCGGCCAGGGCCGGCGCGATTTCGCCCTCTATCTGCAGAGCCGGGCATCGGAAGTGTTCCAGGTCGACATCAATCCGGCGGTGAAGATCGGCCGCGGCATCTTCCTCGACCATGCCACCGGCCTGGTGGTGGGCGAGACGGCGGTCATCGAGGACGACGTCTCGATCCTGCAGGACGTGACTCTGGGCGGCACCGGCAAGGAGACCGGCGACCGGCATCCCAAGGTGCGCCGCGGTGTCCTGATCGGCGCCGGCGCCAAGATCCTCGGCAATATCGAGGTGGGGCGCTGCGCGCGCGTGGCGGCGGGCTCCGTGGTTCTGCAGCCGGTCGCGCCGAACACCACGGTCGCCGGCGTGCCGGCGAAACCCGTGGGATCGGCGGGCTGCGCCGAACCCGCGCGCTCGATGGACCAGATCCTCAGCCGCGAGGCCTACGATTCGTTCTCCTACGTGATCTGAGGCGCGCCGCGGCGGGCGAACGGATCGGGAGCCGTGACCTGCGGCCTGTACGCCCTGGCGCCTGGCGCCGTTTCGCGATTTGCGGCGCCCATTCGCCGCTTGCGGGGCTGACCTGCGCGTGCGAGGGGGGCGGCAAGGGCCGAAGGCGCTTAACTCATCCGCACCTCACCCGTCGCGCCAGCCGCCTGTCCTGAGCCGGCTTCGGAGCGCGCTCCCCAAACCATCGCCTTCTCTCCAAAGAGTACGATTCATGAGCAAAGACGCCAGTGCCCTGTTCACGCCCTTCCGCATCGGCGACCTGACGCTGCCCAACCGGCTGGCCATGGCGCCGCTGACCCGCAACCGGGCAACCCCGGGCACCGACGCGCCGAACCCGCTGAATGTCGAATATTACACCCAGCGCGCCTCGGCCGGCCTGATCATCAGCGAGGCGACCCAGATCTCCCGCCAGGGCCAGGGCTATATCTGGACGCCGGGCCTCTATACCGACGCGCAGATCGCCGGCTGGCGCAATGTCACCAATGCGGTGCACGGCGCCGGCGGCCACATCTTCGTCCAGCTCTGGCATGTCGGGCGCATTTCGCACGTCTCGCTGCAGGAGAACGGCGCGGCGCCGGTGGCGCCGTCGGCGATCACCGCCAAGTCCAAGACCTATATCGAGACCGGCTTCGTCGAGACCTCGGCGCCGCGCGCCCTGGATGCGGGCGAACTTCCCGGCATCGTCGCCGACTATGTGCGGGCAGCCGAGAATGCCCAGCGCGCCGGCTTCGACGGCATCGAGCTGCACGGCGCCAACGGCTATCTCATCGACCAGTTCCTGAAGGACGGCACCAACCAGCGCACCGACAGCTATGGCGGCTCGGTGGAGAACCGCGCGCGCCTCGCGCTGGAAGTGGTCGATGCGGTCGCCAAGGTCTATCCGAAAGGCCGTCTCGGCATCCGCCTGTCGCCGGTCAGCCCGGCCAACGACGCCGTCACCTCGGATCCCGAGGCCGTCTTCGGCTATCTGGTCGCCGAGCTCGCCAAGCGCGGCATCGGTTTCATCCACGTGGTGGAAGGCGCGACCGGCGGCCCGCGCGACAATGTCGCCTTCGATTATCAGGCGCTGCGCAAGGCCTTCCCGGGCGCCTATATCGCCAATAACGGCTATACCCGCGACCTCGCGATCGACGCGATCGAAGCCGGACGCGCCGATGCCATTGCCTTCGGCAAGGCGTTCATCGCCAATCCGGATCTGCCGGAGCGGCTGCGCCGCGACGCGCCGCTCAACGAGGTGGAACGGGCGACGCTCTATGGCGGCACGGACAAGGGCTATACCGACTATCCCGCGCTGAGCGAGGCGGCCGAGTAAGGTCAGCGAGTAGCGAGTAGCGAGTAGCGAGTAGCGAGTTTTGCGGCCTTCCGGGCCGCCCGCAACTCCCTGTTCGCTATTCGCCACTCACCAACCACCTTACGCCAGCGCCGGCCGCGCGGCGGCCGCGACGCTGATCACGGTCAGGCGGTTCGGGTGGCCGCCTGGACCGACCCATTCGAAGGACTGGCCGGGCGAAAGGCCGATCAGGGCGGCGCCGAGCGGCGTCATCACCGAGATCTTGCCGGCCTCGATGTCGGCTTCGGCTGGAAAGACCAGCGTGACGCGACGGGTCTGGCCGCCGTGGGACGAGAATTCGACGGTCGAGCCCATGCCGACGACGTCGGCCGGCACCGCCTCGGCAGCCACGACCTTGGCACGGTCGAGCTCGTTCAGCAGCGCCTCGGCAACCTCGGGCGCGCGCTCCAGCGCATCATTGGCGAGGGCCGACAGGCGGCGATGATCGAAATCGCTGACCACGATCGGCGGCAGGGCGCTGGCGGCGCGACGGGTAGGGGTATTCATGATGGATGCTCCTGAGACCTTGCAGGGCTGGGAAACAAGGGGGCGCCGCGGCCAAGGGCCTGCGGCGGTCGACCTCGAGGCTCGCGTCCGCACCGGTCGGACGTGTCGAGCAGATGTCGTGCGGGAGGGTGAAACCATCGCCCCGTCCCGGGGCGCACGCACACCCGGCCGGGGCTAGGAGCCCAGGAGAAGCTTCACGCGCAGGGAAGCGTTGCGACCGGTGACGACGACGGGTTTCATGTCTTTGAATCTGGCGCGTGGCGCGCCATTGTCAAGATGGACCCTGTTCCCTGGGTCCGCCTGCCCAGGCATAGCTGCCAGGGCGTCGGTAGCCGTTCGCAAGAAGAGCCGGACCGCATGACCGGAGAGTTGCGCCATGGGCGAAATCCATGTCGAGAGCGAGTTCGCACCACTCAGAACAGTTGTCCTGACCCAGTCCGAAGTCGCTTTCGGCGAGACCATGCTGCATTCCCGCGACATGGACTTTTTGCCCGACCCGGCGCCAGGACGATTCGGCGCCGGCCAGGACTTCCGCGACGCAGATCCGGTCGGCCAGCGCGCCTGGGAGAAGGAACGTGACGCCTTCAGGGCGGTGCTGGAGAGGCACGGCGTCGAGGTGCTGCGCCCGCGCATGCTGACCGCGGCCGAGAAGGCGGCCGCCGGCGGCGACGGCTATGCCAATTTTTTCGTGCGCGACCCGTTCTTCACCATCGGGCCGGTGGTCGTCGAAGGCTCCCTGCGCTTCCGGCACCGCCGCCGCGAGGTGCTGCCGGTCCGTGACATCATGCGTCACCGGGTCATGCCGTCCGCATGCACCTATGTGGCCGTGCCGATGCCGGAGGTCGCGGCGGACGATGATGCGAGCCTCGGCGCAGGTCCGTTCCTGGAAGGTGGCGACGTCCTGGTGCTGGGCAAGACGGTCTTCGTCGGCATGTCGGGCCTTGCGTCCAATGCCGCCGGGGCGGAATGGCTGGCCAAGCTCCTGCGCCCCCAAGGTTACACCGTCGAGCCGGTGCGCCTCCGCCCGAACATCCTGCATCTCGACTGCGCGCTCGGCCTTGTTCGCGACGGCCTGATGATCGTCTGCGAGGAGGCTCTGCTGGACGGCATTCCGGAACCCTTGCGGGCGTGGGATCGCATCGCCGTTTCGCTGGACGAAGCCATGCGCCTTGCCACCAACGGCCTGCCGATCTCGCCCGGCATCTATGTCGCCGACCCGGCCTTCGCCACGATCGGCGACGCCCTCGGCCGGCGCGGGATCGCCGTCGAATATGTCGACTACCGGATCAGCCGGTCCTTCGGCGGAGCCTTCCGCGGCAGTACGCAGCCGCTGTGGCGCGCCTGATCGACGACGGTCGCAAGCCGATGCAAGCGCCGGCAATGGCGCGCGGCGCGTGGCAGATCGTGAATAACCGATGCAGCATGATGCGTTGAAGGCGCGACTCTGTCTTGATCAGGCGCGATTTTCCTGTCCGTCATTCGCCGCGCGCCATTCGCCCCCCAAGCCAAGGATAGCCCCGCATGCCGTCCCGCCGTTCCATCATCCTGACCTTCGGCGCCGTGCTCGCCGTCGGCGCGAGCCTGTCGCCCGCCGCGGCGCGAAGTCTCTGCCTCTGGAGTTTCGTGCAGAACGAACGCATCGACCTCGGCTCGACAGAGGAGATCGAGACCGCCTTCCAGCGCCAAGGCGGCTCGTGCCGGATCCAGCAGACCCGCGAATCGTTCCGCATGGACTGCGCCATCCCGGGCCGGCCGGTCCAGACCCTGGAATTGACCGGCTCGCCCGATGGCACCACCTGCGCGGGCATCACCCATGTCCGCCACAACGGCCGCGGCATCGGCACCGACCGCGTGCTGGGCCTCATCGAGCGCCTCGGTACGGCGCGGCGCTGACAGCGCCCGCCTTGAAAGCCTTCCCTCCGGCGGCCGGTCCCATGGATCGGCCGTTTTTTGCGCCCGGCCCGGGACCTGCATCGACCGCGCCATCCGGACCGGAACCGGACAAAAATGGGACAAGAGGATGGCTGACATGCCGGGGCACCAAGGGCACATCGAGGATTTGGAAACGGCGGGGGGGCTCGCGCGCGGAGGCGAGCAGGCGGACACCGTCGCCCTCACCGCCGAGATCGTCGCCTCCTACGCGGCCAGCAACACGCTCGCGCCGGACGCGCTCGTGGAGCTGATTGCAACCGTAAATCAGGCTTTGCAGGGTCTCTCGGCACCGTCCGCGGTCGCCACGGCGCCGACGCTGGTTCCGGCCGTACCGATCAAGAAGTCGATCACCGCCGACTACATCGTCTGCCTGGAGGACGGCCTGAAATTCAAGTCGCTGCGCCGGCACCTGCGCGCGGCCTTCGGTCTCACACCGGATCAATACCGTGCCAAATGGGGACTGCCGGACAGCTATCCCATGGTCGCGCCGAATTATTCGGCGGCCCGCTCGTCGCTCGCCAAGGAGTTGCGTTTCGGCCATCGGCGCAGCCCGGCCGCAGCCCCGGAGGCCCCGGCGGCGAAGAAGCCGGCGGCGGCCAAGCGGCTGGCCAAGGTCTGAGCTCAAGGGCGCGCGCCGATCCGTGCGAGATAGGTGGCAAGGTCCTTGCCGGCCTCGTCCTCGAACGGCTCGCCGAGCGCCAGCTCGCCCATCCGGTCGAGCCGGAAGGTCCTGAAATCGGTCCGCATGAGGCACCAGGCCCCGAGCAGCCAGCCGTCGGAAAAGGCGGTCAGCGCGAGCGGCCGGACCGCCCGCGTGCTCAGCCGGCCTTCACCGTCGACATAGGCGAAGCGGACGAGCCGGCGGGCCCGCAGCGCGCCGCGCAGCAGCGCGCCGAAAGCCGGCGAGCGATGGTTCGGGCGCTGGCGCGCGCGGATCGGATGGGCGAGCGCCGGCCCACGGCCCGCGGCATGCCAGGCCCGGTCGACCTTGAAGCGCGCGGCGCGCGCCGCAGCGACGAGCTTGGCGTCGCCGACCTGCTCCGCATAGGCGAGGCCGAGCGCCAGGGCTTCCAGCTCATCGTGGTCGAAGGCGATCGGCGCGAGATGGATGTCGCCGCGCAGCAGAAAGCCGACGCCGGCCGCGCCCTCGATCGGATGGCCCTGTGCCTGCAAGACGGCGATATCGCGGTAGACCGTGCGCACCGACACTTCGAGACGGGCGGCGAGATCGTCCGCGCGCACGGCCCTGTCGCGCCTCAGGCAGCCGGCCAGCTCGATGAGGCGATCGGCCCGTCGCATCGTCCTCTCCTGACAATACTGTGTCAGCAGCGCCCGGCTATCACAAGGTCGCGTGCAACGCCCGGGGGCGAGAGACCCGACCATGATCCAGACCTGTCTTTCGGAGTTCACCATGCCGCCCTGCGCGGCCCTGCTCGGCGCCGAGATCCTCGACGCGGACGTCACGCGCGGCTGGGTGCGCATCCGCTTCGCCGGACGTGAAACCTTCTGCAATCCGTCCGGCCATATCCAGGGCGGCCTCTTGACCGCCATGCTCGACGATACGATGGGGCCCGCCGTCCTGGTCGCGACCGCCGGCGCGTGCATGCCGGTCACCATCGCGCTCAGCGTCGCCTTCCTGGCCCCGGCCAGGCCCGGCCCGCTGACCGGCGAGGCGACGGTGCTGAAGCTCGGCCGGTCGATCGGTCACGTCGAAGCAAAGCTGACCGACCCGGACGGACAGGCGGTCGCACGTGCGAGCGCCAGCGTCCGGCTGGTGCCCGTATCCGCGCGTGCACCAGCACAGCGGCCTTGATGCCGGCCGGCCGTCACGCGCGGCGACATCGACAGGCAGCAGGCGGTGGCGCGGCGGGCCAGCCGTGCATCGCAGGATCTCCACGGCAGCCCTGGCCCTGCGGCCAAGCGCCATGGCGTAATGCGCCTGAAACACGAATCCGGTCTCAATCCGACGCGCCCGTTGCCACGACTTGTCTTTCCCGATCTCCATGCCGATTGCCGAGCTCTGATGCGCCTCCCAGCCTCCGCCTCCAAAATCCGCCTGCTTGTGACCGCTTTCGTGGCCACGCTCGCGGCCGCACCAGTCTTCACGCGCCTCGCCCATGCCCAGTCCGCAGCGCCGGCGCCCAATGCCGCGGCGCCCGCCGCCGGCACGGCGCCCGCGCCCGACGTTGCCCGCTCGTTCCAGGCCGGCATGACCTATGCCGATCTCAGGGCCAAGCTCGACGCGGCGGGCTGGCTGCCGCTCTCCACCGACAAGTGCCGCGAGAATGTCGGCGGCGAAGCGCTGGTCTGCCGCTACATGCCGGAAACCGATGCCTGCAGCGGCGACGGCTATTGCGTGTTCCGCTTCGCCCACCGCGCGAGCGGGCTGATGATGCGGGTCGGGACCTATGGCAGCTATCAGCGCTGGAAGCAGCCCGGGCACCAGCAGAAGCTGACCGTGCGCTGGTGGGAAGCGTCCCGCCTGCCGACGGCCGCAGCGCCCCAGGCTGCCTGCCCGGCGGGCGACTTCGCCGCCTTCTTCCGCGCTTTCGTCGACGATCCTGCCGTGCGCCAGGCCCACACCGCGCCGGTGGTGAAGGTGATGGAGCTCTCCTCCGACGACCTGCCCAACTTCTATCACGAACGGGCGGGCTACTGGCCCGTGCCGACCTATGCGCTCGCCTCGACCTACGCGAATTTCCCGGTCCGTCGGCAGGGCGGGCGGTATCATCTCCTCGACGGCGGCGGCGAGATGATCCCGACGCCCGCCCGCGTCAGCATCACCGAACCGCGGCGCGGCACACGCAAGGTGCGCCTCGACATGGGCCTGTCGGAAGGGCGGGGCTTCCTGTTCGAGCGCCGCGGCAATTGCTGGGTCCTGACCGAGGAGCCCGACCCGCCGTCGCCGTGACTTAAGGCCGCCGTCAGCGCGCCGAGCCGGCGCGCGGCAGGGCGGCGAGCAGGACGAGGGTGACGCCGAGCGCTCCGACGCAATAGCCAAGGCCGGCGGTCAGCGCCCGGCCATAGGCGGCCTTGTCGGCAAGGCCGAGCGCCTGGGCCTCGGCGAGGCCACCGGAGAACAGGATGCCGACGACGGCGACGCCGATCGCACCGCCGACCTGCTGCATGGTGCTGAGCACGCCGGCGGCACTGCCGGCCTGCTCGTCGCGGATGGCGCTGATCACGGTGTTGATCAGCGGCGTCATGAACAGGCCCTGGCCGAGACCGAGCGCGGCCAGCGCCGGGACGAGCAGGACGACCGGCATGGCCGGCGACAGCACCGGCGCGGCCGCGGCCAGCGCGAAACCGATCAGCGTGATGGCGGCGCCGGTGGCCAGCAGGGCGCGACGGCGCTCGACCGGCAGGCGTCCGGCGAGGACGGACGCGCCGACATAGACGACGGCAAGCACGGCGAAGAGCAGCCCGGCCTCGAAGGGCGAGCGCTTCAGGCCGGCCTGGATGAAGAAGGCGAGCGCCAGGAAGCCGGCATTGAGGGTGGAATAGAAGGCCAGCACGGTGAGCAGCCCGACCGTGAAGGCGCGGTCGCGGAAGAGGCCGGTATCGACCAGGGGCGAATCCCGCCGCCGCGTCCGGCCATGCTGCTGGCGCGCGAACAGGGCGAGCAGGGGGACGGAAGCCCCGAGCGTGGCGCGCGACCAGAAGGGCCAGCCGGCTTCGCGGCCCTCGATGAGCGGGACCAGCAGGCAGCCGAAGCCGACCGCGCCGAGCAGGACGCCGGCAAGGTCGAGCCGCGCAGCCTGGGGCGCCCGCGATTCGGCGATGAACCGGCGGGCTGCGACGAGCGCGCCGAGGCCGACCGGCAGGTTGATCAGGAACAGCGGACGCCAGCCAAGACCGAGGAGGTTGGCCTCGGCGATGAAGCCGCCGAGCACCTGGCCGGTGACGCCGGCAAGCCCGGCGACGACGCCGAGCGCGGCGAAGGCGCGCGCCCGGCCGGCCTCGTCGGTGAAGGTGACGCGGATGAGCGAGAGCACCTGCGGGAACATCAGGGCGGCGGCGGCGCCCTGCAGCACGCGCGCGGCGACCAGCGCCGGCGCCGTCGGCGCCAGGCCGCAAAGCGTCGAGGTCAGGGTGAAGCCGGCAAGGCCTGCGAGGAACAGGCGCCGGCGGCCGTGGAGGTCGCCGAGGCGACCGCCGGTGATCAGCAGCAGCGCATAGCTCAGGCCGTAGGCGGCGATGACGAGCTGCGCCTCGGCGAAGCTCGCCTGCAGGTCCGCCCGGATGCTGGGCAGCCCGACATTGACGATCATCACGTCCATGATGGCGAGGAAGGCGCCGGTCAGCATGGCGGCGAGAGCGCGCGCGCCGCTCCGGTCCCCGGCAGGCGGCGCGCCGGCTGGGGTCATCGAGGACAGGTCGTTCATGGGGCGCTCCGGCGGCTCGCGGGCCCTAGTCTGCAATGGCTGGGACGACCTTGCCCGATCTGCTATCCTGTTATGAGAGAAGAACTTATCCTGGTAGTGGCAACACCCGTCAGGCCGATGCCGAGAGGCGCATGACATCCCTCGACCGCATGGGCGCGCGCCAGGCGCTCGCCGAATTCGTCCGTGATCGCCGGGCCCGGGCCCGTCCTGCGGATGCCGGCCTGATCGCCGGACCCCGCCGACGGACGCCCGGCCTGCGGCGCGAGGAGGTGGCGCAGATCGCCGGCGTCGGGCTCACCTGGTACACCTGGTTCGAGCAGGGCCGCGACATCAAGGTATCGACCCATTTCCTGGAACGGGTAGCCCTCGCCCTGGCGCTCGACCCTGCCGAGCGCCTGCATCTTTTCGCCCTCGCCCGGCAGAGCCCGCTGCCGACGGCCGCCGTGGCCGCGCCGGCGGTCTCGGACGTTGTCAGGACCGTGCTGGAGAGCCTGCCGAACCCGGCCTACGTCAAGACGCCGCGCTGGGACGTCGTCGCCTGGAATGCCACCGCGGAGGCGGTCTTCACCTTCACGGCGCAGCCGCCCGACCGGCGCAACAGCCTCTGGTCGGTGTTGGTCGATCCGGTCTACCGCGCGATGATGCCGGACTGGGAGGCGGATGTGCGGGCGATGATCGCCAAGTTCCGGCTCGACCATGGCCGCGCGGCCGGCGACCCCGCCTTCGCGCGGCTGGTCGACGACCTGAACGCGGCGAGCCCGGAATTCCAACGCTGGTGGGCACTGCAGGACATTTCCGGCCGCAGCGAGGGCATCAAGCGCTTCCGATTCGCCACCGGCGGCATCATCGCCTTCGAACATGGCGCCTTCCTCGTCGAGGGCGCGCCGGACCTGCGGATGGTGGTCTATTCGCCGGCGACGCCGGCCGACCGGGCCGCGCTCGCCAAGGTTTTGGCCACGTCCGGGAAGGAGCGAATAGCGCATGGCGAGTAGGAAAGAGTCGCCACACCCGCCGCCCTGGAACGCCGCGCGACCCCGCATCCCCATTCTCCATTCGCTAGCCCGGGACGAGCCGCAAACGATGACATCGAGGTTCCTTTTCGCCCTGGCTGCCGCCACGGCCCTGCACGCCGCCTCCGTTGCGCCGGCTGCGGCCTGCGCGGTGGCGCATGAACAGAACGTGGTCCGCAGACCCTTCGCGGCCATTGTCGTCGCCATCGTCGAGACCGCCGCCGATGCCGGCCCGCCGCGCTCGTCCGGACGCGCCGGGCCGGCCGAATGGCGGCCATGGCAGGCGACCGCCCGGCTCAGCCGGGTGGTGAGCGGCCGCGCCGATGCGCAGACCTACGCGTTCGGCCGAACCGGCCCGTTCCACCCCTGCGCCATGTCCGAACCGATGCCGCGCCCGGCCGCCGGCCAGCGCTGGGTGCTCTATCTCGGCCGGACCGACGGAGGTGCGCTTGGCGTCGCCGCCTCCTATCCACTCGACGTCGCGCGGCGGCTGGATCGCCGTCTGAGGCAATAGCGGGTGGCGAATGGCGGGTGGGGACGAAGCGTCCACCCCATCGCCTGCCGGGCGCGGCATCGCTGCTCGCCGGCCGCCACGCGATCTATTCCCGGTCCACCGAGCGCAGGTCGCAGGTCGTCTCTTCGCTTGAGCAGACGCTGCGGAACCAGGCCCGGCGGCGCTGCTGGTCCGCCGCGGGCAATTCGGTGAGCCGGGCGCCGGGGCCCCGGCTGGAATGAAGGGTGAGGTCCACCAGCACCCATTCGTCCGCGCAGGCGAGGATGCGCGTCAGCGTGCCGAGCTCGGTCGCCCAGTCGGTGCCGAGATCGACGAGGCGCAGGCTTGCCGTGTCGGGCCGCTGGTAGCCGCGGGCTGACTGGATGCCGAACCGGGCCGCGTCGGCCCGGATCCAGCCCGAGCCGGAATAGACCGGACGGGCGGCACGGTTGTCATCGGCGTTGTTCGCGTCGGTCGCGCCGAAAATCTGCAGCCATTCGCCGGTCGCCGCGGTGATCTCGAAGGCGACGCTGTAGTCGTAGGCCGTGCTGCCGTCCGCACCGGTCGTCGGCAGCCATCCGACCACGGCGGAGGTCGCCGAAGGCTCGGCGTGAACCACGATCGGCTCCGCGGTTTCATTGCGGGTCCAGGCGCCGAAACGGCAGGTCGTGGGCCGGCCGGGCTCCCACGCCGCGGGCGCGGCTGCGGGGCCGGGCGCCTGGGGCAGGGCCGGCGTAGCGTGGCTGAGAAGCAGGGCGGCGGCCATCATGCGGCGGCGGACGGCGGATCGGACCACGAGGACCTCCAGGGCGAATCGGCGCAGCCTCGCGCCGGAGACGGCGGCCTGTCCATTGCGGCCGATTGAGGGGTGCAACGGAAGGTCGCACCGGCGGGTTCTTCGGATACCCCGCCGTTGCCGCGCCGCTGCGGCGCTACTAGCTAGCGTTCGGAGCGGGCTGAAGGCCCGCACGGCGGGGACTTTGCCCTTGCCCGGACCGGACAGCGCCGACGACCGAGCCCATGACCCCGGCCGTGCGGCGCCACATCCGTCCCGCATCGTGGTGCCGCCGCAATCGGGCCGCGCCTTTCAGGTTGCGCGCGGCGATCTCATCCGCATCGTCGACCCGCAGGGGCAGCAGGTCGCCGACCTCTGGGCCATCGTCACCGAACCGGCGCTCGACTGGCTGAGCACGGCGCAAACCCGCGACGTCAACGAGCGCCTGTTTCCCGTGGTCGGCCAGGCCTTCTACAGCGCCGCCGGCCAGCCGCTCCTGACCCTGATCGAGGATGCTTCGCCGGGTCCGCACGACATGCTGTTCCCGGCCTGCAATCCCGGCCTCTATGCCCGTGTCGGCCTGCCCGGCCATCCGAACTGCCACGACAATTTCCTGAACGCCCTCGCGAGCCGCGGGCTGGCGCTGCCCTTCGTGCCCGATCCGGTCGACTTCTTCCAGAACTCGCCGCCCCAGCCCGACGGGCGGCTTGAAGTGCTCGCCTCGCTCAATCCGCCCGGCGGCTATGTGCGCCTGCGCGCCGAATGCGACCTCACGCTCGTGGTGACCGCCTGCTCGATCGATTTTCACCCGACCAACGGCGCTGTCTGCACCGAGATCGAGGTGCATATCGAAAGAGACTAGGCCGGCCGGAGTCGCGGCGCGCCGTGCGCGACGCCAGGCGTCGCCCCGGAGCTCAGTCCGATGCGCCGCCGCCCTCGAGCAGGCCGCGCAGCGCGCGCAATTCCCGCACCATGAACTCGGTGAAGGTGCTGACGCGGGCGGTGCGCCTCAGGTCCTCGTGGGTCAGCACCCAGAGCGCCGAGCGGGGATTGTCGATGACTGCGCCGTGCCGCTCAAGTCCCGGCCAGCGGTCGCCGAGATAGCAGGGCAGCACCGCTGCCCCGATGCCGGCCGCGGCAGCCTCGGCCATGCCGACCATGGTATCGGCGCGCAGCGCGATGGCGCCGTCCGGCACTTCCGCCGCGAGCCAGCGCGCCGCCACCGTGCCGGCGAGCCCGGCGTCGGTTCCCACCCAGCGCCGCCCGCCGCCGTCGGCCTGCGCCGCGCCGGGTGCCGCATAAACCGCAAAGGCGACATCGGCCACCTTGCGGCCGACCAGGGTTTCGGGTGGATCGGCCGCCGGCCGGATCGCGACATCCGCGTCGCGCTTGGTCAGATTGGCGAGCTGGTTGGTTGTCGTCACCTCCAGCACGATGCCCGGATGATCTCTGAGGAAGCGGGCCAGCAGCGGCGGCAGCAGGCTCGCCATCAACGTATCGGTGGTGGTGACCCTCAGGCTGCCGTCGAGCCGCAGGTCGCGGCCGAGGATCTTGCGTTCGAGCGCGGCCATCTGGCCCGAGAGCTCGCGCGCCATGGCGAGGATCTCTTCGCCCGCGGCAGTGAGGGCATAACCGGTGGGCAGCCGGTCGAACAGGCGGACCTTGAGCCGCGCCTCGAAGGCCGCGACCCGGCGCAGGACCGTGGTGTGGTTCACGCCGAGCGCGCGTGCCGCCGCGGCGAGCGAGGCATTGTCGGCGACCGCCAGGACATAGCGCAGGTCGTCCCAATCGATTCGGCTGTGCATGGTCGCGCAAGGTTAGCCTTGCCATCGGCCCGGATCCAGCGGGGGCGCACAGGTAGGTGATCCCTCGGAGCGGGCCGGGGGCCACCCCGTCCCCGGCGCGGCTATGGCTCCTCTTGTGCAGTTTTGCAGGCCATTGAGGCAATGGAACAGATCGCGCGGCACATTCGCACAGATCATTGTCCCGTCATTCAGCCTGCGCCGCCGGCGTGGGAGCAGCCGCAACAGGAATCCCGCCATGGACATGATCTTCATCCCGCTTTCGCTCGCCGCCGGCAGTCTGCTCGCCGTGCAGGCCGGCGCCAACGCCCAGCTCGCCAAGGCGGTCGGCTCGCCGTTCGCCGCGACCACGTTGCAGCTCTCGGTCGGCGCAGCCGTGCTCGCCCTCGTCATGCTGGCGACGGGCACGGCAGCCGCGCTTGCAGCCCTGCCCGGCGCCGTCTGGTGGCATGCGGCCGGCGGCACCGCCTCGGCCTTCTATGTGGTCTCGACCATCCTGCTGTTTCCGCGCCTCGGCGCGGTGGTTTCGGTCGGCCTGTTCATCGCCGGCCAGATGCTGGCTTCGCTCGCCCTCGACACGTTCGGCCTCGTCGGCGTCGCCGCCAGCGGGCTGACCACGGGTGCGGCGGCCGGCACGCTGAGCGTGCTGGCCGGCGCCGCGCTCATCGTGTTCGGCCAGAAGGGGGGTACCGACGCGCTCTCGCCGTCGAAGCTCGGCTGGATCGGCCTGGCGCTCGTCGCCGGCGCGGTGCTGCCGGTGCAGGGCGCGGTGAACGCGCTGCTGCGCCACGATCTCGGCGGCGCCCCCTTCGCGGCGGCGGCGGTCTCCTTCGTCGTCGCGACGCTGGCCATGGCCGCCGTGCTCGGCGTCAGCCTCATCCGGGCCGCCGCCCGGCGGCCACAGCTCGACGGCGTCAAGGCCATGCCCTGGTGGGGCTGGCTCGGCGGCCTTGCCGGCGCGACCTATGTGACGACCGTGTTCACCGCCATTCCGGTCATCGGTACGGCCGCGGCTGTGGGTTTCACGGTGGCCGGCCAGCAGGTCGCCTCGGTGTTCGTCGACCGGTTCGGCTGGTTCCGTCTGCCCGAGCGTCCCGTCTCGCCGCCGCGCCTTGCCGGTGTCGGCCTGCTGCTCGCCGGGGTGGTGCTGATCAAGGCGCTCTGAGCGCAGGCTCCTGCCATCGGGACGGCCTTGCAGCCCATGCGGGGCCGTTGCGCCGCAGGGCGGGATCGCGGCGACGGTCCGGCCGCTAGGCCGTGACGGAAAGGTCCGGCCGGGCCTCGTCCGGCGGAATGCCGTCGCGGGCGGCCGCGACGGCCTCGGCGATCACCGCCATGTCGCCGACATGGTCGGCGAGAAGCAGGACCATGTGCTCCCGCGCAGGCGTCGGCCGCCGTCCCGGAGGCAACAGCGGCCGCGAGAGCCGCCGGGCTCGAATCTATCTCACCGAACAGGTCCGGATCGTCTGACACGGGTGCGGCGGCGCGAGAACCGCTCCGCGCCGCGCGACCGGCCTTAGCCTTCCAGCGCCTGCCACATCTCGCGGTCGCGTTCGGCCGTCCAGATGCGCGGATTGTCGATGCCCTGCGCCTCGTCATAGGCGCGCGAGACGTCGAAGGGCATGCAATGATCGAAGATCACCCAGTGGCCGTATTTCGGCCGAAGCTGGCGCATCGCCTCGGCATAGACGGTCTTCAGGTCCTGGCCGGCCTTGACGCCGGCTTCGGCGACGGCGAACACGTCCTTCAGGAAGGCGCGCGTCTCGCCGATGCCGGCCTTGATCTTCTCGGGCGTCGTCAGCGCGTCGCCGCGGCCCGGCACCAGCTTTTCCGGCCGGAGCGCCTCGAGCCGGTCGAGCGTTGCCGGCCAGTCGCGGAAATGCGCGTCGCCGCAATAGGGGGTGGCGCCGTATTCGACGAGGTCACCGGCAAACAGCACCTTCTCCTTGGGCAGCCAGGCGATGGTGTCGCCGCGCGTATGGCCGCGGCCGGCATGGATGATGCGCACCTCGCGCGAGCCCATCCAGAGGGTCATCTCGCCCTTGAAGGTCACGGTCGGCCAGGTCAGGCCCGGGATCGTCTCGCGGGCGCGGAACAGCCGCGGGAACCGTTCGATCTCGGAGGCCATGTCCTGGGCGCCGCGCTCGACGATCATGTCGCGCGCGACGTCGCTGGCGATGACGTTGACACGCTCCTCGAAGCCGCTCGCGCCGAGCACGCGCACGGCATGGTAGTGGGTCAGCAGGACATGGCGGATGGGCTTGTCGGTCAC
This sequence comes from Phreatobacter sp. AB_2022a, assembly GCF_026847585.1. Taxonomy (NCBI): domain Bacteria; kingdom Pseudomonadati; phylum Pseudomonadota; class Alphaproteobacteria; order Hyphomicrobiales; family Phreatobacteraceae; genus Phreatobacter; species Phreatobacter sp. AB_2022a. The sequence goes on from NZ_JAPSET010000024.1 coordinate 78,844, forward strand.
CGCGCGGATGCGCGCGACCAGTTCCTTGGCCATGACCGGCGTCGCCCGCGCGTCGATGACCATGACGCTGTCGTCGCCGATGATGACACCGGAATTCGGATCGCCCTCGGCGGTCAGCGCGAACACGCCGTCGGCGAGCTCGGTGAAGGTCTCCTTCTTGTCGGCAAGGTCGGCCTGGCTGGCGAAGGTCCTGGTGGCGGTGGTGGGGCTCACGGCGCGGCACTCCCTAGATCCTGGGCCGCCCGGGCGGCGGGGATATCCGGCCCCTCCGGCGGCCCCTGCAAAATGGTTGCGACTGCAACCAAATAGGCCGTTGCAGGTGCAACCGTCAAGGAACCCGCGCGCATCGCCGTTTCGCGGCGGCCCGCCCTGCTTTATGGCTGACCGGATGACCAAGCCGCTCGATCTGCTCCGCTTCACGCCGTTCCGGCTCAACCGGCTGGCGGCCGAGTTCTCCAACGCGCTCGCCGCCGAATATATTTCACGCTTCGGCATCGACATTCCCGAATGGCGCGTGCTCGCGACCCTCGGCCCCCGGTCCGAGCCGAAAAGCGCGCATTACGTCGTCCACTGCACCCGCACCCACAAATCGACGATCAGCCGCGCCGTCGGCACGCTGGTCAGGCTCGGCCATGTGCGGCGCCTCGCCTCGCAGGACGACGGGCGCGAGGTGATGCTCGAGCTGACGCCGCAGGGGCGGGCGGTCTACGCGGAGCTGGTGCCGCTGCTGCTGACGCGCGAGCGCACGGTGCTCGCCTGCCTGAGCGCGGCGGAGCAGACGCAGCTCGACGTCCTCCTCGGCAAGCTGGAACGGGCCTTCGGCCTGATCCAGCACGCGGAGTAGCCGCCGCTTCCAAGCAGGGAGCAACAAGCTGACACCTTGGGCCTTCGCCGACCGATGCCGCTCCCGAGTACCCAATCTTGCCGCGTCCCGTTAGCGCAGTCGATGCGCTGTTCACCAGAGTGACGTTGATCAGATCCCTCTGAACCCGGTCAATGGCATCGAAATGGACCCGCTGTTCCGGGGGGTGCACCATTGTATCCAACAACATCGCCCGGTAAACGTGAGACAGACGAGAAGCGCTGTTCCAACTCTTCCGCGCGCGTGGAGGTATGATGTCGTTCGATTCGTATATGAGCCAAATTGATGATGTTGAAGGCTGGCTATCAAATAGCACCGCGCTTTATTCTCATGCTCTAATGAAATATCAAACGGAGCAAAGTATTATTGGCAACATATGTGAAATTGGAGTGCATCATGGACGTTATTTCCTAGCACTTGCGCTTGGACTTCGTGACGATGAAAGAGCTGTTGCTATAGATCTATTTGAAGAACAGGAGCAGAATATTGATAATTCCGGCCGTGGTGATAAGGATATTTTTTTATCAAATTTTGATAAGTTTATGAATCGCAGCCAATTGGACATTATAACGGGAAACTCACTCAGAATTACTAGCGCCATGATTAATAGTCATGGTCTTGTTCGATTCTTTTCAATTGATGGCGGACATGACGAGAATACAACCGCAAATGATCTAAGACTTGCCGAAAGATCAATACTTCGAGATGGTATTGTTGCGCTAGACGATATCCTGAGTTCGCATTGGACTGGTGTAATCAGCGGGCTTGTTCGGTATCTAAGAGAGGGTGGCTCTCTTCAACCCATGGTATTGGTGCCCAATAAACTGTTTCTTGGCTTCCCCGAGTCCTTCGATCGATACCGCACATATATGCGTGAGGAGTTTAAGGACACGCTCCAGTTAATGGATCGCGAATTTTTTGGAAGTACTGTTGACGTTTTCGGAGAGCGGAGCGTTAAGAATTCCGTCGCGGATCAGAATAGATACGATATTGATACGAACAAGCTGGAAGCAGAGGCAGCGCAACTTCGCGCAGAGAATGCATTACTAAAATCTGAACTCGCCGATCTAATGTCTTCCCGTCGCTATCGCCTTGGAGCATCCATTGCATCAATTTACAATGCGGTTCGAAGTCGAACCTAGATGCGCTTAGTTCACAGTATAATGACCAACATGGACGCTATACGTCGGGATAAAATGGTGCGGAGAAACGACGGTCCATCTAGGTGTTCAGTCCCGAGGTCAAGTGGGCGGCGTCGCGCCTGAAGCGTTCGGGCTCATCTGCCCATACTTTGCAGATGGCTTCATATGGTGTGAGGCCGCGTAAGGTCTTCAAGCGCTTGGCGAAGTTGTAGGCGTCCAGGAACGCGGCGAGGTGGTCCCGGAGCTGCCGATGGGTGTTGTAATGATATCGCCGTACGGTGGCCTCCTTGAGGATGCGGTTCATCCGCTCCACTTTGACCATTGGTCCATGGGTGATTGGGCTTGGTCAGGCGATGCTCGATGCCATGGCTCGAGCAGGCGCGATCGAAGGGGTGTCCGCGGAATCTGGCAGTCGGTCCCTGGCGGTTCTTAGGCAGGTCGGCGAATTGGATGCCGTTGTCGGTGAGCACGGTGTGGACCTCGTAGGGCACCGCCGCCACCAGTGCGTCGAGGAAAGCCCTGGCCTCGCGAGTGGTCGCTTTCGGCGCGAGCTGGGCGAAGGCGTATTTCGAAGTCCGATCGATGGCAACGAAGAGGTAGAGCTTGCCTTCCTCGGTCCGCACTTCAGCGATGTCGATGTGAAAGAAGCCAATCGGATAGCGCTTGAAGGTCTTCTTGGCGGCCTTTTCCCCATCGATCGCGGGAAGCCGACTGATGCCGTGACGCTGGAAGCAGCGGTGGAGGGCCGAGCGCGTCAGATGCGGGATCGTCGCCTGCAGGGCGTAAAGACAGTCATCAAGCGGCAGCAGCGTGTGTTTGCGGAAGGCGACCGCCATGGCCTCTTCCTCCGATGTCAAAACGGTGGAGCGAGGCGCCTTCGGCCCCATCGGCGCGTCGTGGAGAAAACTGCGCTTGCGCCACTTGGCAACTGTCTTCTGGTTGAGGCGCGTAGCGCCCAGCTAGCTCTTTGAGCGGAGCCATCGATCGCTGTATTGCAGCTCGGACGGCGTACGTGATCGTGGCGCTGCCATGGAGTAGCTGGCCCGCGGGGGCGATGGGGCCTGAGCCTCCGGCGCCGTCCGTCAGATGCAAGGCTCTGCAAAAAAAAATCCAGCCCATCTGTTGACGCTCAATCTTGCGCTCAAGCTCGGCAATCCGGGCATGGACTTGTGCCAGATCGCCAGGCAATTTCGCCGGCGGCTTGAATAGCCAAATTCAGGCGCCTTGGGCTGGCCCGGCTTGCGCCCCGGTTTGCGGTTCTCCAGCCCGGCAGCACCTCGTCGGCACGTCGGCAGTCGTACAAAAGCTTGCGCTCGATCCTCAGATCCCGCGCTACCGTTGCAAACGGTCCGCCCGCCTCCACCCGGCGCAGCGCCGCCGCCTTGAAGGAAGCTCAAAAGACACGGTGCAGTTCGTGGGTCATGGCTTCCCCTCACAGGCACCTGTCACCTGATTACCGTGTTTCACTCAGGGGGTGCACTCCAAGCGAGCAGGGCGAGCTGCGCGCTGTCGAGGCCCTGCAGGAGATCGGCTCACGCCCGCGCAATCGGCGCGATCGTCTTGAACAGGGCCCGGCCGGCCGCCGTCAGGGTGAGGATCTGGGCTCTCCGGTCGGTCGCGCCCTTTTCCTCGAGGCCGGCGACGGCCCGGCTCACCTGCATCTTCTCCAGCGTCGAATAGGCGATGATCTCCTTCGGGGTCATGGCGTTGTTGACGGCGAGCGCCGCCAGCACCCGCCATTCGGCGCGCGTCACGTCGAAGCGGTGGGAATAGAGCTGGGCGACCGCCATCGAGACGCGCTCCGACCGCACGGCCAGCCGGTAGGGAAAGAAGTCGGTTAGTTGGAACGGCTCCGACGCTTGCCTGCTCATCGTCTGCTTCCGCCTCGCGTCGGCAGCCGACATGGCGCATCCGGCTCCGGCCCACGGCCTGTGCTTCACCTCTGGATCAGGAAAGGCAGCCTGCGGCGCCGCGGCTATTCGTATCATGTGATAGTATTATTGCCGGCCCGTTTCGCGCTTCCACGGGCCCGAGCCCCGTGCCTCTTTCGGTGGATCGCCGAAAAGCTCGGCCCGGCGCCTTCGGTCCGGCACCACGGAACGTCCGGCGGGCCACAGGCATTGCATTGTCGCGATGGATCCGCGCGACGCGGTCCTCGCAGCGGGCTGAAAGCCGGGCCGGACCGGCCGGGCGAGCGAAAGGGACAAGCCATGGCCATTGCCAAGAACACGATCTGCCTGTGGTACGACAAGGATGCCGAGGCGGCGGCGCGCTTCTATGCCGAGACCTTTCCCCACAGCACGGTGAGCGCCGTGCACCGCGCCCCGAGCGACTATCCCTCCGGCAAGGCCGGCGACGTGCTGACCGTCGCCTTCACGGTCGCCGGCATTCCCTGCCTCGGTCTCAATGGCGGTCCGGCCTTCAAGCACAACGAGGCCTTTTCCTTCCAGATCTCGACCGAGACGCAGGAGGAGACCGATCGCTACTGGAACGCCATCGTCGGCAATGGCGGCGCGGAGAGCGCCTGCGGCTGGTGCAAGGACAAATGGGGCGTTTCCTGGCAGATCACGCCGCGCGTGCTGATCGAGGCGCTGGCGGCCGGCGGCGGGGAGGCGAAACGGGCCTTCGAGGCCATGATGGCGATGCGCAAGATCGACGTCGCGGCGATCGAAGCGGCGCGCAGGGGCTGACGCGGCGCGCCGGATCGCGGGCGGGACGCCGCGCGGTCAGGTGCGGCAGGACTGCCCGGACGCGGTCGCGCAGCAGCCGCTCTGCCGCTCTTCCAGCCAGCGGTCGCGTGGCTTGCAGCTCGAAGGACGCGCGGAGAGCGGAACGCGCACGACGGCGCCGTCGACGGCGATGCGGTCGGCCTTGTAGAGCTGCATCGGCCGCACCCCGTCGCTGACTTCGAAAGTCAGCCGGGCGTCACCGGGAAGGCCGACGCGCTCGGCGACCTTGGCCATGATGGCGAGGAATTTCCCCGCCGCCATATGGCCGCGGCTCGCCTCGACGATGTCCCAGAGCTGCACGAAGGTTTCGTTCCAGCGCTCCGGGTTCGCGCCGCAATCGAGGCCGCTGAAGGCGCCGGTCTTGACCTCCGTGACGTGATAGCTCGGCTGCACGTCGCGGCCGTCATAGCTGAACACCAGCGCCTTCTCCCGGTGATCGGCGAGCGCGCGGAAAAGCTCGGCCGCACCGATTTCGGGGCCATGGATCATGCCGTCGGAAATGGGCTTGGCAGCGGCAGGCATCGGAGCTATCCTTATTTCGATATTCCTATGAATGTAGGATTGTTGAAATATGGATGAGCGTCAAGCGCGTGTCGGTTTTGCCGCCCTGTCGCAGGAAACCCGGCTGCGCATCGTCCGCCTGCTGGTCCAGGCCGGGCCCGACGGCCTCGCATCGGGAGCGATCGCCGAGGCGGTCGGCGTTTCCGCCTCCAACGTCTCGTTCCACCTGAAGGATCTGGAAGGATCGGGCCTGATTGCCGCGCGGCGCGCGGCGCGCTCGATCATCTATGCCGCCGACTACCGCGCGCTGCGCGGCCTGGTCGAATTCCTCATGGAGGATTGCTGCGCCGGCCATCCGGAAATCTGCGCGCCGGCACCGGGCGGGGCCGGCTGCGGACCGGCCGAGGGACGGGCGGCGGAACATGTCTGACGCGGGCGCGCCACGGTGAGGGAGCCATTCGACATCGGCCGGCGGCTGGCAGCGGAAGCCCTGGGCACGCTGCTGCTGGTCGCCACGGTGGTCGGGTCCGGCATCATGGCCGACAGCCTGACGCGCGACGGCGCGGTGGCGCTCCTTGCCAATGCACTGCCGACGGGCGCGATCCTCGTCGTTCTGATCGTGACGCTGGGCCCGATATCGGGCGCCCACTTCAATCCCGCCGTCACCATGGTCCTTGCGCTGAGGGGCGTGCTGGCTCCGTCGCAGGCAGCGCTCTACGTGATGGCGCAGGTCGTCGGCGGCCTTGCCGGCGTCGTCGCGGCTCACGCCATGTTCGGCCTGCCGCTGATCGAGTTCTCCGCGAAAATCCGGACCGGCGGCGGGCAGTGGCTGTCCGAAGCCGTGGCCGCCTTCGGGCTGGTCGCCACGATCCTCGCGGGCTTGCGCTTCCGCGCGGACGCGGTGCCGTGGCTGGTGGGCCTCTACATCACCGGCGCCTATTGGTTCACCGCCTCCACCTCGTTCGCCAATCCCGCCGTGGCCATCGCACGCAGCCTCACCAACACTTTTTCGGGCATTCGCCCGCCGGACGTGCCGGCCTTCGTGGCCGCTGAATGCGCGGGCGCCCTGATCGCACTGGCGCTGGCCACATGGCTGCTCGGACACGATGCCGGCGGGCCGGCAAGGGAGCGCGAAGCATGAGCATCGTCATCTATCACAACCCGGATTGCGGAACCTCGCGCAACACCCTGGCGATGATCCGCCAGAGCGGCGAGGAGCCCGAGATCATCGAATACCTGAAGACGCCGCCGACGCGGGAGCGGCTCGTCGCGCTCATGGCAGCGATGACGATCGGCCCGCGCGATCTGCTGCGCGAAAGGGGGACGCCCTATGCGGAGCTCGGCCTCGGCGAGGAGCGCTGGACCGATGACGACCTCATCGACCTCATGCTGGCCCATCCGATCCTGATCAACCGGCCGATCGTGGTGACGCCGCGCGGCGCCAGGCTCTGCCGTCCTTCGGAAACCGTGCTCGACATCCTGCCCAACCCCGATATCGGTCCCTTCGTGAAGGAGGACGGGGAGATCGTGCCGCCGAGGCCGGCGGCGCCGCATGTCGCCTGAGGCCACCGAGCACAGTCGCCGGCGCGCGGCGGTCATCGTCCTCGGCGCCCTGCAGATCCTCGCCTGGGGATCCTCGTTCTATCTGCTCGGGGTTCTCGCCGGGCCGATCGCCGCCGACACCGGCTGGCCGTCCTCCTTCGTCGTCGGCGGCCTGTCGATCGCGCTTCTGATCGCGGGCCTCGCATCGCCGCGCGTCGGCAAGGCGATCCAGGCCCATGGCGGCCGCCCGGTGCTGGCCGCGAGCTCCCTGCTCTTCGCGGCCGGGCTCGGCTGTCTTGCCGCAGCCCCCGCCCTGCCGGCCTATCTTTTCGGCTGGGCGGTGCTCGGCCTTGCCATGGCCTGCGGCCTCTATGATCCCGCCTTCGCGACGCTCGGCCGCCACTATGGCCATGCCGCCCGGCGCATGATCACCTTCGTGACCCTGTTCGGCGGCTTTGCCAGCACCGTTTCATGGCCCGCCACCGCCTGGCTGCTCGAAACCCATGGCTGGCGGACCGCCTGCTCAGCCTATGCCGCGATCCATATCGGCTTGGGCGCGCCGCTCTACTGGTTCTGCCTGCCGCGCCGCCCGCCCGCGCTCGAAGCCATGCCGGCGGCGGCCGCGACCATCGCCGAGCCCTTGCCCTTGAGCGCCAGCCGATGGCCCTCGCCTTGCTCGGCCTCATCCTGACCATCGGCTCGGTCACGCTGTCGATGATGTCCATGCACCTTCTGACGCTCCTCCAGGCGCGCGGGCTCGACCTTGCCGCGGCGGTCGCGCTCGGCGCGCTGATCGGCCCCTCGCAGGTCGCCGCGCGCATCGTCGACATGGCGGCCGGCCGGCGCTTTCACCCGCTCTGGGCCATGCTGTCGGGCGTCGTTCTCGTCGCGATCGGCATCCTGCTGCTCTGGGCCGGCTTTCCGCTCGTCGCGCTGGCGCTCATCGCCTACGGCGCCGGCAACGGCATCAGCTCCATCGTGCGCGGCACCGTCCCCCTGGTCCTGTTCGGCCCGGCCCGGTACGCGCCGTTGATGGGCAGGCTGGGCCTGCCGATCCTGATCGGCATGGCGATCGCCCCGACGCTCGGTGCGGTGCTGATCGACAAGGGCGGGGCGGCGCTGGCCTTCGGCGTGATGGCCGGCGCGTCGGTGCTGAATGTCGGGTTGACGATCGGGCTCGGGTGGTGGTGCTGGAACGCTGCCGCAGATCGCCGATGACATTTGCCGTCGCCACGCTTCCAAGGCACCCGCTATGGCATCGCGACCGGCGCGAGCCGCACGAATGACGGGCCGAAATCACTTGGCAGACATGGGGTTCCGGCGCTGCTGAACCAGGTCGCTGCGGCCCTCTGCCAGGGCATTGCGTGACGGGCGCGCAATTCGTTGCCGGTCGCCATGATTTCCCCGCTCTCCGGGTCCGTGGCCACGCAGTAAGGGGTCGCGGGGGTGGTTGCCTGGCACGCATGCGTAAAGCCGAGATTGTGCCCGATCTCGTGAACGGCCGTGACAAACGGCTTGGTCTGCCCGGAATAGGTGCCGACTGGGTCGACATTCAAATCGTTCTTGTCGAGGAGACGGGAATCGGAGCGAAACACGCCGACGGCGGGCAAGCTGGCTTTGACGACCCTGATGATCTGGTGCGCGGCGGCGGAGTTGGACAGGACGCATTTCAGCACGCAATGGAGGTTCACGCGGCGTTTTCCACCGCCGGGATCGCTCACTTCGAGATCATGAAGCGATGCCGGCGTGGAAAGCCAGATTCTCTCGCTCCATGCGGACTCGATCATCTTCTTGAACTTGGCGGTCCAGGCATTCCATTCGCCGCGACCCCAGTTGGACGCGCCAAAGGCGATACCATCGGAATCTTTGACGCTGGGCCCGTTGACCGGAACGAGCGCCACCTTCCATTCAAGAACGATCGACGCGTTAAAATTCGAACCGATGCCCTTCGTATCGACATAATAATTGAACGTCATGCCTCGGACCGGGGGCCGATCGTTCTTTTTGACCTTGCCTTTGACATCGAGCGTGAACTGATCCCAGACGTAGTTCGTGTTGGTATCGACAGCGATGATCTCGGCCGAACCCTCGGACATCCCGACGATTTCGAACCAGGCTATGCCATTTGTGGCCGCCTCGACGGCCTCCCGCTCGGTGATGCGCACGCTCGAATTGTTGGCGCGGATGTCGATCCAGGATTGAATGTTGGTGAAACCGATGCGGATGGACTGGCCCACCGACGTCGTCTGATCCCGCCGCTTGATGGCCGGCGGCGCCGCGGCGTGGGGATTTCCGACAAACTTGACGAAATGCGGCATCCGCTCCTCCCGCACAAAGCCGCCCGACCGCAAGATCGAAGCGCGCACCCGCGTTTTGAGCACGAGGGAGGCGTGAATGCTGTGCGGTGGCGCACGCACCGACCGCCGCGTTCGTCCACAGTCGCGCCGCCATCACGTCTACGGCATGCTGCCGGTCGTCTGGACAGCGCGAGCCGGCGTGCAGGCGCGTCATGTCGCACCCCGCAGCCGGCGCGGCTCGTGACGCCAGGTCGGAACTATCGTTCGGCGATGCCAGCCATTGCCGACGCCGTGTTTCACGCGACCGCCCGACAGATCCGTACCTTGTCCATCTCTCAAGGGTGGCTTCCGGGCTGACGCGCGTCTGCGCGGGTCGCGACCGGAAGCGAGCGCCGAGGCGGGCACCACGCGATGCCGACATTCCGGCCGTCAGGTTTCGGCCGACCGATCCCGAAGGCCGTTCATGAACACGTCGAGATAGGTCTCCAGCTTGTCCGGATCCAGCGGTTTGACCGTATTGTCGTCTCTGCAAAACATCATCAGCAGGTAGGAGCGTGCGCCTGTGAGAAGCGCCGCGACCGTTTCGAGTTCCTCGTCAGCGAACTGGCGCAGTTCGCCGCGCTTCTTGCTCCGTTTGAGAGACCGAACGTAACGGGTCTGAATCTCCTTGAGATACTGCTGGAATGCCGCCGGCGCGTAGAGCTCGGCCTCGTTCATCACCCGGTGGATCTCCGGATGGGCGGCGAGATAGGCGAAATTGGCGGTGATGCCACGCCGTTCGATCTCCTCCAGCGACCTGCTATCGCGTATCGCCGAGGTGAGGCTGTCCAGCATGGCACCGCCAAGCTCCGGAAGCAGCACATCGAACAGCGCCTGTTGATTGTCGAAATGCAGGTAGAAGGCGCCGTGGGCAACGCCAGCTTCCGCCGTGATCCGCGCGATCGAGGCGCCCGCGTAACCATGACGGCCCACGATCACGCCGGCAGCCTCGATCAGCCGACGCCTTGTTTCGGCGTTCTTGGCGGCCTGGCGGGCGCTCGGCGGGCGGCGGGACGCCCGCCGAGGCGGCGGCACACGGGACGGTGCGGATCGAGTGGACGCGTCAGACAAGCGGGCGTTCCATGGCCATGCGGTCGGCGATCATGCGCCTCAGGATGTCCTTCTTGACCTTGCCCGAGGCGGTGCGAGGCAGGTCATCAACGAGTTCCAGATGCTCTGGAAACTTCTGTCTTGCAAGTCCGGCGGCCTCCAGATGGGCGACGACCTCCGCGAGATTGGGCGCATGCCCCTCGCAGGGTACGACATAGGCGCAGACGGTCTCGCCGAGACGGGCATGCGGCATGGAGACGGCAACCGCTTCGCGGACGGCGGGGTGGCGGTGGAGCGCGTCCTCGATCTCCTTGGCGGAGATGTTCTCGCCGCCACGGATGATCAGGTCCTTCTTGCGGCCGGTGATGAGGATCGAATCCCTGGCGCCGAAGAGACCGATGTCGCCCATGCGGAAAAAGCCATCGCTCGTGAAGGCGGCGGCGGTCTCGGCCGCATCTCCGTAGCCGACAAACAGCGCCGGCCCCCTGGCGAGGATCTCGCCCTCACTGCCGGGGGCGACCGCGCGATCCCGTTCGTCGACGATCCTCACCTCGTAGTCGATGACCTGTCCGTCGGTCTCGGCTGCGAGCGATGCAGTGTCGGGCGAGACGAATCCGAGGGTGATCATCGGCGCTTCGGTCGAGCCATAGACGCGGGTGGCCTGGCCGTTGGCGAAGAGCGCATTGGCGCGGGTCACGAGGTCGGGCGGCACGGCAGCGCCGCCGCAGGCGAAGACCTTGAGCGAGGGCAGGCGCGAGCCCGCCCGCGTGGCGGCGTCCACCAGCTCCTGCAGGAAGGGCGTCGCCCCGACCGTCACCGCGACGCCATGGGCGTCGATCAGCCTGACCGCCTCGTCGCCGTTCCAGCGCTCCATCAGCACGGATTTCAGGCCGTGCTGGAAGGGCTGCTCCAGTCCCCAGGCGAAGCCGGTCACGTGGGTCACCGGCGAGGGCATCAGCACCACGTGCCCCTTGGCGAGCCCCCAGTGGTCGACGCAGCAGGCCATGGAGTGGGCCATGGTTTCGTGGGTGTGGAGAACGCCCTTCGGCATGCCGGTGGTGCCGGAAGTGTACATCACCATCTTCACGGCCTCCGGCACCTGGCGCGGCCAGGGAACGGAACCGGCGCCCGCGGCCAGCTCGTCGAAGGCGAGGGTGCCGGGCAGGGGGGCAGGCGCCCGCGCGACGACGACATGGGCGAGGTCGGGCAACCCTGGCCGCAGGCGCTGCATCATCGCGGCATAGTCGAAGCCGCGGAAGCTCTCGGGGATGATAATGGCCTTGGCTCGGCAATGGCGGAGGATCAGGCCGAACTCGGCGTCCCGGTAGATCGGTACGATGGGATTGACCACGAGGCCGAGGAGCGCCGCGGCGAGATCGACGGAAACGGCCTCCAGCCAGTTCGGCAGGGCGAAGGACAGGACGTCGCCTGGCCTGAGGCCGAGGTCCCAGAGGCTCACCGCCAGCCGCTCGCCGCGCGCAAGGGCCTCGGCGAAGGTCAGGGTCTGCTCGCCGAGCTGCAGACAGACTGCGGCCGGTGTTGCGGCGGCACGCTGGCGTGCGTCGTCGGCGATCGTGCGGTTGCGCCATGCGCCGCTCGCCCGGTGTCGCGAAAGCGCCGCCGCATCGAGACGCGTGGACCATCCGCTCGGGTCGCGCCAGGGAGAAGGAGCGTTCATCGTCATCCCCATGAGCCTTCGTCGTTCCTGCCTAGACGGCGAGGTAGCGCGCTTCGAGATCGGGTGATGCATCGAAGCTCCGCCAGTCGCCGGCGAAGACGATGGCGCCCGAATCGATGATCAGCAGCCGGTCGGTGCACGCGCGGGCGAAATCGATATTCTGCTCGGTGACGAGGAGGGCGAGGTTCTCCCGCCGTCGCACCGCCGCGATCTCCCGCGCCATGTCCTCGACGATGACGGGCGCAAGCCCCTCGGCCGGTTCGTCGAGCATGAGGAGGCGGGGCCGCGCCATGAGCCCGCGCCCGACCGCGACCATCTGCTGCTGGCCGCCCGACAGCCGGTCCCCGCGCCGATCGAGGATCGGCTGCAGCAGCGAGAACTGCGCCGCGACCTCCTGGGGCGTCGGCGCCACCACGCCCGGCGGGCAGGCGTGGCGGGCGAGTTCCAGGTTCTCGGCGACCGAAACGTGGGTGAAGATGCGCCGATCCTCGGGCACGAGGGCGATGCCGCGCCGCGCGCGGCGGTGGGTCGGCTCGCCCGCGAGGTCAGCGCCGTCCAGGCGGACGGTGCCGCGGACCTTCGGCCCCGCATCCATTAAGGCCTTCAAAAGCGTCGACTTGCCGGCGCCGTTGCGTCCCAGCAGTGCGACGCCCTCGCCGGCGCTGATAGTGAAGCCGATGCCATGCAGGATGTGGCTATCGCCGTAGAAAGCGTCGAGATTGGCGACCTCAAGCATGATGGCCTCCACGTCCCAGATAGATCTCCCTGACGAAGGCGTTGCCTCGGATTCCCTCCGGCGCGTCCGTGGCGACAATCTCGCCGTAATGGAGCACGCTGATCCGGGTCCCGAGGTTGAACACCACGTCCATGTCGTGCTCGGTCAGGATCAGCGTTGCCCCGGTCTCCCGGACGATGCGGTCGACGAGGCGCACGGCGGCGGTGCGGTCGGCCGAGGCCATGCCCGCCGTCGGTTCGTCGAGCAGCAGCAGGCGGGGCTTCAGCGCCAGCATCATGGCGAGTTCCAGCCGCTTCTTGTCGCCGTGGGCGAGGACGGAGGCAGGCGCGTCGCCCCAAGCCGACAGACCGAGGTCGGACAGTATCCTTTCGGCCTCGCGCCGCAGACCGGGCTTCGGCCCGGTGGCGAAGCGCCAGCCGGCGGTGCCGTTCGACACTTCCCCAGCCTCGAGAGCGACGATGATGTTTTCGGCAGGCGTCATGTCGGCGAAGACGCGTGCCACCTGGAAGGAGCGGCCCATGCCGGCTCGCACGCGCCGGAAGCCGTCGAGCCGGGTCACGTCGCGGCCCTCGAAGAGGATCCGGCCGGCGGAGGGCAGGAGTTCGCCGCAGAGGGTGCGGAAGAAGGTGGTCTTGCCGGCGCCGTTCGGGCCGATCACCACATGGCGCTCGCCGGCCGCGACCGAGAGCGAGACGTCCTTCAAGATGGGGGTTCGTCCATAGCCGGCGAACAGGCCTTCGACCACGAGCGGAGCATCGGTCATGGCCGGCCCCCTTCCGCGACGGGCTGGACCGCGGACTTTTCCGGCGGGCCCTTGCGGCGCAGGCGGCCGACGACAAGCGCGGCGAGCCCGAGCAGGCCGCCGGGTATCGCGAGGACGACGGCCAGAAGGAGGCCGCCGGTGATGAGGTCGGAGGCCCCCGCGAGGCTGCGCGTGCCATATTCGACGCCTGAGAAGACAATCGCACCCACCAGCGGGCCCCAGAAGTGGCCGGCCCCGCCCAGCAGCGTGAACAGGATCGGCTTGGTCGATTCTGCCCAATGGGCGAGATCGGGGCTGACAATGGAGGTGAGCGGCCCCATCAGCCCGCCGGCTGTCGCCGCGCAGGCGCCCGAGATGGCGAAAGCCTCGAGCCGGCGGCGGCGCACGTCGATGCCGAGGAAGGCGGCGCGCATCGGGTCGAGGCGCACGGCGCGGAAGGAGCGCCCGAGCCGGGAGTGGGTCACCCACCAGAGGCAGGCGATGAGCAGCGCCGTCACGAGGACGACGAAGACGTAGTAGGCGTGCCCCTGGGCGAGGTCGATGGGCCCGAGGCGCGGCCGGGGAATGCCCGCAAGGCCGTCGTTGCGGCCGAAGAACGAGGTCTTGGCGATGACGACGTGGACAAGTTCGGCGAAGGCGAGGGTCAGGACGGCGAAATAGACACCCTCGGTGCGCCGCAGGGCCACCAGCCCGATGAGCGTGGCGATGGTCGCGCCGACGGCGGCCGCGACGGCGAGGGCGACGACGAAGGGGAGCTCGGGCACGCGCAGGAGCAGCAGGGCCACCGCATAGGCGCCCGCCGCCGAGAAGGTCGCCTGGCCGAAGCTGAGCAGGCCGGCGGTGGAGAAGAGCAGGTTGAAGGACAGGCCGAGGACAACGTTGATGGCGACGACACCTGCGAGGAAGACCAGGCCGCGATTGGCCACGAGCGGCAGGAGCAGCACGGCGCCCGTGAGCGGCACGAGGACCAGGAGGAAGCGGATCGGCGGCGAAAGCGTCACGAGAGCCTCCCCGACGCGATGAGGCCACGCGGCCGGACCAGCAGGATGACCGCGAGGGCGACGAAAAAGAGCACGCCCGGCATCTGTGGCAGCAGGGCCGTGCCGAAGCTGTCGACGAGGCCGAGCAGGATTGCCGCGAGGAAGGCGCCACGGATCGAGCCCATGCCGCCGACGATGACGACGCCGAAGGCCTGGATGATGAAGATGCCGGCAAGGTCCGGCGACAGGCTCTGGTTGGCGACGAGGAGGCCGCCGGCGAGCCCTGCGAGGGCGAAGCCGATCACCACGGTCGCCGAATAGATCAGGCCGACATTGACGCCGAGGAGCCGCGCCATCCAGGGGTCGATGGCGATCGCCTGGATCAGCCGGCCGATCGCCGTCCCGTTGATCAGCCATTCGAGGGTGAGGAACACCAGCACCCCGGCGACGATGACGAAGAGCGAGTAGTGCGGCAGGACGAGGTTGCCGACGAACGACACCTCGAAGAGCTCCGGCGGCGGCGAGGCGCTCACCACGTTGAGGCCCCAGACGAGCTTCACGAAGCCGTTGCAGACGAGCAGCAGGGCATAGGTCGCGACCAGCACATAGGCGCCGTCGACATGGGCGAGCCGACGGAAGATGGCGCGGTCGACGACCAGCCCGAGGAGCCCGGTCACCACGCCCGCGAGGACGCTGGCGAGGAGGAAACCCGCAAGGTTCCCCGACAAAAAGGACCAGTTGGTCAGGGTCCAGGCGAGATAGGCGCCGATCATGAAGAACCCGCCGTGCGAGAAGTTCAGCACGTGCAGGATCCCGAAGATCATAGTGAGGCCGGCGGCGACGAGGAAGGTCGCCATGCCCCAGACCAGAGCGTTGAAGAGCAGCGTCGGCAGGTCCGCGACCATGAGGCGGCATCCCCTTGCAGGAAAAGGGTGAGGACGGCGACAGGCACCGTCCCCCGTTGGAGGGGGAGCCTCAGGCGCGCTTGCGCAGGACCATGGCCTTGCCGGGGGTGGCCGGCTCGATGACGCCGGCGCCGGCAATCTTGACGTAGTCGGAGACCTTGAAGCCGACATCGGCGGTCGGATCCGGCTCGATCTGGATCATCTCCAGGTCCTTGATCGCCTGGTTGTCCTCGGCGCGAATGGTGCGGGCGCCGGTCACGGTGTCGAAGGTCAGGCCCTTCAATGCCTCGATGATGGCCTTCGTCTCGGTCGAGCCGGTCTTGGCGATCGCGGCAGCATAGGCCGCGACCGCCGCCTGCGCCTCGCCGGCCCAGCCCATCGGCATCTTCTGCCCGGTCTTGGCGACATAGGCCTTGTAGAAGATCTCGCTCACCGGCGAGGAATTGGCGGCATAATACCAGTGCGTCCCCGTCCAGTGCTTCGGCACCTGCGTCTTGAGGGCGTTGGCGACGATGAACTCGTTCGCCGCGTCCATGAGAATGCGGTTGTTGAACAGGCCGAAGGGGCGGGCCTGCTGGAAGAAGGTCGCGGCGTCGCCGCCATAGGTGGCGTTGACGATGCCGCGGGCCGGCGTGCGCGCCGCCTGGGTGATGAAGTTGCGGTAGTCGCCGCTGCCATAGGGCACGATGATCGGATCGACGATCTCAGGCTGCTTGCCGGTGATCTTCGGGTAGAATTCGAGGAGGCCGTCCACATAGATCGCCCAGACCGTCCGGCCGTATTCGTGGTCCGGGATGATGCCGGTCCAGCTCGTTACGTCCGGGAACTTCTCCGCCATCATCCGCGCCTGCGCGCGCATGCGGTAGGTGCCGTCGCCGATGCGAAAGACGTGCGGGCTGTAGTTCTCGTGGTTGATCTTCTCGGATCCGGCGCCGCAGGTCAGGTTGACGCCGTTCTCCGCCTGCATCAGCGGGCCGTAAGCGAGCGCCACTGTCGAGGCGATGGTGCCGAGCTGCAGGTTGATCCCCATGCCCAGCAGCTCGCGCGCCACCGTCGTGGCGGCCGCTGGATTGGCCTTCTCGTCGCGGAACTCGATGGCCAGGGGCCGTCCGCGCACGCCGCCGGCCCTGTTGATGAGCTCGACTGCTACCTCGGCGCCGTTCTTCACGAAGCTGCCGATGAACTCCTGCGGACCCGAGAGCGGCGTCACGACGCCGAGGCGGATGGGCTCGTTGGTCTGGCCGACGACGATGCGGGAATTGGCGGAGAGCGCCAGCGCAGTGCCGGCACCCGAGGCCAAAAGGGCGCGGCGGGTGAGTTTCGACATGGGGTTTCCTCGAGGGTTTTGTGTTGTTGCTGCCAAGCGGGCTCTAGCGGCCCTTGAAGACGGGCTTCCGCTTGTCGCGGAAGGCGTTGACCGCCTCCTGATGGTCGGCGGTGAGGTTGGACATGGTCTCGTAGGCGAGGCCGGCGTCGAAATGGGCGTGGAACAGGGCTTTCAGCGGCAGGTTGGCGGTGATCTTGGTCCAGTTGATCGCCTTGAGCGCACCCTTCGCGAGGCGTTCGGCGAGGCCATAGACTTCGGAGTCGAGATCCTCCGGGGCCACCACCTTGGTGATGAGGCCGATGCGCTCGGCCTCGCCTGCGGTCATCAGGTCGCCCGTGAGCAGGTAGTGCTTGGCCTTGGCATGGCCGATCAGCTGCGGCCAGATGAAGGCGCCGCCGTCGCCGGCGACGAGTCCGACGGAGACGTGTGGGTCGCCGATCTTCGCCTTGTCCGAGGCGATGATGATGTCGCAGAGCAGAGCGAGCGAGGCGCCGAGGCCCGTTGCATGGCCGTTCAGGCGGCAGATGAGCGGCTTGTCGAGGTCGATCTGGCTGAAGACAATGTCCTTCGCCTCGCGGCCGGTCACCTCGAATTCCTCGGGACGGTCAATGGTGGACTGCATCCAGTCAATGTCGCCGCCGGCGCAGAAGGCGCGGCCCTCGCCGGTCAGGACGATGATGTCAGCCTCGGCGTCGTCGCGCACGTCAAGGAAGATCCGCGACAGCTCCCGATGAAGCTGGGCGTTGACCGCGTTCAGCTCGTTCGGCCGGTCGAGCGAGATCGTGAGAATGCGGCCCCGGCGCTCGGCCTTGATGGTCTGGTAGTGGTCGTAGCGGCTCATGGGTGATGCTCCTCGACGGGAAGGGATTGGCCAGCCTCGAGGGCGGCGTAGCGGGCGCGATAGGCGTCGTCGTCGCCGTAGCGGCCCTCGGTGGCGACGAGCGCGCGAAAATGGTGGCTGACGCGCAGGTCTTCGGTGATGCCGATGCCGCCATGCATCTGCACCGCCTCGCGGGCAATCAGGCGAGCGGAGCGGCAGCCGATCACCTTGGCGACGGCGACGGCGCGGGCGAAATCCTCGCCTGCGGCAGCCGTCGCGGCGGCATCGACCACGGCCTCGGCCTCCTCCAGCGCGATGGTCATATCGACGGCACGATGCTGGAGCGCCTGGAAGCGACCGATCGGCTGGCCGAACTGCTGGCGCGTCTTGAGATAGGCGAGCGTGTCGGCAAGCAGGACGCGCATGGAGCCCACGGCCTCCGCCACGGTGAGGAGCGCTCCACGGTCGAGAGCCGTGTCGAATGCTGCCCCGGCATCCGGCGGCGTCAGGCAGCGATCCTCGGCCACCGCCATGTCGATCGCGACATCCATCAAAAGCCGCCCGTCGAGCGCGCGGTAGATGTGGCGCTCGATGCCGGCCTCCCTCGCCGCGGCGGCGACGATCGCCATCGCCCCATCCGGTCGGCGCGCGGGGACGAGCAGGTGATCGGCGAGCGCGGCCGCCTCGACCGCGACGCAGCGTCCGGTGAGCCTGAAGCCGCCTGAGGCCGGCGCGAGGCGCGCCATGCCATGGCCTCGCGCATGACCGGCATCGGCGCCCTGGTGGGCCAGCACCGGCACCGCTCCGCCGCTGAGCGTCGCGGCCAGAAGCTCGGCTGCGACGGCACCTTCGGCCGCCGCGAGCAGCGGCACGGCCACGCCGGCGACCGCCATGACTGGAACCGTTGAACGCGCCTCGCCGAGGGCTCGGGCGAGTTCGGCGAGGTCGGCCAGCCCGAGCCCGAGGCCGCCCTTTGCCTCGTCGACCGCCAGCGCCAGCCATCCGGCCTCGACCATGGCGGCATAAACCATGACGTCGTCGCCACCGCCGGCGAGAAGCCGCGCCGCGCTGTCGCCGAGGGCGCCGCGGATATCGTCCTGGGGGAAAGGCGCGGTCACCATGGTCACAGCCCCAGTCCCTGCTTGGCGATGATGCCGCGCTGGATCTCGTTGGAGCCGCCGTAGATCGTCGCGGCCCGCAGGTGCATGAACTCGCTGGCCATGCCCGTGGCCCCGGAGGGCCAGGCGGCAGGCGGGCTCGCGTCCGGCGACAGGGTCGCCGGATCGAAGGGGATGCCGATCCGGGCCAGGGCCCGCATCATCTCCTCGGTCACCCGCTGCTGGAGCTCCGATGAGCGGATCTTCAGCATGTTGACCTCGACTCCACCGGGAGCATCGCCATCGGCACGGCCCAGCAACCGCGCGCAGACAGCCTCAAGCGCCGCAAGGTCGATGGCGATGTCGGCGATCCGGGCGGCGAAGGCGGGCGCTTCGGCGAGCGGCCGCCCCCCCTCGGGCAGCGCGGCGGCGACAGCCCTCAGGCCGGCGAGCAGGTGCCGGATGCGGCCGGTCTCGGCGGCGATGAGGCGTTCCTGGACGAGCAGGAACTTGGCGTAGCGCCAGGCCTTGCCCTCCTCGCCCACAAGGTTCTCGGCGGGGACGCGCACATTGTCGAGGAAGATCTCGTTGACATGGTGCTTGCCGTCCATGGTGGCGATCGGGCGAACCGTCACGCCCGGGGAGGCCATGTCGACGAGCAGGAAGGACACGCCATCCTGCGGTCGCTCGCCCTTCTGCGTCCGGGCCAGGCAGAACATCCAGTCCGCCCAATGGGCATAGGTGGTCCAGGTCTTCTGGCCGTTGAGGACGAAGTGGTCGCCGTCGCGCTCGGCGCGGGTCTTCAGCCCCGCGAGGTCCGATCCTGCGTTGGGCTCCGAATAGCCCTGCGCCCAGAAATGGTCGGCGCTGAGAATCGGCGGCAGGAACCGGCGCTTCTGCGCCCTGCTGCCAAAGGAGTAGATGACGGGGCCGACATAGGCGACGCCCATCGGGATCAGCCAGGGTGCGCCTTCCTCCGCCAGGGTCTGCTCGAAAAGCCAGCGCTGCAGGGGCTTCCAGTCAAGTCCGCCCCATTCGCGCGGCCAGTGGCCGCCCATCCAGCCGCGGGCGAAGAGGATCTTCTGCCAGCGCTGGTGATCGCTGCGCTCGAGCACGAGGTTCTCGGCGACCTTGCGTCTGATGTCGTCTGGCAGGGCCTGACGGCAGAAGGACCTGACCTCCTCGCGGAACGCCCCAAGTTCGGCCTGCACGATCGTTTCCAACCCAATTATTGATTTATGATCCATCAATCATACCTGGCCGATCGCGCCTGCCAAGAGGGCCTGCCATCCCCCGAGCGACCGAGTTCGGCACCGACGGCGGCCGGCCGTTCCACAGCCCGCCTCGGCGCGATCAGCGCCTGCATGCTGTCCTGTCGGAGGTCGTTTGGTCGCCGAGCCTCGGCTTCCGCCCCGGAGCTATTCACGCCTGATCATGCGCTCCCACGGCGGGTCGTTCGGCGCGATCACACATGGGGCGCCGGCATCATCCGCGATCGTTGATCGGATGTTCCCGTTCGAAGCAGCCAGGACGCCCTGCCCGTCGTCAGGACCGGACAATTCAAAAAAGAGGGGGGCGTTGCCAGCCTTGGATTGCGACGCGTCGCGACCTTGCTAGCTTCCGATAAGCCGTGCCGTGCTTGAAGTCTGATGCGCCGCGGGCGGGCGCAAAGCGCGCATCCCTCACGCCCGGATCGCACCCCAGGGCAAATGCTGGCTTATCGCCCGGAACGGGCGTTCTTTTCTTTTATTGTCCGGACCGGACAGGCGTAGTGGTGGCGGACAGGGCGGGATTCGAACCCGCGATACGGTTCCCCGTATACACACTTTCCAGGCGTGCGCCTTCAACCACTCGGCCACCTGTCCGTGGAGGGCGCTGATAGCGGCCCCCGCGCCAATTTGCAAGGCGGGGGCGGTGGGTATCTGACGCCCGGCTCCGGGCCGCGGCTCAGCGGAACAGGAACCAGTTCATGAACGGATTCGTCTGCTGCTGCGGCACGACCACCGCCGGGCGCTGGGGCGCGGCGCGGGTCGCGGCGGGATAGGCGCCGCGTGGCTGGCCGTAGGCGATATGGGCCTGGGCCTGGCGCCGCTCGACCGGGC
>NZ_JAPSET010000025.1:0-98199 GCF_026847585.1 Phreatobacter sp. AB_2022a
GCGCGGCGCCGCGTCGATGGCCGGGTTATAGGCCAACCCTTCTCCGACTGTCAACACGCCAGCGAAAAGAAAATGACACCGCCACGACACACTCCCCGCCGCCCTGTGGACAGATCCCCCAAAACCCGACCCATCCCCCGGTAAACACTCGCCTTTCCAGAAGTTAACGGAAACCTGCCGGGCCAGGGAAGCCCCGGCGGGCCCCCGCTCGCCCCTCAATTGGCGAGGCCAGCCGCCACATCCTGCCTGCCCTCGCGCGGGCGCGCGCGACATGCGCGGGCTGATAGCCTCGGCCGGGACGAAACCGGGGGCCGCCACGGCCGCAGGACGGGGACAGGCCGCACCTTCGGCCCTCACCACGCCACATTCCAAGCCCTTTTGAGACGCCGCATCGCTTGACGGCGCCGAGTCGTCCGGGCAACGTCCGCCCGCATCATCAGTCCTGCATGCCGCGGCAGCGCCGCTGTCGTCACGGAGAGCTTCAGTTTGCAGCCCATACGCCGATCGACTTATGGGAGGCAGAACGACGAGCCGACGCTGGCGCTCGGCAACGAGCCGCCGCTGTCGGCCGACGGCTCGACGCGTCGCGGCATCGAGGGGCGCGGCATCAATGTCCGCTGGTTTTCCGGAACGGTGCTCACTGGTCTCTGCGGCGCAGGGCTGATGGGCGGCGCGGTCTGGGCCGCGCTCGAAAACCCGACCCGGCCCGCCGCGCCCGCCGAGATCATGGCGCCCCTGGTGCGTGCGGCCGGCCCCGTTGCCGACCGGCCGACCAATACCGCGCGCAAGGGCGATCGCCTGACCCCGCTGGCCGATGCCTTTGCCACCTCCAAACAGACCATCCGCGTCTCCCAGACGCTGCGGGTCGGCGACCGCGAGATCATCCGGGTGCGGCCGCATACGCGCGTGGTCGCCAACCTCGTGCAGACCTCGAGCGGCGACTACGACATTCCCGAATTCAACCCGCTGCGCCTGCTCGCCGGCGACCAGCCCGAACGGGCGCCCGAGGCCGAGCCGGACACCGACGGCGAGATGACCATCGTCACCCGCGACATGAGCGGCATGGCCCTGTCCGAGCGCAGCATGATGACGCTGACGACGGATGAGATCCTCACGCGCGTCCGCGAGGTGGCGATGCGGCGCGAGCAGGCCATTCCGGTCGCGCTGCCACAGCCGCCGGTCCAGGCCGGCGCCGATCCCGGGCTCGATCCGGCCGCCCCCAACGTATCGCGCGTGCAGAAGGCGGATACCCCGGCAGCGACCTCCGGCCAGACGCCACCGGACCGGGTGGCCGTCGCCAAGGCCGGCGATACCATCTCTTCGATCATGCTTGAACTCGGCGCGACGCGCGAGGACGCCCGCCTCATCGCCATGGCCTTCAGCCGCGGCGGCCGGGAGATCACCCTGCGCGAGAACCAGCGCGTGCGCGTGCTGTTCGCGCTCGGCCCGTCGGGCCGGCAGCAGCCGGTGCGCATCATCGTGCTGGGCGACCGTGCGCCGGAATCGGCCGTCGCGCTTTCCGACGAGGGGCGCTACGTCGCCATGGAGGACCCGGCCGACGCCGCGACCATCACGCAGGATGCCGAGGAGGAGGACGAAGGCTCGGGCATGCGCCTCTACAACGCCATCTACGAGACGGCGTTGCGCCAGGAGATCCCGAAGCCGATCATCGACGAGATGATCCGCCTCTACTCCCACGACGTCGACTTCAATCGCCGCGTCGGGCCTGGCGACCTGTTCGAGGTGTTCTACGCCTCCGACGAGGAGGGCGACGCCGAACGCGGCGACATTCTCTACACCTCGCTGACGACGGGCGGCGAAACCCGCCGCTTCTATCGCTTCCACTCGACCGCCGACGGGGTCGTCGACTACTACGACCAGAACGGCAAATCGGCGCGCAAATTCCTGATCCGCAAGCCGATCACCTCGGGGCAGATGCGCTCGGAGTTCGGCATGCGCCGGCACCCGATCATGGGCTATTACAAGATGCATACCGGCGTCGACTGGGCCGACCGCATCGGCACGCCCATCATCGCCGCCGGCAACGGCACGGTGATCAAGGCCGGCTGGCAGAGCGGCTATGGCCGCCGCATCGAGATCGAGCACGCCAACGGCTATACCTCGACCTATTCGCACATGTCGGGTTTCGCCCGCGGCATCTCCGAGGGCGTGCGCGTGCGCCAGGGGCAGGTGATCGGCTATCTCGGCAATACCGGCCTCGCCACCGGCCCGCACCTGCACTACGAGGTGCTGGTCAATGGCCGCTTCGTCGACCCGATGCGCGTGCGCGTGCCGCGCGGCCGCGAGCTGGAAGGCCGGGCGCTCGCCGAGTTCATCCGCGAACGCGACCGCATCGATGCGCTGATGACCCGCGACCGCGCCGAAACGCGCGTGACCGCCGAGACCCGCCGCTAGCGCCGGGCCCTTCTGCCAACGAACCTATTCGGCCGCGAGCGACCGAGCCGCGCCGAGCCAGGCGTCGAAATCGGCGAGCGCGCGCTGCGACAGCGCCTTCTTGCGCGCCTGGGTCTTGGCCGGCCCGCGCAGGCGCTGGCCGTCGGGCCCCTTGGTCGGGCTCTGCGCGAGCGGCGGAAACAGGCCGAAATTGACGTTCATCGGCTGGAACGAGCGCGGCCCCTCGTCGATCGTCGTCACGTGGCCGCCGGTAATGTGGTTGATCAGCGCGCCATGGGCGGTGGTCGCCGGCGGCAGGATGGGAGCCTGGCCGAGACGTTCGGCGGCGGCGAAACGGCCGACCATGCCGCCGATCGCCGCGCTCTCGACATACCCCTCGCAACCGGTGATCTGGCCGGCGAAGCGCAGGCGCGGTTCGGCCTTCAGGCGCAGCGTCTCGTCGAGCATTTTCGGCGAGTTCAGATAGGTGTTGCGGTGGATGCCGCCGAGCCGGGCGAACTCCGCCTTTTCCAGGCCGGGGATCATCCGGAACACGCGCGTCTGCTCGCCATATTTCAGCTTGGTCTGGAAGCCGGTCATGTTGAACAGCGTGCCGAGCTTGTTGTCCTGCCGAAGCTGGACGACGGCATAGGCCTTTTCGGTCGGCTTGTGCCGGTTGGTCAGCCCGACCGGCTTCATCGGGCCCCAGCGCAAGGTCTCGCGGCCGCGCTCGGCCATCACCTCGATCGGCAGGCAGCCGTCGAAATAGGGCGTGCCCTCCCATTCGCGGAACTCGGTCTTCTCGCCGGCGAGCAGCGCGTCGACGAAAGCCTCGTACTGCTCGCGGTTCATCGGGCAGTTGATGTAGTCGGCGCCGGTGCCTCCGGGCCCCGCCTTGTCGTAGCGCGACTGGAACCAGGCCACCTCCATGTCGATCGTGTCGAAATGCACGATCGGCGCGATCGCGTCGAAAAAGGCGAGCGCATTCTCGCCGGTGATCGACTGGATCGCCGCGGCGAGCGCCGGCGAGGTCAGCGGCCCGGTCGCGACGATGACACTGTCCCAGTCCGCCGGCGGCAGGCCGGCGACCTCGCCGCGCTCGATGGTCACCAGGGGATGCGCCTCGAGCGCGGCGGTGACGCCCTGGCTGAAACCGTCGCGGTCGACGGCCAGCGCGCCGCCGGCCGGCACCTGATGGGCATCGCCCATGCGCATGATCAGCGAGCCCGCCCGCCGCATCTCGGCATGCAGGAGCCCGACCGCATTGGTCTCGGCATCATCGGACCGGAAGGAATTGGAGCAGACGAGCTCGGCCAGCCCGTCGGTCTTGTGGGCGTCGGTCTCGCGCACCGGGCGCATTTCGTGCAGGACGACCGGCACGCCGGCACCGGCGATCTGCCAGGCCGCTTCCGAGCCGGCAAGGCCGCCGCCGACGACATGAATGGGTTTGAACGTGGTCATGACCGGCCTTCTACCCTGGAAAGACGGCAAGGGCTACGGCAGCGGGGCCGGCCTGAACCGGCCGGCCCCGAAGCGGTGCCCGGGAGGCATCACGGCGTCGCGGCTCACTCCGCCGCGACCGCCGCCGCCCCGGTCTCGAAGAACAGGCGGTCGGTGCCGGCGGTCACCTTCACCGTATCGCCGTCCTTGATCTCGCCGCCGAGCAGCTTCTCGGCCAGCGGATCCTGCAGCCATTTCTGGATCACGCGCTTCAAGGGGCGCGCGCCATAGGCGGGATCGTAGCCCTTGTCGGCGAGCCAGGCCTTGGCCTTGCCGTCGAGGTCGAGCACGATCTTGCGCTCGTCGAGCAGCTTCTGCAGCCGCTTCAGCTGGATCTCGACGATCGCGGTCATCTGCTCGCGCTTCAGGCGGCCGAACAGGATGATCTCGTCGACCCGGTTCAGGAACTCGGGGCGGAAATGGCCGCGCACGATGGCCATCACGCCGTCGCGCACCTGGTCGACGTCCTCGTTCTCGTTCTGCATGACCAGAAGCTCGGAGCCGAGATTCGAGGTCATGATGACGAGCACGTTGCGGAAATCGACGGTGCGGCCCTGACCGTCGGTCAGGCGGCCGTCGTCGAGCACCTGCAGCAGCACGTTGAAGACGTCGGGATGGGCCTTTTCGATCTCGTCGAACAGCACGACCTGATAGGGCCGCCGCCGCACCGCCTCGGTCAGCGCGCCGCCTTCGTCATAACCGACATAGCCGGGAGGCGCCCCGATGAGCCGGCTCACCGAGTGCTTCTCCATATATTCGGACATGTCGATCCGGACCATGGCGGTCTCGTCGTCGAACAGGAACTCGGCGAGCGCCTTGGTCAGCTCGGTCTTGCCGACGCCGGTGGGCCCGAGGAACATGAACGAGCCGATCGGCCGGTTGGGATCCTGCAGGCCGGCGCGGGCGCGGCGCACCGCGGTCGAGACCGCCTTGACCGCCTCGCCCTGGCCGACGACCCGGCGGCCGATCTCGTCCTCCATGCGCAGGAGCTTGTCGCGCTCGCCTTCCAGCATCCGGTCGACCGGCACGCCGGTCCAGCGCGAGACGACCTGCGCCACATGGTCGGCGGTCACCGCCTCCTCCACCATGGCGCTGGCGCTCTGCTGCTCGGTTTCGGCGAGCCGCTTCTCGAGCTCGGGAATGACGCCGTAGGACAGCTCGCCCGCCTTCGCCCAATCGCCCTTGCGCTGGGCATTGGCCAGGCCGTTGCGCGCCTCGTCGAGCCGCCGCTTGATGTCGGCGGCAGCGCCAAGCTTGTCCTTCTCCGCCTTCCAGCGCGCGGTGAGCGCGGCGCTCTCCTCCTCGAGAGCGGCGAGGTCCTTGTCGAGCCGCTTCAGCCGGTCCTTCGAGGCGGCATCGGTCTCGCGCTTCAGCGCCTCCTGCTCGATCTTGAGCTGGATCACGCGCCGGTCGATCTCGTCGAGCTCTTCCGGCTTGGAATCGACCTGCATGCGCAGCCGCGCGGCCGCCTCGTCGACGAGGTCGATCGCCTTGTCGGGCAGGAAGCGGTCGGTAATGTAGCGGTTCGACAGGGTCGCCGCGGCGACGATCGCGCCGTCGGTGATCCTGACCTGGTGATGCTGCTCGTATTTTTCCTTGATGCCGCGCAGGATCGAAACGGTGTCCTCGACCGAGGGCTCGTCGACGAAGACGGGCTGGAACCTGCGGGCGAGCGCCGGATCCTTCTCCACGTGCTTGCGATATTCGTCGAGCGTGGTCGCGCCGATGCAGTGCAGCTCGCCGCGCGCCAGAGCCGGCTTCAGGAGGTTGGAGGCGTCCATCGCCCCGTCCGCCTTGCCGGCGCCGACGAGCGTGTGCATCTCGTCGATGAACAGCACGATGCCGCCGTCGGACGACGTCACTTCCTGCAGGACGGCCTTCAGCCGCTCCTCGAACTCGCCGCGATATTTGGCGCCGGCGATCAGCGCGCCCATGTCGAGCGACAGGATCGCCTTGTCCT
Source organism: Phreatobacter sp. AB_2022a (assembly GCF_026847585.1). Classification (NCBI taxonomy): domain Bacteria; kingdom Pseudomonadati; phylum Pseudomonadota; class Alphaproteobacteria; order Hyphomicrobiales; family Phreatobacteraceae; genus Phreatobacter; species Phreatobacter sp. AB_2022a. The sequence continues at coordinate 5,855 of NZ_JAPSET010000025.1, forward strand.
TCAGGCTCTCCGGCACGTCCCCGTCGATGACGCGCAGCGCCAGGCCCTCGACGATGGCGGTCTTGCCGACGCCGGGCTCGCCGATCAGCACGGGATTGTTCTTGGTCCGGCGCGACAGAACCTGGATGGTGCGGCGGATCTCCTCGTCGCGGCCGATGACCGGGTCGAGCTTGCCCTCGCGCGCCGCGGCGGTCAGGTCGCGGGCATATTTCTTCAGCGCGTCATAGGCGTTCTCGGCCGAGGCCGAATCGGCCGTGCGGCCCTTGCGCAGCGCCTCGATCGCCTTGTTCAGCGCCTGCGGGGTGGCATGGGCGGCGCTCAGCGCCTTGCCGGCCTCGGTATCTTTTTCAAGCGCCAGCGCGAGCAGCAGCCGCTCGACGGTGACGAAACTGTCGCCGGCCTTCTCGGCGGCCTTCTCGGCGGCTGCGAAGACGCGGGCAATGCCGGGCGCCAGATAGAGCTGGCCGGCGCCGGAACCCTGCACCTTCGGAATCTTCGCCAGCGCCTCCTCGGTCCGGGCGAGTGCGACCTGCGGCTGACCACCCGCCTGGCGGATCAGTCCGGCCGACAGGCCCTCCGGATCGTCGAGCAGCACCTTCAGGAGGTGCTCCGGCGCAAACTGCTGATGCCCCTCGCGCGTTGCCAGCATCTGGGCCGACTGCACGAAACCGCGCGCGCGCTCGGTATATTTGTCGAAATTCATCTGGCCTCTCCTTCTGCCCGCCCCCGCCGTCTCGCCTGAGCCCGGATGAAGCGTCCGACCGAATTGATGTCCGGCCCCGAAGCGACCGGCAGGCCGGATATGGGGAGGCGGGCCGCGGGACGGAAGAGGCAATCTCACGCCGTCGTGATCCGCACGACAGGCCCGCAACCATGAGTGACCGGCGCTGAACTTGACCCGGCCGGCGCCTTCCGCCACGTCGGGGCCGCCGATCACGACGCAGGACGTTTCGCCATGGCCGCCCGCATTGCCGCGCTCTATCGCTATCCCGTCAAGGGGCTTTCCGCCGAACCGCTGACGGAAGCGGAACTGACGGCTGCGGCGCATTTTCCCGGCGATCGGCTGTTCGCCATCGAGAATGGCCCCTCCGGCTTCGACCCCGCCGCCCCGGAACACCAGCCCAAGACCAAGTTCCTGGTCCTGGCGCGCCAGGCGGCGCTGGCGAAGCTGAAGACGCGCTACGAGGCCGCGAGCGGCGAGCTCGGCATAGCGGGCGACGGAATCGAGCCGGTCCGCGCGAATCTCGCGACGGCGGAGGGGCGTGCGGCGGTCGAAGCCTTCTTCAGGGGGTTCCTCGGCCGGGAGCTCGCCGGCGAGCCCAGGGTGCTGACCGCCCCGGCCGGCTTCCGCTTCATGGATTCGCGTTCGGGTTTCGCCTCGGTCATCAATCTGGCCACCGTCCGGGCGCTGGAGAAGGAGGTCGGCATGGCGCTCGACCCGCTGCGCTTCCGCGCCAACATCTATCTCGACGATCTGCCGGCCTTCGCCGAATTCGACTGGATCGACAAGCCGGTGCGGCTCGGCGGCGTCCAGGTGCACGGCCTCAAGCGCACCGAGCGCTGCGCCGCGACGACCGTCAATCCGAAGACGGCGATGCGCGACGTCATGATCCCCGCCGTCCTGATGCGCACCTACGGCCATGCCGATTGCGGCATCTATGTCGGCATCAGGACCAGCGGCCGCATCGCCGTCGGCGATCCCGTCGCCGTTCACTGAGCCGATGACGGAGCGCGATCCCAAGGGCGCCGGCCGATGAGCGCCAGGCTTTCACCGGCCCGCTACGACGCGGTCGTGCTGGGCGCCGGCGCGGCCGGCATGATGTGCGCGATCGAGGCCGGCAAGCGCGGCCGCCGCGTGCTGGTCGTCGACCATGCCGCCGCGCCGGGCGAGAAGATCCGCATTTCCGGCGGCGGCCGCTGCAACTTCACCAATCTCAATACGAGCCCGCGCCAGTTCCTGTCGCAAAATCCGCGCTTCTGCATTTCGGCGCTCAGCCGCTACACCCAGCACGACTTCATCGGCTGGGTGAAGGCGGCCGGCATCGCCTTTCACGAAAAGACCCTCGGCCAGCTCTTCTGCGACGGATCGGCCCGCGAGATCATCGATCTCCTCACCGGCGCGATGCGCCGTCACGGCGTCGAGCTCAGCCTGAGGACGACGCTGCGCGATGTGGCAAGGCGCGAGGACGGTTTTCATATCGCGTTCGACCAGGGGTCCGTCGTCGCGACGGCCCTGGTGGTGGCGACCGGCGGCAAGTCGATCCCCAAAATGGGCGCGACCGGCCTCGGCTACGAGCTGGCGGAGCGCTTCGGCCTCGGCCTCGTCGAGACCCGTCCCGGCCTCGTGCCGCTCACCTTCGCGCCCGACCTGCTCGCCCGGCTCGGCCCCCTCGCCGGCATCGCGGTCGATGCCGTGGCGAGCCACGGCAAGACCCGGTTCGCCGAGGCCATGCTGTTCACCCACCGCGGGCTCAGCGGCCCGGCCATCCTGCAGATCTCCTCGTTCTGGCGCGAGGGCGACGAGATCGGCATCGCCATGCTGCCCGGCACCGATCTGATGGCGGCCCTGCGCGCGGCGCGCGCGGCGAACGGCCGGCAGGCGCTGCAGACGGCGCTTGCCGCGCACCTGCCGAAACGCCTCGCCCAGCATCTTGCCGAGGAGTTCGGCCTTGCCGGCAATCTTGCCGATCTCTCCGACAAGCAGCTCGCCCGCGTCGATGCGGCGGTCAATGGCTGGCGGGTGAAACCGAACGGCTCGGAGGGCTATCGCACCGCCGAGGTGACGCTCGGCGGCGTCGACACCCGCGATCTCGATTCCCGCACCATGGAGGCGCGCGCCGTGCCCGGTCTCTATTTCATCGGCGAGGTGGTCGATGTCACCGGCTGGCTCGGCGGCTACAATTTCCAGTGGGCCTGGTCCTCGGGCTGGAGCGCCGGCCAGGCCGTGTGACGGCCGGCCGCCGCGTCGCACACGATCCGGTGGCGCCAATCGCGCCAGCCCGGCACGTCGGCGTCCCGGGCCGCCCGGCGCCCATCATGCCGCGTGGCGCTCGCCCTGCGCGCCGAAATGGCCGATATAGCGCGGATTGATCGCCGAGACGGGCAGCACCACCAGGACGTCGGTCGTGCCGAACTGGTGGTCGACCACGGCGCCCTCGCCGATATGCGCCCCGAGCCGGAGATAGCCCTTGATCAGCGGCGGCAGGGCATGCAGCGCGCGCTTGACGTCGACCGCGTCCTTGGACAGCCGGTCCATGCCGACATAACGCGAAGGCAGCGCGCGCGCCGCCCATTCGGTGGGCGCCGCGGCATGGTGATGCAGGAACGACAGTTCCAGCGACAGCGCGCGCGGATCGGTGCCGTCGAGGCTGGCGCAGCCGAACATGGCGTCGATCCGGTGCCGCAGCACATAGGTCCAGATGCCGTGCCAGAGCAGTTCCACCGTGCGCTTGTTGCGGTAGGCCGGCTTGACGCAGGACCGGCCGAGTTCGAGGAAGCGCAGGCCCTTGTGGCGCGCGAGCAGGCCGGAAATGTCGAATTCGGAGGCGGTGTAGAATCCGCCATGGCGGTCGGCCACCTCCTGCCGCAGCAGGCGGTAGGTGCCGACGATGGCTGGCCGCGGCGGACCGAAGCGCGGCCGCTTGATCACGTCGTGATCGATCACCACCAGGTGGTCGCAGATCGCGTCGAAGGCATCGATGTCGCGGCGCGCCAGCTTGGAGGCGCCGTCGGCGATCGCCTGCATCTCCTCGTAGAAGACCTTGAAGCGCAGCTTCTGCGCCCGCCGCACTTCGGCGGCATTGGCGGCGAGCCTGACCTCCAGCGAACCGATGCGGCCGAGCGTCTCGGGCAGGTCCGCGCGGGCATCGCGCAGGCGGATGCCGCCATAGGCGCGCATCATCGGGATGATCTTGCGTCCCTGGTCGGCCCAGACCGACGGGTCGAAGGCACGTATCGGCGTCATCTGGCGCTTGGCGACCGGCTCGGTCATGGCCGTTGTCTCCCGACGGCATGACGGCGAGACCGACCCGCGTCGATTCGTCCCATGCCCGTCGCTCCTCGTCCCGCATCAAGCAGACAGGCGAATGACGGAGGCGCGACGGATCGATGACATAGGCCGAGCCGGATTCTTTGCAAGCAAAACCGGGCGGATGCGCCCATCCGCCGCGTCCGCCGGGCCGCGGACGACGGAAGACCGCCGGCGCCGTGCGGGCTCCGGCGGACATGGCAGTTTCCGCTAGCCGGCGCGGCACCCGATGGCGGTCCGCAGGCCTTGCCGCCGGCGCTACTGGGTGCGGGCGGCGCCGAGCTCGGTCATGTAGGTGCTGGTCGCGACCAGCATGTTGCCGGAGGCTTCGGCGAGGCTCGCGAGCACGCGCGACTTCTGCGTATTGCTCAGCGGGCTGCTGCGCACCGCGGCGCCGAACGAGGCGATGCCGCTCGTGATGGCGCGCAGGGTTTCGATTTCCGCGCGATGGGTCACGCGCTTGATGTCGTCGCTGACGGACGTCGTTTCAGTCATGGAGCCCCCCGGCCTGCTTTGTCCGGGAAAGCCTCACACGGCATGGTTAACGACTGGTAAATTCCGGCGGGCCGATGGCGTGCCCGCCGGAATTTTTTACGCTACGTCAGATCGTCTGGTTATATTCGCCGACTTCCGGGTTCTCGCGCACCACTGCGTCGACCGCCTTGAACATGTCGCGCATGCGCTGCTCCGAGACCGGGCTCTCCACCACGACCACCAGTTCCGGCTTGTTCGACGAGGCGCGCACCAGGCCCCAGGTGCCGTCGGAGGCGGTGACGCGCACGCCGTTGACGGTGACGATGTCGACGATGGCATGGTCGGCGACGCGCTGGGCGTGGTCGCGCATGTCCTCGAAGCGCTTGGTGATGCGATCGACCACGTCGTATTTGACCTCGTCGGCGCATTTCGGCGCCATGGTCGGCGTGCCCCAGGTCTTCGGCACGTCGGCATAGAGCTCGGCCATCGACTTGGTGGGATTGCGGTCGAGCATGTCGATGACGGCGATCGCGGTCACGACACCGTCGTCATAGCCGCGCCCGACCGGCGCATTGAAGAAGAAGTGGCCGGACTTTTCGAAGCCGGCCAGCGCCTTCAGGTCGCGCACCCGTCGCTTGATGTAGGAATGGCCGGTCTTCCAGTAGTCGGTGGTGGCGCCGAGCCGCTTCAGCTCCGGATCGGAGGCGAACAGGCCGGTCGACTTGACGTCGACCACGAACTGCGAGGGGCCGTGCACCTTGGCAAGGTCGCGCGCCAGCATCACGCCGATCTTGTCGGCGAAGATCTCCTCGCCGTGATTGTCGACGACACCGCAACGGTCGCCGTCGCCATCGAAGCCGAGGCCGACATCGGCGGCGTGCTCCTTCACCGCATCCGCCATGGCATGAAGCATCTTCATGTCCTCGGGGTTCGGGTTGTAGCGCGGGAAGTTGAAATCGAGCTCGGCATCGAGCGGGATCACCTCGCAGCCGAGCTTTTCCAGAATCTGCGGGGCGAAGGCGCCGGCCGTGCCGTTGCCGCAGGCGGCGACCACCTTCAGCTTGCGGCTGATCTTCGGCCGGTTGGTGAGGTCGCGGATATAGCGGCCGGCAAAATCCTCGATGAACAGGTAGGAGCCGCCGCCGACCAGGTCGAAATCAGCCTCCAGCACGATCTTCTTCAGGGCCGACATCTCGTCGGGCCCGAAGGTGACCGGGCGCTGCGCCCCCATCTTGACGCCGGTCCAGCCATTGTCGTTGTGGCTGGCGGTGACCATCGCGACGCAAGGCACGTCCAGCTCGAACTGGGCGAAATAGGCCATGGGCGACATGGCCAGGCCGATGTCGCGCACCTTGCAGCCGGCGGCCATCAGCCCGGAGACCAGCGCCATCTTGATGGAGGCGGAATAGCTGCGGAAATCGTGGCCGACCACGATCTCGCGCTTGACGCCGAGCCGGCCGATCAGCGTGCCGAGGCCCATGCCGACGGCCTGCACGCCCATCAGGTTGAGTTCCTTGCCGAAGAACCAGCGGGCGTCATATTCGCGGAAGCCCGTGGGCTTGACCATCGGCAGCGATTCATAGGCGGCTGTGTTCGGGGTCAGCGACGGCAGCGGTTTTGGAAACATGCGGGATGAACCTTCGCGCGACGAGAAAAGGAGCGGCCCGCCGCTTATAGCGCCGGCCGCGGGAGAAAGGCCATGGCACGCCCATGATGAACGGCGGGTGAGCGGCATTCAGCCCGCGGCGTGACGACGCCGGGCCAAACGCGGCAGCGGCGCAAAAGATCCGTTGGAGCGGGGAAGGCGATCAGGCGGCCCGCCGGAACGGCGCGGTGAGGATGTGGTGGGACAGGATCCAGGGCGCCTCATCCACTGTCATGAGGCGGATCTCCGGCACCTTGGCGAAGAGCGTGCGCACGTGATCCTCGACCGCCACCAGGCGGCCGGACGGCGAACGCAGGGTGAGGCGGTCGGACGCGACCTCCAGGACACCACCCTGCAGGCGTGCGTAGAGAACGGGTTCCTCGGACATGGCCAGCCTCGCAAGTCGCGGAAATGCGCATGCACGGCCCACAGGCGTCCCTCGATCAGGTCCGGACGCCGATTTCTTCACGATAAGGCGGCTGCAGAGCCGCGATCAAGTGCAACTTTCGGGCAGGATCGGCGCCAGCGACAAGTCTGGCGGCGCCGATCAGCGCCGCTCGTCGTAGATGACGCGGACGAGATCGGCGGCATTCTTGGCGCCGAGCTTTTCCATGATCCGGGCGCGGTGGACCTCGATGGTCCGCGGGCTGATGCCGAGGCTGCGCCCGGCTTCCTTGTTGGAGGCGCCGCGCACGAGCTCCTGCAGCACGTCGCGCTCGCGTGGGGTGAGCAGGCTCGCGCCATCCGGCCCGAGCGCCGCGACGGGATCCGCCCGCTCGGCCCGGCGCCGGTTGTGCGCGGCCAGCGCCTGCACCACCTGCACGATGACCTTCTCGGCGTCGAAGGGCTTTTCGACGAGGTCGACAGCGCCGGTCTTGATCGCCTCCACCGCCATGGGAATGTCGGCATGGCCGGAGATCATGACGACCGGCCCGGCGAATTTGCGGGCATTGAGCTGGCGCAGCACGTCGAGCCCGCTCGGACCGGGCAATTGCACGTCGAGCAGGATGGCATCGGGTGAGCGGTGCTGCAGGGCGGCGAGTGTCGTCGGGCCGTCGGCATAGCCGGCGACGCGAAACCCGGATTGCTCGAACAGGATGGTCAGCGCGTCGCGAATGGCGGCGTCGTCATCGACGATGAAGAGGTCGCCCGCATGGCCTGCGTCCGTCGACATGACCAAGCCCCCTCGCAGCCCTATGACGGTGCGTTTGGGCGGTTCGTGCTGCCCAAAGCCACGCAAAACCCTATCTGTACATAACCGTATGCGACAAATTGCCGGACGGTCAAGCCGCCGGGCCGGCGCCCTTCACCACCCGCTCCCGGTAGAGCAGATAGAGGCCGGAAGCGATGACGATGGCCGCCCCGGCAAGGGTGTTCGGCGCGGGAACCTGGCCGAAGAACAGGGCGCCGAAGGTCACCATCCAGACGATCTGGGTATAGATGAAGGGCGAGAGCACGCCGGCCGGCGCGAGGCCGTGCGCGCGGATCAGCAGCCAGTGGCCGATGGCGCCGAGCGCACCCATCGCGGCCATGCCGACCACGACCCAGAGGCTCGTCGGCGTGACCCAGACGAACGGCACGAGGCAGCTTGCGACCAGCGCGCCGAAGGCGACCGAGTAGATCGACGTGGTGCCGGCGGAATCATAGTTCGCCAGCACGCGCGTCTGCAGGCTGTAGACCGCGTAGAAGAAGGCGCCGCTGAGCGACAGCAGCATCGACCAGTGCATCCGCCCGCTCCACGGCTGGGTCACCACGATGACGCCGATGAAGCCGACGACGACCGCCGCCCAGCGGCGCGGACCGATCCATTCGCCGAGGAACGGGCCGGCCAGCACCGCGACGATGAACGGCGTCGCGAACATGATCGACACCGTCTGGTCGAGCTGGAGATATTGCAGGGCGATGAAATTGAACGCTGTGGAGCCGAACAGCAGCGCCGAGCGGATCGCCTGGATCCACGGCCGCCGCGTCACCAGCACCTGCGGATTGCGCAGCGGATTGAACATGATCAGGACCAGCACCAGCGCCGCCGTGTAGCGTGCCCAGACCACCTGGATCGGATCCATCACCGTGTTGAGACCCTTGGCGATGGTATCGAGGCAGGCGAAGCAGGCGAGCGCCATCACCATCAGGCCGATACCCTTCAGCCTGAGGCGCGCCGCGGCCGGATCGGCGGCGGGCGCGAGCGGGGTGGCCCCGTCGAGCGCAAGCGGTCCTTCTTTCATGATGTGCAAGCCATAGCCGATTTGGCCCTGCGCCGAACCGGCCCGGCCGCATGGGAGGCGTGCGCCGGCCGTCACCCCGGCCGGAACGAAAGAAGCCGGCGCGAGGCCGGCTTCCCGATCCGTCCGTCGATGCCGGCCTCAGCTGCCGGCGTTGAAGGAGCGCGGCGCCGGGCTCACCACCCGTCCGCTCGCATTGACCACGGCAAGGCCGCGCTGGGTCGTGCCGTCGGGCCGGAAGCGGAACAGGCCGTCGACGCCATTGGCGCCGGCGGCGTTGGTCAGGACGCTTTCCGAGAAGCGCTGCGAGCCCTGGGTGCGCACCAGCGCGGTGACCAGCGACACCGAATCGTAGGCAAGGGCCGCCGTGCGCGGCGGATCGCTGTTGAAACGGGCGCGGTAGCGCGTCGCGAAATTGCGGAAGCCCGCGCCGTCCGGCGCGGAATAGACCGCGCCAGGCGCCGCCTGCGCCGCGGCGCGATTGTCGACCCAGGTTCCGAGGCCGAGCACCTGGACGCGCTGGGTGTTGATGCCGGCGGCCGCCAGGGCCCGCACCGCCTGGCCGTTATAGGGATCCGGCACGAAGATCGCATCGATCTGGCCGGCAACGCCGGAGAGCTTGGTGGCGGCGGCATTGATGCCGCTCGCCTCGGTCGGGAAGCTTTCGATCGCGACGACCCGGCCGCCGGTGCGGCTGACGGCTTCCTGGAAGGCGCCCTGCACCACCTGGCCATAGGCCGAGTTCGGCACGAAGGCGGCATAGGAGCGCTTGCCCTGCTGGGCGGCATATTCGACGATGCGGTCGACGCTCACCTGCGGCGTGATGCCCATCACGTAGACGCCACGGCTGGCGACGCCGACATCGGTGGAATAGGCGATGATCGGCTTGCCCGCCGGGCGGGCGACGGCGGCGGCGCCGCGCACGGCGTCGGCGAGCACGGGGCCGAGGATGATTTCCGCACCTTCCTGGATGGCGGCCTGCGCCGCGGCCTGCGCGCCCTGGGCGGTGCCACCGTCATCCTTGACGAGGATGGTGATGTCGGCCCCCTGGAAATCGGCGACCGCGAGCTCGGCGGCATTGCGCATGCCGGTGGCGATGGCGCCGAACTGGCCCCCCGCCGAAAGCGGCAGCAGCAGCGCGACCTTCACCGAACCGTTGCCGATGGTCGTGCCGGGCGTGGCGGGTCCGGTCGCAGCCGGGACGCCGGGCGCGCCGGGGGCGGAACCGTCGGTATTGAGGCCCGAGCAGCCGGCCAGCATGGTGAGCATGGCCGCGGATATGAAGCCGCGCCGGGCGAGATTGATCTTCAAAAGGCCGGCCGTCGCATCGCGCGCCGGGCTAAAGTCTTGTCGAACAGCCGGTCTCGTCACCACGAAAGGCCTCCACATGCCCCAGGCTCCCCGCCCACTATGTCGCATTAACCGTGTCGCAGCGCCAAGGTCAAACCTTCGGACGCGGATCGGCGTTGCACCTGTGCAACAATCGCCGTCTCCATGCATCCTCCCTCCACGCGAATCCGGCCGGCGCGGCCATGGCGGGCACGGCCGATCCAGGCTAGGTGACGCAGCCGTGGGCCGGGCCGCATGCGATCGCGGCCCGGCCCGCCGGCGAAAGTCGCTGCCCGGCATATTCCCAGCGGAGATTGATTCTTGATGACGCGCCCCGCCGCAACGCCCGCCCCCGCGCGCCGCTATCTCGTCGGCGGCACCGCCTTCAGCGCGCGGCCGCTCGAGCCGGGCCTGCATGTGGTGGCGACCCCGATCGGCAATCTGCGCGACATCACCATTCGCGCCGTCGAGACCCTGGCGGCCGCCCATGTCGTGGCCTGCGAGGACACCCGTGTCACGCGCCGGCTGATCGATCATTTCGGCATCACCGTGCCGCTGCTGCCCTATCACGAGCACAACGCCGCGGAGATGCGCCCGAAACTGCTGGCGCGGCTCGAAGCCGGCGAAGCGGTCGCGCTCTGCTCCGATGCCGGCACGCCGCTGGTCTCCGATCCCGGCTTCAAGCTGGTCGAGGCGGCGCGCGCCGCCGGCCTTGCCGTCGTGCCGGTGCCCGGACCGTCGGCGGTCATGGCGGCGCTGGTCGCGGCGGCGCTGCCAACCGACGCCTTCTTCTTCGACGGCTTCCTGCCGGCCAGGACGGTCGGCCGCCGAGGCCGGGCCCGGGCGCTGGCCGGCGTCCCCGGCTCGCTGGTCTTTTTCGAAACCGGCCCGCGCCTTGCCGCCTCGCTCGCCGATCTCGCCGCCGAGCTCGGCGACCGGCCCGCCGCGGTCTGCCGCGAGCTCACCAAGGCGCATGAGGAGGTGCGCTCGGCTTCGCTCGGCGCGCTCGCCACCCACTACGCCGCCGCGCCCGAGCCGAAAGGCGAGATCGTTCTGGTGATCGGCCCGCCCGGGGAAGCGCCGCCGCCGCCGGCCGACGATGTCGATGCCATGCTGCGCGCGGCGCTTGCCGGCCACTCCGTCAAGGATGCGGCCGCCGCGGTCGCCGCCGCCACCGGCCTTGCCCGGCGCGAGCTGTACCAGCGGGCCCTGGAACTGGCCCGTGGCGATGCGGGCGGGGCGCCGTGAGCCGCGCCCGGCCGCGCCGGCGCGAGGCCGATCCGAAACGCTCCGGCGCCTGGGGGCGCGGCCGGCTCGCCGAGACCACGGCCGCCCTCATGCTCATGCTGAAGGGCTATCGCATTCTCGCCCGCCGCTGGCGCGCGCCGGGGGCCGAGATCGACCTGATCGTCCGGCGCGGCAACTGGCTGGTCTTCGTCGAGGTCAAGGCGCGCACCCGGCTCGCCGATGCCGAGATCGCGCTCGGCTTCGCCCAGCGCCGGCGCATCACCGCCGCCGCCGAGCGCTTCTGCGCCGCGCATCCCCGCCATGCCGACTGCGATAGGCGTTACGATATGATCCTGGTATCGAAGGGCGCCCTGCCGCGCCATATTCCAGGTGCCTTCGACGCGAATTTCTGAAAGGAACGCCCATGCGGCTCAAGGTCGCTTTCCAGATGGACCCCATCGAGACCATCAAGATCAAGGGGGATTCCGGTTTCGCGCTGATCCTGGAGGCGCAGGCCCGCGGCCACGAGATCGGCTGGTATCACCCCGACCGCATGGCCCTCACCGACGGCGTGCCCACCGCCTGGGTCTCGCCGCTGACCGTGCGCGACGTCGAGGGCGACCATTTCACCGCCGGCGCGCCGGTGCGCACGCGCCTTGACGAATTCGACGTGGTCCTGATGCGCCAGGATCCGCCCTTCGACCTGCATTACATCACCGCGACCCACTTCCTGGAGCGCGTCCATCCGAAGACCCTCGTCGTCAACGATCCCTTCCACGTCCGCAACGCGCCGGAAAAGATCTTCGTGACGCTGTTTCCGCAGCTGATGCCGACGACGCTGATCACCCGCGACCCCGAGGAGATCAAGGCCTTCCGGGCCGAGATGGGCGACATCGTCATGAAACCGCTCTACGGCCATGGCGGCGCCGGCGTCTTCCGGATCCGCACCGACGACGAGAATTTCGGCTCCTTCCTCGATACCTTCGCAAGCCTCGGCCGCGAGCCCTGGGTGATCCAGCGCTACCTTCCCGCGGTACGCGCCGGCGACAAGCGCATCATCCTTGTCGACGGCGTCTTCGCCGGCGCGGTCAACCGCGTGCCCGCGGCCGACGACCTGCGGTCCAACATGGTGCGCGGCGGCGCCGCCGAGACGACCCGGATCAGCGAGCGCGAGCGCGAGATCTGCGAGACCATCGGACCGGAGCTGAAGGCGCGCGGCCTCGTCATTGCCGGCATCGACGTGATCGGCGGCAACCTGACCGAGATCAACGTCACGGCGCCGACCGGCATCCGCGCCATCAAGCGCCTCGGCGGTCCCGACCTTGCCGTCCAGGTCTGGGACGCGATCGAGGCGAAGCGCGGCTGACCGCCGCCGCCTCAATATTCCACACCACGCGTCCCGCGCGACCGGTCCCCTCGAGGCGCCGGTCGTTGACAGGTCGTCGGCCTCGTCTATTCTAACCCCCAAGAGGGTTAGATGTGATGACCATCACGGCGCAAACCGGCAGCTCACGGCCGGTGACCTTCACGCTGGCGGGGCTCGCCGCCGGCGCCAGGGCCGCCCAGGCCCTGGCGAGCAGCACCTTCGTCTACGGCATCGCCTTCGGCCTGGTGGCTGGCCAGGCCGGCCTTTCGATCATCGAGGCGCTCCTGATGAGTGCTGCGGTCTATTCCGGCTCGGCCCAGCTCGCGGCCCTGAGCGTGCTCGGCCATCGCGACGGCGGCTTCGCCACCGCCGGCCTCGGCACGGCCTTCGCGCTGGCCGCGACGATCCTGCTCATGAACGCCCGCTACCTTCTCTACGGCGCGACACTGCGTCCCTGGCTCGGCGCCCTGCCCGGCCACAAGGCCTATCTCAGCCTGTTCTTTCTGGGCGATGGCAACTGGCTGCTCGCCATGAAGGAACATGCCTCCGGCCGGCGCGACGCGGCCTTCGTGCTCGGCTCCGGTCTCGTCATGTTCGCCGGCTGGCTCGCCGGCACGCTCCTCGGCGAAGTTGCCGGCCACCTCATTCCCTCTCCCTCCCGGCTCGGTTTCGACTTCCTGATCGTCGCTTTCGCCGCGGCCATGGCGGTCGGCATGTTCGACCGGACACGCGACACTCTCCCGCTGATCGCGGCCACCGCGGCGGCGAGCGTAGCGAGCCTGTTGGCGCCGGCCGGCTGGGCGGTCGTCGCGGCCGGCCTCGCCGGAGCGGCAACGGCCGCGATCCGCGCTCCGGCCGAGGCGGCTTGAGACCATGGCGATCGACCCGACCTTCCTCGTCCTCCTCGCCGTCATGGTGCTCACCTCCTATGCCTGCCGCGCCGGCGGCTTCTGGCTCATGCGCTTCGTCACCGCGACGCCGCGGCTCGACGCGGCCCTGAAGGCGACCCCGGTCGCCGTCATGGCCGGCATCGTGACGCCGGCGGCGCTCGCCGGCCGTCCGGGCGAGCTCGTGGCGCTTGCCCTCGTCGCGGCGGTCATGCGCCTGTCCGGCAACGAGGTGCTCGCCGCGCTCTCCGGCATTGCCGGCCTCGCGCTCTGGCGCGCCATCGCCTGACCGTGTCCGCCCGGCCCTAGGCGTCGCGCCATCGGGATGTTCCCTGATTGTTCCCACAACCTATGCCATGCAGACTGCCCACCAGGGGTTGAGCCATGGTCCAGCGCGTCGCGACGGTCGCCTTTCAGGGCATCGAGGCCAAGCCCGTGGACGTGCAGGTCCATGTGCTCTCGGGCAATGTCGTGTTCAACATTGTCGGGCTGCCCGACAAGGCGGTGAACGAAGCCAAGGAGCGCGTGCGCTCCGCGCTCGTCGCCTCGGGCCTTGCGCTGCCGGGCAAGCGCATCACCATCAATCTCGCGCCGGCCGACCTGCCCAAGGAGGGCAGTCATTTCGACCTGCCGATCGCGCTTGGCCTGATGGCCGCGATCGGCGCCATCCCGCATGATGCGCTGGACGGCCATGTCGTGCTCGGCGAGCTCGCGCTCGACGGCCGCCTGACCGCCGTCAACGGCGTTCTTCCGGCAGCGATAGCGGCCAATGCGCTCGGCCTCGGCATCATCTGCCCGGCCGCGTCCGGCCCCGAGGCGGCCTGGGCCGGCGAGGATGTCGACGTGCTCGCGCCCGACAACCTCACCCAGCTCGCCAATCACTTCAAGGGAACCCAGGTGCTCGCCCGCCCGAAACCCGGCATTCGGGCGGTCGATGCCCCGCTGGCCGATTTCCGCGAGATCAAGGGCCAGGAAAGCGCCAAGCGCGCGGTCGAGATCGCCGCGGCCGGCGGTCATGCGCTGCTGATGAGCGGGCCGCCGGGATCGGGCAAATCGATGCTGGCGAGCCGCCTGCCTTCGATCCTGCCGCCGCTGACCGCGGCGGAATTGCTCGAAGTATCGATGATCCATTCCGTGGCGGGCGAGCTTCAGGAGGGCGCGCTCACCACGCGCCGGCCGTTCCGCGCGCCGCATCATTCGGCCACCATGCCGGCGCTGGTCGGCGGCGGCCAGCGGATCCGGCCCGGCGAGGTTTCACTCGCCCATCACGGCGTCCTGTTCCTCGACGAGCTGCCGGAATTCCAGCCCCATGTGCTCGACGGCCTGCGCCAGCCGATCGAGACGGGCGAGGCGGTGATCGCCCGCGCCAGCCAGCGCGTCAGTTTCCCCGCCCGCTTCCAGCTGGTGGCGGCGATGAATCCTTGCCGCTGCGGCCAGGCCGCCACGCCGGGCTATGCCTGCCGGCGTGGCGCCAACGACCGCTGCATGGCCGACTACCAGGCGCGCATTTCCGGGCCACTGCTCGACCGGATGGATCTCGTCGTCGCGGTGCCGGCAGTATCCGCCGCCGACCTGATCCTGCCGGCTCCGGCCGAAGGCAGCGAAGAGATCGCCGCGCGCGTCGCGCGGGCCCGGGCCATGCAGACGGCGCGCTACCAGGCGCTCGGCCTTGCCGCCGGCCTCAACGCCCATTGCCCGCCCGCCCTGCTCGACGAGGTCGCGGCGCTCGATCCGGCCGGCAGGACGCTCCTGCGCGACGCCGCCGAGGCGATGCGGCTTTCGGCGCGCGGCTATCACCGCGTGCTGAAGGTGGCGCGCACGCTGGCCGATCTCGACGGCGCGACCAGCCTCGGCCGCCTCCACCTCGCGGAAGCGTTGACCTATCGCGGCATGCCGGCAGGCCTGTCGAGCGTCACCTGATCCGTCAGGGCCAGACGTAGCGTGCCGTCATCTGGCCATGGTCGGGATGCGCGGCGAGCCGGTCGAGCCTGAGGCCGTGTCGCTCGTAGAAGCGCCGCGCCCGTCGGTTCTCCGCGTCGGTCCTGAGCCAGAAGCCGCCATGCATCTCGCGCTTGGCGTCGTCGAGCAGTGCCACGCCGACGCCCTGTCCCTTCAAGGCCGGCGCGACGAAGAGCTGCCTCAGCCAGCAGGAGCTCGGCTGCATGGCGACGAAGCCGGCGAGCCTGCCGTCCGCGGCCGCAAGGCGGATCCGCCAGGAACGCGCCTCCTCGCCGGCAAGGCGTTCGCGATAGGCTTCCACCGTCGGATGAGACGACAAGCCAAGCCCGATCGACCGGGCGCTGTCGTGCCAGAGCCGGGCGACGTCGGCGAGATCGTCACCGGTGAAATCCCTGAGCTGAAAGACCAACGCCATCGGCACCTCCGCCATCGACCATATCCGGATAGGGTGGCGCATGCATGGTCCCGCATGACGAGCGGCCGGACCGACAGCGCGAGAGCAGGCCACATGAAACGGATCCTCGTCACCGGCATGTCCGGAGCCGGCAAATCGGCGGTCATCCGCGAACTCGCCGACCGCGGCCACGATGCCCGCGACCTCGACGCCCCCGCCTGGTCCGAATGGGTCGATGCCGCGCCGGAGGACAGGCTCACGCCGGCTGCCGGCCGGGACTGGGTCTGGCGCGAGGACAGGGTTCGCGCCCTGCTGTCCGAACCGCGCGCCGCGCCGCTTTTCGTCGGCGGCTGCGCCTCCAACATGCACCGGCTGTTTTCGCTGTTCGACGCCATCATCCTGCTCTCCGCGCCGGTCGAGACGCTGATGGGGCGGCTCGCCCGACGCGGCCCGGACAGTTATGGCCATCACGCCGACGAGCGGCGCAAGGTGGCCGCGCTGGTCGCCGGGGTCGAGCCGCTGCTGCGCCAGGCCGCAACCCATGAAATCGACAGCCGTCCGCCGGTCGCGGCCACCGTCGAGGCGATCCTCCGCGCCGCTGGCGGCTCGCACCGGTGACCGGACGGGCCGGCGGCCGCCCTCGACGGACCACCGCGCCATCGATGCGCCCTGCGGCCGGTTCACGCGGTTGGTGGAGGCCTCCGATCAGACAGCTTGCAACCCTCGGAGGCATGCTGTCACGCTGCCTGGTCGCGGCGAGACTTGCCGGTAACCGCCCGGCAACCCTATTTCTATAGTGTCCTCCGTTCCTTTTGTGACCGCGTGGAGAGGCCAGCCGTGGATTCAATAGCGCTCTTCGCCGGAATTGCCGCGGCTCTGGCCGTCGCGGCGCTGGCGGTGGTTGCACGGTTGGCCCATATCCGCACCGCCCTGCTCCGCAAGACCGCGGCGCTCGAAGAAACCGTCGAGACGCTCACCGACCGCGTCTTCGAGCTCGCCGAAAGCGAAGAGCGTCACCGCGACCTGGTCGATGCCCAGGGCGACCTGATCGTGCGCCGCGACCGGCAGAAGGTCATCACTTTCGCCAACCAGGCCTATGCGGCCCTCGTCGGCGAGCCGGCCGACGCCTTGATCGGCCGCACGACCACGCATCATGTCATCGAGATCGCCGCCGAGCGGCGCGAGCCGGACGGATCGCACAGCGCCGACGAACGCATCGCCACCGCCGACGGCGAACGCTGGATCGCCTGGCGTCACCATCCGGTGCGCGGCAGCGACGGCCGCCTCGACGAGATCCAGTCGGCCGGACGCGACATCACCGAGCGCAAGGCGACCGAGGCTCAGCTCGCCGAGTCGCGGGCGCGCGCCGAAAGCGCCTCCAGCGCCAAGTCGCGCTTTCTGGCGACCGTCAGCCATGAGATCCGCACGCCGCTGAACGGCATTATGGGCATGGCGGCGCTGCTGCTCGACACGCGTCTGACCCCCGAGCAGAAGACCTATGCCGCCGCGGTGAAATCGTCGGGCGAGGCGCTGCTGTCGCTGATCGACGAAATCCTCGACTTCTCCAAGATCGAGGCCGGCCGGCTCGATCTCGACGTCGCTCCCTTCGAGCTCGCCGCGGTGGTCGAGGGCGTCGCCGAGCTGCTCGGCCCGCGCGCGCACGACAAGGGGCTGGATCTTGCGACCGCCATCGCGCCCGACGTGCCGCAGCGGCTCGACGGCGACGCGACGCGGCTGCGCCAGATCCTCCTGAACCTTGCCGGCAACGCGGTGAAGTTTACCGAGACTGGCGGCGTCAGCATCACCGTCTCGCGCGCCGGAGCCGAGCTCGTCATTGCGATCGCAGACACCGGCCCGGGCATCGCCCCCGACGATGTCGAGCGCATCTTCGACGAATTCGAGCAGGGCGAGGCGACCTTCGCCCGGCGCCATGCCGGTACCGGGCTGGGCCTCGCCATTTCGCGCCGCATCGTGGCGCGCATGGGCGGCACGCTCGGGGTCGACACCGAGCTCGGCCGCGGCTCGGTCTTCACCCTGCGCCTGCCGCTGCAGGCTGCGGCCGAACAGCCCGCCCCGCTCGGCCGGCTCGACGGGCTCAAGGTCCTGATCGTCGCCGGCTCGACGGTCGAGCCCGGCATCCTGCGCCAGCGGCTTGCGGCGCGTGGCGCCGTCGCCGTGCTCGCCGCCGGTCCTGCGGAAATTCCGGCCGGCATGCCGTTCGACACCGTGCTGATCGACCACCGGCTGGGTGACGATGCGATCGCCGCGACGCTCGCGGCTCTCGGCGGACGCGTCGAACACACCGTGCTGATGGTGCGGCCTGCCGAGCGCAGCGCGGTCGGCAACTGGCGCGAAAATGGCATTGCCGGCTGGCTGATCTCGCCGGTGCGCGAGGCATCGCTCGTCGTCCAGGCCGCCCCTCGTCCGGCCGGCGATGCGGCGGCAGGCCCGGCGGAAACCGGCGAGCGGCCGGCGCCGGTGCCCACCGATCGCGCGCTGAAAGTGCTGGTCGCCGAGGACAACGAGATCAACGCCCTGCTGGTACGCCGGCTCCTCGAAAAGCTCGGCCACGAAACCGTCTGGGTGCGCGACGGCCACGCCGCCGTCGCGGCCGCGCTTGCGCCGGGCAGCGCCTTCGACCTGGTGCTGATGGACATGCAGATGCCCGAATGCGACGGGCTGACGGCAACCCGCATGATCCGCGAGAAGGAGACCGGCGGGCGGCGCCTGCCGATCATCGCGGTGACCGCCAATGCCTTCGTCGAGGATCGCGCTGCGGCGATCGCCGCCGGCATGGATGCCTTCGTCACCAAGCCGCTCGATCGCGACCGCCTCGCCGAAACGCTGGAGCTCTATGGACCGGTCACCACGCCAGACCGTGCACCCGAAGGGCGGCAGCCAGCGCAGCAGCATCCGTGAAGACGATCCCGGCCATGCCCTCGGCACGGGCGGCCGCCACATTGGCCTCGATATCGTCGATGAAGACGAGGCGCTCGGGGCTCAGTCCGTAGCGGGCGCAGAGCGCCCGGTAGATCCGCGGATCCGGCTTGTTGAGCCTTTCGTCGGCGGACAGGACGAGGCCGGTGAAGGCGCCGAGGAAGGGGTAGGACGGAGCGATCCGGTCGAACAGTTCCCGCGAGAAGTTCGAGAGGCCATAGACGGGCCCCCGCGCCGCCAGCGCCTCGAAGATCGCCCGCGTGCCCGGCACCTCGCCGGGCAGGCTTTCGGCATAATGCTCATAAAAGCCGGCGAGCACATGGGCATAGTGCGGGAAGCGGCGGCTGGCCTCGGCCACCGCCTCGGCGACGCTGCGCCCGGCATCCTGGCGTCCATGCCAGGTGGTGAAATCGGTCTCGGCCATGAAGCGGTCGATCGCGGCTTCGTCGGCGAGGAAACGGGCGAGGCCGCGCCGCGGCTCCCAGCGGATCAGGACCCGGCCGATGTCGAAGACCGGCAGAAGCGGCTGCAATACCATATGATGCTACCTGCGACCGTGCGAATTTAGCGTTGAATCTCACGAACTTAACGGACTGATAAAACTCGTTTGGCGAAAATCGGGCAACAGCATCCGGTTCCGCACATGGCAGGCCAACAGATCGCCCACCCTCAGGACGCCTCGGGCCGTGCCTCAGCGCCCGTTGCAGGCGATGCGGCATTGCTGGCCCGCGCGCTGCATCTGGCGCGCATGGGATATTGGAAGGCGAACGGGCCCGAGGCCACGCAGCTGTGGATCTCGCCGGAGCTGGCGGAGCTCTACCAGCTCTCGACACCGACCGGCATGGTGGCGCTCGAAACCATCCGCAGGAGCTATCTCGGCGACGGGCCGGACGAGCTGGCGCGCCATTTCGACGCCTGCTGGCGCACCGGCCGGTCCTATACCGTGCGCGGCACCTATCTGCGCCCGGACGGCGAGCGGCGCGAGATGATCGTCCATGGCGAGGCCGAGCGCGATGCCGACGGCCGGATCGCTGCGGTCTGCGGCATCTGCCGCGACATCACCGACGAAACCGAGGCGCTGCGCCGGCTGGCCGAAAGCGAGCAGCGCCTGATGGACTTCGTCAGCACGGCCTCGGACTGGTGCTGGCAGACGGATGCCGAGCACCGCTTCATCGATTTCGCTCCCGGCACGGCCTGGCCGACCAATGTCACCATGCCGACCGTCGACGGGCTGACCCGGCGCGACTTGCCGATCGTGCCCGAGGACCGGGCGGTCATCGAGCAGCATTTTGCCGATCTCGCCGCGCGCCGACCGTTTCGCGATCTCGTCTACAGCATCCAGAATCCGGGCGAGCCGAGCATCACCATCCGTTCCAGCGGCAAGCCGGTCTTCGCCGCAGACGGCACCTTTCTCGGCTATCGCGGCACGGCGAGCGACATTTCCCAGCTGCGCCAGGCCGAGAGCCTCCTGACCCAGCGCACCGAGGCGCTGCGCGAGGCGCACCGTCTCGGCAAGATCGGCACCTGGACCTATCGCCTGCGCGCCGAACGCGTCACCTGGGCCCACGAATGCTTCGCCCTGCTTGGCCTCGATCGCGACCGCTTCGACCCGACCCATGCCAATGTCCTCGCCCATTTCCTCGGCGACGGCGCCGGGCGGATCGTTGCCCTGCAGAAGCTGGTGATCCGCACCAAGCGCACCGAGACGATCGACGTCCAGGCCCGCCGCGCCGACGGTTCGATCGGCGACTTCGCCCTGACCTGCAAGGCCGAGATCGACGCCGAGGGCCGGGTGCTCGGCCTCATCGGCACGTTGCAGGACATTTCCGAGCGCAAGGAGGCCGAACGCCGGCTGGAGGTGCTCGCCTATCGCGACCCGCTGACCGGGCTTGCCAACCGGGCCCTGTTCAAGCGCGAGCTGGCGACCGTCATCGACGGCTGCTTTCGCCAGGGCCTCGCCGCCGCGCTGCTGCTGATCGACCTCGACCGCTTCAAGGAGGTCAACGATTCGCTCGGCCATGCGGCTGGCGACGAACTGCTCGCCAAGGTCGCCGGCCTGCTGCGCGAGGAGCTCGGGCCGAAGGCCTTCATCGCCCGGCTTGGCGGCGACGAATTCGCGGTTCTGACGGAGCGGCGCGGCGAGGATGCCGATATTGCCGCCATGGCGGACACCATCGTCGCGCGGCTGACCGGGCCGATCGACCTGGCCGATGGCGAGGCTTTCATCGGCGCGACCGTCGGCATCGCCAAGCTGCCGGAAGATGGCGCCACCGTCGACGGGGCGATGCGCAACGCCGATCTCGCGCTCTACATGGCCAAGGAGGCCGGGCGCGGCCGCAGCATGGTCTTCGCCCCCGCCTATGCGCAGGCCGTGGAACAGCGCCTCGACCTCGGCCGGCACCTGCGCCGCGCCATCGACGAAGGCACGCTCCACGCCCACTACCAGGCCCAGGTCGAGCTGCCGGTCCGCAAGGTGGTCGGCTTCGAGGCGCTGCTGCGCTGGAGCCACCCGGAGCGCGGCCCGGTTTCGCCGGCCGAATTCATTCCGGTCGCCGAAAGCTCGGGCCTCATCGTCGATCTCGGCCTGTGGGTGCTGCGCGAGGCCTGCCGGCAGGCACAGAGCTGGATCGAGGAGGGCCTGCCGACTCGCGGCGTCGCGGTCAACGTTTCGCCGGCGCAGTTCTGGAACATGGATTTCGAGACCGCGGTCTCTGCCGTGCTGGCCGAGACCGGTCTGCCGCCGCACCTGCTCTGCCTCGAACTGACCGAGAGCCTGTTCGTCGATCATACCGAGCAGCGCATCAGCCGCACCCTGACGGCCCTCTCCGCGCTCGGCGTGCGCCTAGCGCTCGACGATTTCGGCACGGGCTATTCGTCGCTCGGCTATCTCACCCGCCTGCCCTTCGACCGGCTGAAGGTGGACCGGTCCTTCGTCGACGGCATCGCGACCCGGCCCGAAAAACGCAAGCTGCTCGGCGGCATCATCGCGCTGTCGCGGGGCCTCGGCATGTCGGTCGTCGCCGAGGGCGCCGAGCGGGAGGCCGAGGTCGAGGTGCTGACCGACCTCGGCTGCGACTGTGTCCAGGGGTTCGTCTTCGCCCGCCCGGTGCCGCCGGAGGCGGCTCCCGCCATTGCCCGCGCGATCGAAGCCTCCGTCGAGGCGCCGAGCCTGGTGCCGGGCGAGCAGGACGGTGACTTCGACACCGCCCCGATCGGCCTCTAGCGGTCAGCCGCCCACATTGTAGGCGGCGAGCGCCGCCATATTGACGAGATCGGTGTCGCGCGCGCCGAGCGGCACGATCTGCACCGGCTTGTCGAGGCCGACCAGCAGCGGCCCGATGACGGTCGCCCCGGCCAGCTCCTGCATCATCTTGGTGGAGATGGAGGCCGAGTGGAAGGCCGGCATGACCAGCACGTTGGCGGGGCCCGACAGGCGGCAGAACGGATAGGCCTGCATGAGATCGCGGTTGAGCGCGACATCGGCGGCCATCTCGCCGTCATATTCGAAATCGACCCGCTTGCTGTCGAGAATCCGGACCGCCTCGATCACCTTGTCGGAGCGCTCGCCGCGCGGATGTCCGAAGGTCGAATAGGCGAGCAGCGCCACCCGCGGCTCGGTGCCGAGCCGCCGGGCGGCATGGGCCGCCTCGATCGCGATCTCGGCGAGTTCCTGCGCCGTCGGCATTTCGGTGATCGCGGTGTCCGCGACCAGCACCGTGCGGCCGCGCGACAGAACGATCGAGACGCCGATCAGCCGGTGCCCCGGCTTGGTGTCGATCACCCTCAGCACGTCCTCGAGCGCCGAGGAATAATTGCGCGTCACGCCCGTCACCATGCCGTCGGCATCGCCAGCCGCGACCATGGCCGCGCCGAACACGTTGCGGTCCTGGTTGACCAGGCGCTGGCAGTCGCGGAACAGGTAGCCCTGGCGCTGCAGCCGCTCGTAGAGCTGGCTGGCATAGTCGGCGTTGCGCGTCGACAGCCGGGCATTGGCGATCTCGATGCCGTCCTTCAGCTCGATGCCGGCGCCCGCCGCGGTCTGGCGCACCCGGTCCTCGCGGCCGACCAGGATGGCGGTGCCCAGGCCCTGGTTGACGAAGCTCTGCGCAGCGCGGATCACCTGCTCCTCCTCGCCCTCGGCGAAGACGACGCGGCGCGGCGACCGGCGGGCCCGCTCGAAGATGCGGGCGAGAACGCCGGCGACCGGATTGAGCCTTGCGATCAGCTCCGCCTTGTAGGCGGCCATGTCGATGATCGGCCGGCGCGCGACGCCGGTATCCATCGCCGCCTTCGCCACCGCGATCGGCACGGCATACATGAGGCGCGGATCGAACGGCACGGGGATGATGTAGTCCGGCCCGAATTTCGGGCGGCCGCCGCCATAGGCCGCGGCGACTTCGTCAGGCACGTCCTGGCGGGCGAGGTCGGCGAGCGCCTCGGCCGCGGCGATCTTCATTTCCATGTTGATCTGCGTCGCGCGCACGTCGAGCGCGCCGCGGAACAGGAACGGGAAGCCGAGAACGTTGTTGACCTGATTCGGATAGTCCGAGCGGCCGGTCGCCACGATCGCGTCGGAACGGATCGCGTGGACCTCCTCCGGCGTGATCTCCGGATCGGGATTGGCCATGGCGAAGATGATCGGTTTCGGCGCCATCGACTGGACCATCTCCGGCGTCAGAGCGCCCTTCACCGAGAGGCCGAAGAAGACGTCGGCGCCCTTCACCGCGTCGGCCAGCGAACGGGCGTCGGTGACCACGGCATGGCCCGACTTCCACTGGTTCATGCCCTCGGTGCGGCCGCGATAGATGGTGCCCTTGGTGTCGCAGAGAATGACGTTGTCGGGCGTGAAGCCCATCGCCTTCAGAAGCTCGACGCAGGCGATGCCGGCAGCCCCCGCTCCGTTCACCACGAGCTTGGTGTCCTTCACCGTGCGGCCGGTGAGGTCGAGCGCATTGATGAGGCCGGCCGCGGCGATGATCGCGGTGCCGTGCTGGTCGTCATGGAACACCGGAATGTCCATGAGCTCCTGCAGGCGCTGCTCGATGATGAAGCACTCGGGCGCCTTGATGTCCTCGAGGTTGATGCCGCCGAACGAGGGCCCGAGATAGCGCACCGCCTCGATGAACTTGTCGGCATCCTCCGTGTCGACCTCGAGGTCGATCGAATCGACGTCGGCGAAGCGCTTGAACAGGACCGCCTTGCCCTCCATCACGGGCTTGGAGGCGAGCGCGCCGAGATTGCCGAGGCCCAGAATGGCGCTGCCATTGGTAATGACGGCGACCATGTTGCCGCGCGCGGTATAGTCGAAGGCCCGGTTGGCGTCCTCGGCGATGGCAAGAACCGGCACGGCGACACCCGGCGAATAGGCGAGCGACAGGTCGCGCTGCGTCGCCATCGGCTTGGTCGGTACGACTTCCAGCTTGCCTGGCTTGCCGATCTGATGAAATGCGAGCGCTTCCTGATCGGTGATCGTCGGGCGATTGCGTTTGCCGGATGTGCTGTCGGTCGTCATCGTTGTTCTTTGGCTTCCAAGGGCTTGGACGGACGACCTTAAGGGGCGGCCGACGCCGCGGCAACGGGTCGACCGGCCGATGGATAACGGCGCCCGCGTCAGCCGGCGAAGCGCGCCTTGATCACCTCGAACAGCGCGCGGCCGGCCTGGAACTCGCCGCCGGCGGGCCGGCCGGGCCGTTCCGTCGGCACCCAGGCATAGATGTCGGCATGGATCCAGGCCTTGGCCTTCTCCACGAACCGGTCGAGATAGAGCGCGGCGGTGATCGAACCGGCAAATCCGCCGGTCGCGACATTGTTGAGATCGGCGACCCGGCTCTCCAGCCCCGTCGCATAGGGGGCCCAGAGCGGCAGACGCCAGAGCGGGTCGGCGACGCGCGCGCCGGCGGCGACGAGCTCGGCGGCAAGCGCATCGTCGTGGCTGTAGATCGGCGGCAGGTCCGGGCCGAGCGCCACGCGGGCCGCGCCGGTCAGCGTGGCGAAATCGGCGATCAGCGCCGGCGCCTCCTCGTCGGCCAGCGCCAGCGCGTCGCACAGCACGAGCCGTCCCTCGGCGTCGGTATTGCCGATCTCGACGGAGAGGCCCTTGCGCGTCGGGAAGACGTCGCCCGGCCGGAAGGCCGTGCCCGAGACGGCATTTTCGACCGCCGGCACCAGAAGCCTCAGGCGCACCGGCAGCTTCGCCGCCATGATCATATGGGCAAGGCCGATCGCCGCCGCGGCGCCGCCCATGTCCTTCTTCATCAGCAGCATTCCCGCATCGGACTTGATGTCGAGCCCGCCGGTGTCGAAGCACACGCCCTTGCCGACCAGCGTCACCTTGGCATGGGCCGGGTCACCCCAGGTGAGATCGACGAGACGCGGCGGCCGCGCCGAGCCCATGCCGACGGCATGGATCATCGGCAGGCCGGCGGCGAGCAGATCGGCGCCGACGGTCGCGCTGACCTCGGCGCCGTGCCGGCCGGCAAGCTCACGGATCGCCGCCTCGAGCTCGGCGGGGCCGAGATCGTTTGCCGGCGTATTGACGAGATCGCGGGCGAGGAACGTCGCCTCGATCGCCCGTGTCAGGCTGTCGCCGTCGACCCCCTCCGGCAAGGCGAGCAGGACCTCGCGGGCCGGCGCCTGCTTGTAACGGTCGAAGCGATATTGCGCGGCGAGGAAGGCGAAGGCAGCCCGCTCGGCATCGGCGAGCCTGCCGGCGAAGCGATAGAGCCCCGGCGGCAGCTGCGCCGGCAGACGGCCCGCCAGAAGCGGATCGGCATGCCTGGCGCCCTCCGCCTCGATACCGAACAGCACCACCGAGAGCGTGCCCGCCGCGTCGGTCAGCAATGCGACCTTGCCCGGCTTCGGCTCGTAGCCGGTCGCGGCCAGATAGGCGCGCTGCGCCGACGTCAGGCCGGCCGTCACGGCATCGATCGTCGCCGCATTGACGACGTGGATCGGAACGGCGCCGGCGCTGGCGGTGGGCTTGAGAAGAGGATGCATGGCGGACCTGCGGAATGACGAGCCGAAACGTCCAGACTAGTCCGCTTCGTCCGGCTCCGCCATGGCAGCGGCCTTCTGATCGCCCTATGCTGCGCCGGAGCGGATCAGCCTGGCGCGGCAGACCGTCTCGATCCAGGCGACGACCGCCGAGACGCTGACCGAGCGGCGTCGGTCGGGATGGATCATCATGAACAGCTCACGGTCGGCGACCGCGGCGGGATCGTCGACGCGTCTGAAGCGCGGATCGGCATCGCCAAGCGCCTCCGGCAGCATGACCTCGGCGCCGAGCGCCACCGCCGCTTCGGCGAGAATGTCGAGATGGCCGGCCCGCGCCACCACCTGCGCCTGCGGCCTGATGCGATCGAGCACCCGCATCTCGGGCACATGCGCCAGATCCTCCTCGTAGCGCATGAGCGGCGCCGCGCCCTCGCCATCCCCGGCGCGATAGAGGCGGAGCCTGAGCAGGCCAAGCCAGCGGGCCAGCGCCTCGCCCTCCGCCGGCCGGGCCATGCGGATGGAAATGTCGGCCTCCCGGCGCTCGAAGCTGACATTGCGGGTCTCGGCGGAAAGATCGAGGACGATGCGCGGATGCGCGGCATGAAAGGCGGCGAGATCCGGCGCCAAGAGATGGGCCAGCACGAAGCCGGTCGAGGATATGCGCACCCGGCCGTCAAGCTCGGCCTTGGTCTGGCGCAGCGCCGCCTCCGACTGGCGCGCCGCATCCGCCATGACGGCAAGATGCTCGCGCGCGGCAGCCAGCGCGGGGGTCGCCACCAGCCGGCCGTCGATCCGGTCGAACAGGGTGACGCCGAGCTGGCGCTCGACCCGCGCGAGCCGGCGCGCCGCCGTGGTCTGGTCGACGCCGAGGATCCGGCCGGCCTGGGTCAGGGTGCCGGCATCGGCGATGCAGCGCAGCAGCTCGAGATCGTCCCAGGTCATGCCCCCGCCTCCGTTTTCCGCAGCCAGGCTCACGGGCAGCGCCCGACCGGGGATCGCCACAGGCCTGCAAGAATGCAGGCTCTTCTGCCAATATTACAGATTTACCTGCAGGTGCGCAGCCACTTCAATGGCGGCGTACAAGGAGACACGCGATGTCCAAACCCGTTACCCTCTTCGGCCTGGCCGGCATCACTCCGCAGGCGCCGAAGCTCGCCGGCGCCACCCTCGTCCTGGTCGACTACCAGAACGAATATCTGGACGGTCCGCTCGCCCTGCCCGACGCGCAGCCGGCCGTGGCGCGTGCCGCCGCGCTGCTGGCGAAGGCCCGCGCCGCCGGCAGCCGGATCATCCACATTGCCCACAAGGGCGGCAAAGGCGGGCCGTTCGACCGCGAGGCGCCGCGCGGCGCGATCATCGAGGCACTGCGGCCTCAGGCCGGCGAGCAGGTGATCGAGAAGCCCCGGCCCAATTCGTTCTCGGGAACGGAGCTGGCCAGCGCCGTCGGCGCGCCGGACAAGCCGCTGATCGTCATCGGCTTCATGACGCATATGTGCGTCTCGTCGACGGTCAGGGCCGCGCTCGACCTCGGCTATGCGACGTCGGTCGCGAGCGATGCCTGCGCGACGCGCGACCTGCCCGGCATCGATGGCGGCGTGGTCGGCGCCAGAGCGCTGCACGA
Source organism: Phreatobacter sp. AB_2022a (assembly GCF_026847585.1). Classification (NCBI taxonomy): domain Bacteria; kingdom Pseudomonadati; phylum Pseudomonadota; class Alphaproteobacteria; order Hyphomicrobiales; family Phreatobacteraceae; genus Phreatobacter; species Phreatobacter sp. AB_2022a. Next base: position 32,936 of record NZ_JAPSET010000025.1, read on the forward strand.
GGCGGAACTCGCCGCGCTCGCCGACCGCTTCGCCGGCATCTTCCCGGTCGCCGCCTTCGCCTGAACAAAGGAGCGGCGCGAGATGACTCGCGCCGCTCGGTACCAGGATCCCTGACCGGCCGTGTGGCTCAAGCCCGGAGGCTGCCGCCGGTCTTCTTGACCACCTCGGCCACCACCTTGCCGCTCACCGCCTCGATCTCGGCTTCGGTCAGCGTCTTGTCGCGCGGCTGCAGGGTGACGGCGAGAGCGATCGACTTCCTGTCGGGATCGATGCCCTTGCCCTCATAGACGTCGAACACCGTCGCATCGGTGATGAGCTGGCGGTCGGCACCCTGCGCGGCCCTGACGATGTCGGCCGCCCGTACCTTGCGGTCGACCAGGAAGGCGAAGTCGCGCGAGACCGGCTGGAACGGCGACAGGCTGAGCTGCGGCTTGGCCCGGGTCGGCCGCGCCTTCGGCGCCGGCACCTTGTCGAGGATCAGCTCGAAGGCGACCAGCGTGCCCTTGGCGCCGAGCGCCTCGAGCACGGCGGGGTGGAGCTCGCCGAACCAGCCGAAGACGTTCTGCGGCCCCATCTGCAGCGTGCCGGACCGGCCGGGGTGGAACCAGGCGGGAGCGCCAGGCACCACCTGCACGGCGCCGGTGGACAGGCCGGCGGCGGAGAGGACGGCCAGCGCGTCGGCCTTGGCGTCGAACAGGTCGGCCGGCGCGGAGCCCTGCCAGCTGCGGCCGATGCCTTCCGGTTTGGCAAGGCCGCGCCGGAGGCCGGCCGCGGCAACCTTCTGGTCCTCGGGACGATCGCCCGAAAACACCTGGCCGACCTCGAACAGCGCGACGTCGCCATAGCCGCGGTCGGCATTGCGCTGCGCGGCGGCGATCAGGCCGGCGAGCAGGGTCGGCCGCATGTCCGAAAGATCGGCCGCGATCGGATTGGCGAGCGCCAGTTCGGGCTTGCCGCCGCCGAACATCTCGGCCTCGGCCTTCGAGATGAAGCTCCAGGTGACGGCCTCGACGAGGCCGCGTGCGGCGAGCGCCCGGCGGGCGATGCGCGTGCGCTTCTGCAGCGGCGTCAGGACCGGCTTCGGCACCGTGCCGCCACGGTCGAGCGGCACCGACAGCACCCGGTCGACGCCGGCGATGCGCATGATCTCCTCGGTGAGGTCGGCCTTGCCGTGAACGTCGGGCCGCCAGGACGGCGGCACCACCTTCACGACCGGGCCATTGCCCGACACCATGAAGCCGAGGCTCTCCAGGATCCGCTTCGATTCCCGCTCGGACACGTCGAGGCCGGTCAGCCGCTGAGTCTCGGCATAGGGGAAGTTGATGATGAGGTCGGTATCCGGGATCTCGCCGGCGAGCGTCAGCTCGGACGCCTCGCCGCCGCAGAAGTCGATGACCATGCGGGTGGCGAGGTCGGCCCCGGGCACCGTGTAGTTCGGGTCGACGCCGCGCTCGAACCGGTAGCGGGCATCGGTGATGATGCCGAGATTGCGCCCGGTCCGGGCAATGTCGATCGGATCCCACAGCGCCGATTCGATCAGCACGTCGGTGGTGTTCTCGTCGCAGCCGGAATGTTCGCCGCCCATCACGCCGGCGATCGATTCGACGCCGTTGTCGTCGGCGATCACCGTCTCGTTGCCGGTGAACCCGTAGATGCGGCCGTCGAGGCCGAGCACCGTCTCGCCGGCCTGGGAGCGGCGCACCACCAGCTTGCCCTTCACCTTGGCCGCGTCGAAGACGTGCAGCGGCCGGCCGCGGTCGAAGGTGATGTAGTTGGTGATGTCGACGAGCGCATTGATCGGCCGGAGCCCGATGGCGGTCAGCCGGCGCTGCAGCCATTCGGGCGAAGCGCCGTTCTTCACGCCGCGCACAAGGCGCAGCGCGAAGGCCGGGCAATATTTCTCCTCGCCGGGCGCGAAGCGCAGCTCGATCGCCTGCGGGTTCGGGAAGCTGCCCTTCACCGGCGGCTCGCGCTCGGCCTTCAGCTTGCCGAGGCCGGCGGCCGCGAGGTCGCGCGCAATGCCGTGGATCGAGGTGCAGTCCGGCCGGTTCGGCGTCAGGTTGATCTCGATCACCGGGTCGGACAGCCCGGCATAGTCGGCATAGCGCTGGCCGACCGGCGCATCGGCCGGCAGGTCGATGATGCCGTCGTGATCTTCCGAAAGCTCCAGCTCGGCCGCCGAGCAGAGCATGCCGCGGCTCTCGACGCCGCGGATCGTGCCGACGCCGAGCGTGATGTTCTTGCCCGGAATATAGGTGCCGGGCGGCGAGAACACCGACTTCATGCCGGTCCGCGCATTGGGTGCGCCGCAGACCACCTGCACCGGCTCGCCCGCGCCGGTATCGACCATGCAGACCCTCAGGCGGTCGGCGTTCGGATGCTGCTCGGCGGAGATCACATAGGCGACGGTGAAATCCTTCAGCCGCGCGCCCGGATCGTCGAGGCTTTCCACCTCGAGGCCGATGCGGGTCAGCGTTTCCGTGATCTCGGCGAGATCAGCCTCGGTGTCGAGGTGGTCCTTCAGCCAGGAGAGTGTGAATTTCATGGACGGATTTCCGATCTTTCGAACACGTCGAGCAGCTTGAAGCGCTCACAGACGACCTGCATGTCCTCGGCATAGGTGCCCTGCCGCTCGAAGTAGCGCTGGTGATCGCGCCGCCAGGTGGCGAGCGAGCGGTCGCCCTCGCCCTCGTCGAAGGCAAAGGCCGCGTCGACCTCGCCGAACCGCTTCACCTCGACCGACGTCGTCTCGATGGCGCAGGCCGGCCGGCCGGCGCCGTCGAGCACGATGCTGATCTCGCCGATGCGCGGCATGATGTTCGCTTGGCAGGCGGCGAGCGAGTCGCAGGTCGCCCGCTTGCGGCCATCGAGCACCAGTGCCAGCAATGCGTCGGCAAGCTCCGGCCCGTCGCCGAACGCCCAGCGCGGCGCTTCGCGATAGGCCTCCAGGGGGTGGGCGGCGCTCACGAGGAGAGCCCGCCGGCGAGGGTCGGCAGGTCGAGCGGGCGGAAGCCGTAATGCGCCTGCCAGCGCACGTCCGCCTCGAAGAACTGCCTGAGATCGCTGATGCCGTATTTCAGCATGGCGATGCGGTCGATGCCCATGCCCCAGGCAAAGCCCTGGTAGATGTCGGGATCGAGGCCGCAGTTGCGGATGACGTTCGGATGCACCATGCCGCAGCCGAGGATCTCCAGCCAGTCCTCGCCCTCGCCGAAGCGGATCTCGCCGCCCTGGCGGTTGCACTGGATGTCGACCTCGAGCGACGGCTCGGTGAACGGGAAGAACGAGGGCCGGAAGCGCATCTTGACCTGGTCGACCTCGAAGAAGGCCTTGCAGAACTCCTCGAGGATCCAGCGCAGATGGCCGAGATGGCTGCCCTTGTCGATGACGAGGCCTTCCACCTGGTGGAACTGCGGGGTGTGGGTCGCGTCCGAATCGATGCGGTAGGTCCGCCCCGGACAGATCACCCGGATCGGCGGCTTCTGCGCCAGCATGGTGCGCACCTGCACAGGGCTCGTATGGGTGCGCAGCAGCATCCGCTCGCCGTCCGGCTTCGGATTGAAGAAGAACGTGTCGTGCATCTCGCGCGCCGGATGGCCGAGCGGGAAGTTCAGCTTGGTGAAGTTGAGATCGTCGGTCTCGATGTCCGGGCCTTCGGCGATCGAGAAGCCCATATCGGCGAAGATCGCGGTGAGCTCGTCGAAGACCTGGCTCAGGGGATGGATGCGGCCGGCTTCCGCCGGGCTCTCGCGCGTTGCGAGCGTCACGTCGACGGTCTCGGCGGCGAGCCGGGCGTCGAGGGCGGCGGCCTTGAGCACGTCGCGGCGGGCGCCGAGCGCCTCGCTCACCTTGTCCTTCAGCGCGTTGATGGCGGCGCCCGCCGTCTTGCGCTCGTCGGGCGCCATCTTGCCGAGGGTGGCGAGCAGCGCCGAGACGGAGCCCTTCTTGCCGAGCGCACCGACGCGCACGGCTTCGAGCGCCGCCTCGTCGGAAGCGGCGGCGACGGCCGTCATGAGATCGTTTTCGAGGGAGGCGAGATCGGTCATTGCGAGAACCGGTATCTTTCGAAAGGTCTTGAAGAAGCTGGCTTCGTTTCGCCGAAGCCCGCCGGTCTGGTCAAGCGCGATTGCGCCCCGTCAGCTGCGCCAGCGCAAGGTCATGGGCCTCAGCGGGTTTTCGAACGGCTTGCCGTCGGCCTGGGCCTTCAGGAACGCGTCCTTGACCCGCATCCACCAGCGCGCCTGGGTGTCGGCATCGTTGATCAGCATCAGGTTCGGATGGTGCACCAGGCCCTCGCGCTGCTGGATCACCACGCGCCGGTCCTGGTCGAGGAAGACCCGCATGAGATGTTCGAACAGCGGCCTCAGGCCCGACATCCACGCGGCCGAGACCCAGAAGAACTGGTGCACTTCCGTCTCCCCCTCGTTGACCGGCGTCAGGGCGGTGAGCCCGGTCGCCTGGTATTTGGCGCCGCGGATGTTCTCGATCCTGAGGCCCGGCAGCATGTAGCTGATCTCGGTGGTGACGGGGGTGCCGAGCAGCTTGTAGGCGATGTTTTGCGGCGGCAGCTCGTGGCGGACCATCGACCAGCCGAGCTCCGACGGGGCGAACTTCTTCTCCTTCGGCCGCAGCTTCTTCGCGCCCTTCTTGAACCACCAGGAGGTGTGCACATAGGCTGCGTGCGTCGGGTCCATCAGGCCGAAGGCGGCATGGTCCACCGAGCAGTGGAACGGCAGCATGATGTGGAAGCCGGGCCGGGCGGCGGCGGCGAAGTCCGGCATCAGCGGCGGTTCGGGCTGGCCGGCCTCGGCCGGCGTCTCGCCGTCCTTGGCAAAGAAGATCCAGATCAGGCCCTGGCGTTCGACGCAGGGGTAGGAACCGCATTTGATCTTGGTCAGATCCATCTGCTGGCCCTCGCGCAGCGACGGGATCTCGACGCAGGTGCCCGACGTGTCGAAGCGCCAGCCGTGATAGCAGCACTGGATGCTCTGGCCGTCGAACTGGCCGTAGCGCAGCGGGATGCCGCGATGCGGGCAATGGTCGCGGATGGCGAAGACCTCGCCATTGGCGGCCCGGCCCATCAGCACCGGCTGGCCGACCAGGGTCTTGTTCAGCAGCTTGCCGGGCTTGAGGTCGCGGCCGGGAGCCGCGACGTACCAGAGACCCTTGATCAGTTCGGCTGTCAGTCCCTGCATGAAGTCTCCGCACCGAAGCACGATCGGGGCCGGCTCATCGCCGGCGGCCCGCGTGTGGCTTACGATCGAAACGGAATGCCCCGCCCGGCCTGCCGTTCATGAAAAAACCCGCGCCACCCCGTCAAGGGTCGCGCGGGCCTGACGTGTAAGACCTCTTTGTGAAGAGGTCAGGAAGCTGCCGGCAGCGAACCCTTGGCCTTTTCGACCAGGGCCGTAAAGCCTTCCGGCGCAGTGACGGCGAGATCCGCCAGGACCTTGCGGTCGACGGCGATGCCGGCGCCGATCAGGCCGGCGATGAAACGCGAATAGGTGAGGCCGTGCTCGCGGACCGCGGCGTTGATGCGCTGGATCCAGAGGGCGCGGAAATTGCGCTTCTTCACGCGACGGTCGCGCGTGGCGTACTGCATCGACTTGTCGACGGCAGCCTTCGCGGCGCGGATGGTGTTCTTGCGACGACCGCGGAAGCCGGCGGCGGCCTTCAGGGTCTTCTTGTGCTTGGCGTGGGCGGTAACGCCCCGTTTGACGCGGGCCATGACTGATCTCCTTCAAATCCTAAAGAAATTTCCTGAAGAGCTGCTGATCAGCCGTTCGGCAGGAAGTACTTCTTGACGTTGTAGCCGTCGGATTCGAACAGGATGGCAGTGCCGCGATGCTCGCGGATCTGCTTGGTCGTCCGCTTGATCATGCCGTGACGCTTGCCGGACTGGGTGTATTTCACCTTGCCGGTCGCGGTCAGCGAAAAGCGCTTCTTGGCGCCCGATTTGGTCTTCATCTTGGGCATTTGGCTCTCTTAAAGTCTGTCGCAGGACTTGAGTCCCGCCGCCGTCGAGGCGATGGAACGGTCCTGCAGGGAACGCTCGGTCGAGCTTTTCGAGATCGCCACGGCAGCCCTTGATCAGCCGGGCGATCTGAAGGGCGGGCCTATACAGGAAGATCGGATCGACGACAAGGGCTCGTCCCGATGGTCAAGGCCCTGCCGGTACGGCATGCTGGAAAAACAGGATCTCGCCGCCCGGCGAACGGGCGGTCAATGGGGGAAACCGGAATGACCGATGCCATGCTCAGCCGCCGCGCCGCCATGGCGGGCCTTGCCGCCGCAGGCCTCCTGCCGGCCGCGGCCGCCCGGGCGCAGCAGTATCCGACACGCCCGGTGCGCTGGATCGTCGGCTATCCGGCCGGTGGCGGCACCGACGTGCTGGCGCGCCTGCTCGGCGCCGCCATGTCGCCGACGCTCGGCCAGCAAATGGTGATCGAGAACCGCCCGGGCGCGGCCACCAACCTCGCGGCCGGCGAAACCGCCCGGTCCGAGCCCGACGGCCATACCGTGTTCACCGCCGGCATCGAGACGCTCGTCTACAATCCCGCACTCTACAAGAAGCTGCCTTTCGACCCCGACAAGGATTTCCGGCCTGTCGGCCTCACCGCGCGCTTCCACCTGCTCCTGACGGTGAAGAAGGATTCGGCGCTCACCAGCGCACGCGATCTGGTCGCGCGGGCCAAGGCATCGCCCGGCACGCTCAACTATGGTTCGCCCGGGCTCGGCTCGCCGCATCATCTCGCCATGGAGCGGCTCCTGAAGGAGACCGGCGCGACACTCACCCATGTGCCCTATCGCGGCATGGCGCCGGTCATCAACGACATGCTGGCGGGGGTCATGGAGGTCGGCTTCGTCGACTTCGCCGCCGGCCGCAGCGTCCTCTCCGACGGCACGCTGCGGCCGATCGCGGTCGCCTCCGCGACACGCCTCGCCGCGCTGCCGAACGTGCCGACGATCATCGAAGCGCTCGGCCTCACCGGTTTCGAGGCCTATGCCTGGCAAGGCGTGGTGGTGCCCGCCAGGACGCCGGACCCGGTCGTCGCGCGGCTCGCCGAGGTTATGGCCGCCGCGCTGAAGCAGGACCAGGTGCGCCAGCGCATGGTGGAGATCGGGCTCGACCCGCTGACCGGCGGCCCGGCCGAGTTCAACGCGCTGATGAAGGCGGACCGCGGCGTCTGGTGGCCGATCATCCAGAGCCTCGGCATCACGCTGGAATGAGCGCGCGGCCCCGCGACGACGCCGGGCCGGCATGCCGGGAACCGCAGGCCAGCGCTTGCCGCCATAGCGGCGGGCGGCGATCCGCGCTAGCACTGCCCGTCCCATTCACGGAGGAGAGATCATGGCCAAGGGGTACTGGGTCGCGCGCGTCGACGTCAACGACACCGAGTCCTACAAGAACTACGTCGCCAAGAACGGCATCGCCTTCGCCAAGTTCGGCGGCCGCTTCCTGGTGCGCGGCGGCACGTTCGAAACGGTGGCCGGCACCAGCCGCTCGCGCAATGTGGTGATCGAGTTTCCGAGCTACGAGCAGGCGCTCGCCTGCTGGAACTCGCCCGAATACCAGGCGGCGCGGGCCGAGCAGAAGGGCGGCGCCATCATGGACGCCATCGTGATCGAGGGCTACGAGGGCGCCCAGCCGGGCGCATGAGGGCCTGGAAGGCGCCCGTGCGGCTTGCCCGGGCGCCTCTTTGCCGCGTCAGCGGCTGTTCGCCTCGATCACGTCGTCGAGCGTGCGCAGGCCGGGCCGCGGTGAATTGACCAGCACGGCCATGTTGCCGGGCGCGTGCTTGTTGTTGAGCATCAGTGCATGGGCCGCCGGGATCTTGTCCCAGGGGAACAGTTCGCTCATGCACGGATCGACCCGCCGGTCGAGCACGAACTGGTTGGCGGCGGCGGCCTGTTTCAGATGGGCGAAATGGCTGCCCTGGATGCGCTTCTGGCGCATCCAGACGTAGCGGGCGTCGAAGGTGATGTTGAAGCCCGAGGTGCCGGCGCAGAACACCACCATGCCGCCGCGCTTGGCGACGAGGCAGGAGACCGGGAAGGTCGCCTCGCCCGGATGCTCGAAGACGATGTCGACGTCCTTCTTGCCGGTAATGTCCCAGATCGCCTTGCCGAACTTGCGGGCTTCCTTGAGCCAGGCGGCGTATTCCTCGGAATTGACCGTCGGCATCTGGCCCCAGCAGGCGAAATCCTTGCGGTTGATCACGCCCTTGGCGCCGAGCTGCATGACGTAGTCGCGCTTCGACTCGTCCGAGATGACGCCGATCGGATTGGCGCCGGCGGCGGCGGCGAGCTGCACCGCGAACACGCCGAGCCCGCCCGAAGCGCCCCAGACGAGCACATTGTCGCCGGGCTTCAGCGTGTGCGGCGGATGGCCGAACAGCATGCGGTAGGCGGTGGCGAGCGTCAGCGTGTAGCAGGCTGCCTCTTCCCAGGGCAGGTGCTTCGGCTTCTGCATGAGCTGGCGCGACTGCACGCGGCAGAACTGGGCAAAGGAGCCGTCCGGCGTCTCGTAGCCCCAGATGCGCTGGGACGAGGAGAACATCGGATCGCCGCCATTGCACTCCTCGTCGTCGCCGTCGTCCTGGTTGCAATGGACGATGACCTCGTCGCCGACCTTCCAGCGCTTGACCTTGGAGCCGACGGCCCAGACCACGCCGGACGCATCCGAGCCGGCGATGTGGAAGGGATGCTTGTGGCCGTCGAACGGCGAGACGGGCTGGCCGAGGCCGGCCCAGACGCCGTTGTAGTTGACGCCGCCGGCCATCACATAGATGAGCACCTCTTCCTCGCCCAGCGTCCAGGTCGGCACCACCTCGACCTTGAAGGACTGTTCGGGCGGGCCATGCCGGTCCTTGCGAATGGCCCAGGCATACATGGTGGCCGGTACATGGCCGAGCGGCGGTACCTCACCGAACTCGTAGAGATCCTTCAGCGGAGCTGTGGGGGCAGCGTGAGCTTCGGCGGCCATGGGTCACCTCTGGTCCGGAAAACCATTCCCCTCGCAGGGGCTGGCGGGGGCAGAACTATGTGCACTGCAACATGATTGTGCAAGCACGAACTTCGCTGCCTATGACATGATCGCAACGAAAAGCCCTCTCAGACTTTCGATATATTGCCGAACAGAAAGCGCCCGGAATGCGGGCAAATCCAGGCGGGCGCGCCGATTGCCGCCAGTCTGTCTTACCAGTTGTCGCGGCCGGCGAAGTGCCTATCCTCACACATGCCATAGTGACGGCGCCCCTGCCCCCAACGGGCTTCACGTGGAGGACTTCGGCATGCCTATCGAAGCATTGCTCATCTGGATCATCATCGGCGCGATCGGAGGCTGGCTCGCCGGCGTCCTGATGAAGGGGGCCGGTTTCGGCCTCATCGGTAACATCATCGTCGGCATTATCGGCGCCGCCATTGCCGGCTGGCTGCTGCCGCGCATCGGCATCCATATCGGCGGCGGCATCGTCGGCAGCATCATCAATGCCGTGATCGGCGCCGTGATCCTCCTGTTCGTGATCAGCCTGGTCAAGCGGGCCTGAGGCCCCCCACCGCGCCACCCTCTGCCGGATGGGGGGTGGCGCGGCCGATTTACGCTGCATTGCAATATGCAGGCATCGGACAGACAATGAGGCCAAGGCGCTGAGCCGGCGCAGCCGGCATAACAAGCGGCAGAACCCGCCGAGGAGCAGATCTTGGAACCCAAGGAAACCCGCGACCGTCCCTGGCTCATCCGCACCTATGCGGGCCATTCGACGGCGGCGAAATCCAATGCGCTCTACCGGGCCAATCTCGCCAAGGGGCAGACAGGCCTGTCGGTCGCCTTCGACCTGCCGACGCAGACCGGCTACGATCCCGACCATGCCCTGGCGCGCGGCGAGGTCGGCAAGGTCGGCGTGCCGATCGCCCATATCGGCGACATGCGCACGCTGTTCGACGGCATTCCGCTGGCCGAGATGAACACCTCGATGACCATCAATGCCTGCGCGGCCTGGCTGCTGGCGCTCTATGTCGCCGTCGCCGACGAACAGGGCGCCCCGCGCGCGAAGCTCGCCGGCACCACGCAGAACGACATCCTCAAGGAATATCTCTCCCGCGGCACCTATGTGTTCCCGCCCGAGCCGTCGCTGCGGCTGACCAAGGACACCATCCTGTTCACCACGGTGGAAATGCCGAAGTGGAACCCGATGAACGTCTGCTCCTACCACCTGCAGGAGGCGGGCGCGACACCGGTGCAGGAGCTTGCCTTCGCGCTGGCCAATGCGATCGCCGTGCTCGACACGGTGAAGGCCTCGGGCGAGGTGCCGGAAGGTGGCTTCGGCGAGGTGGTCGGCCACATCTCCTTCTTCGTCAATGCCGGCATGCGCTTCGTCACCGAGATGTGCAAGATGCGCGCCTTCGTCGACCTCTGGGAAGAGCTGGTCGAGACACGCTACGGCGTCACCGATCCCAAGCACAAGCTGTTCCGCTACGGCGTGCAGGTAAATTCGCTCGGCCTGACCGAGCAGCAGCCGGAAAACAACGTCTACCGCATCCTGATCGAAGCCCTGGCGGTGACGATCTCCAAGAAGGCGCGCTGCCGCGCGCTGCAGCTGCCGGCCTGGAACGAGGCCCTCGGCCTGCCGCGCGCCTGGGACCAGCAATGGTCGCTGCGCCTGCAGCAGATCCTCGCCTACGAGACCGACCTGCTCGAATTCGGCGACCTGTTCGACGGCAATCCAGCCGTCACCGCCAAGGTCGAGAGCCTGAAGGCCGAGGCCCAGGCCGAACTGAAGCTGATCGCCGAGATGGGCGGCGCCATTGCCGCGGTGCCCTACATGAAGTCGAAGCTGGTGGAGAGCAATTCGAAGCGCCTCGAGGCGATCGAAGCCGGCCGGCAGGTGGTCGTCGGCGTCAACCGCTTCACCGAAACCGAGCCCTCGCCGCTGACGACGGGCGAAGGCGCCATCATGGTGGTCGACCCGGCGGTCGAGGCGGAGGAAGTCGCCAAGATCAAGGCCTGGCGCGACGCGCGCGATGCCAAGGCCGCGGCCGCAGCGCTTGCCGAACTGCGCGCCGCCGCCCAGGAAGGCCGCAACGTCATGCCGGCCTCGATCGCCGCGGCCAAGGCCGGCGTGACGACCGGCGAATGGGGCGCGGTGCTGCGCGAGGTCTTCGGCGAATACCGCGCACCGACCGGCGTCGGCCGCGCCGCGCGGGCCGATGCGGGCGACCTGGCGCCGATCCGGCTCGAGGTCGAGCAGGTCTCGCGGGCTCTCGGCCGCCGCATCAAGTTCCTCGTTGGCAAGCCCGGGCTCGACGGTCATTCCAACGGCGCCGAGCAGATCGCCGTGCGGGCCCGCGACTGCGGCATGGAGGTGGTCTACGAGGGCATCCGCCTGACCCCGGCGGAGATCGTCAATGCTGCGCTTGAGGAAGGCGTCCATGTCGTCGGCCTGTCGATCCTGTCCGGCAGCCACATTCCGCTCGTCACCGAGGTGATGGAGCGCATGCGCGCCGAAGGCCTCGAGGACGTGCCGGTCGTCGTCGGCGGCATCATCCCGCCCGAGGACGAAGCGCTGCTGCGCAAGGCCGGCGTCGCCGCGGTCTACACTCCGAAGGATTTCCAGCTCAACGCCATCATGGCCGATGTCGTGCGCATCGTCGGCGAGGGCGCCAGGCAGGCGGCTTGAGGCGATCGAACGGTCACCCAGCCGGTTTCCGGATCACAGCGGTTTCGGTCGTGACGCCCGCGGCCGCGCCATGCGAAGATCGGCGCCCCTGAAGAGATCATGCCATGCTGCCCGATATCCGCGACTATGAGGCCCTGACGCGCGCGTTCCGCTGGCAGGTGCCGGACCGCTACAATATTGGCGTCGACGTCTGCACCCGCTGGGCGAAGGCCGAGCCGGACCGCGTGGCGATCCTCTGGAAGAAGCCGGACGGCAGCATCGACGAGGTCACCTATGGCCGGCTCGAGGACGCCTCCAACCGCCTCGCCAACGCGCTGACCGCTGCCGGCATCCGCCGCGGCGATCGCGTGGCGCTGGTGCTGGCGCAGGGCGCGGCCGCCGCCATCAGCCATATCGCCATCTACAAGATCGGCGCCGTCGCCGTGCCGCTCGCCGCGCTGTTCGGCATCGACGCTCTCGCCTATCGCCTGAAGGATTCGGGCGCTAGCGCCCTGATCACCAATGCCGAAGGCGTGGCGAAGATCGACCAGATCCGCGACTCGCTCGGCGCGCTGAAGCTCGTCCTCTCCACCGACGGCGCGGCGGGCGCCGGGGTTCAGGGCTTCTACGAGACGCTCGCCCGCGCCGGCTCCAGCTTCACGCCCGTCGACACCTCCGCCGACGATCCCGCGATGATGATCTATACGTCGGGCACGACCGGCCAGCCGAAGGGCGCCCTGCACGGCCATCGGGTGCTGCTCGGCCATCTGCCCGGCGTCGAGATGCCGCACGAATTCTTTCCGCAGCCCGGCGACCGCATGTGGACGCCCGCCGACTGGGCCTGGGCCGGCGGCCTCCTGAACGTGCTGCTGCCCTCGCTGCATTTCGGCGTGCCGGTGGTCGCCCGCAAGCTCGAAAAGTTCGACGCCGACGAAGCCTTCGCCCTGATGGCCGAAATGGAGGTGCGCAACACCTTCGTGCCGCCGACCGCGCTGCGCATGCTGCGTTCGGTCGAAAATCCGAGGGCCCGCCATCGCCTCGCGCTGCGCACGCTCGCCTCCGGCGGCGAGGCGCTGGGCGCGGAAACCTATGACTGGGGCCGGACGACGCTCGGGCTCACCATCAACGAGTTCTACGGCCAGACCGAATGCAACCTGGTGCTGTCGTCCTGCGCCGCGATCGGCGTGTCGCGGCCGGGCGCCATCGGCAAGCCCGTGCCCGGCCATGTCGTCGACGTCATCGGCCCCGACGGCGTGCCCTGCGCCGTCGGCGAGCAGGGCCAGATCGCGGTCAAGCGACCCGATCCCGTCATGTTCCTCGCCTATTGGAACCGGCCGGAGGCGACCGCCGAGAAATTCCTCGGCGATTGGATGCTCACCGGCGACCAGGGCATCCGGGACGAGGACGGCTATATCCATTTCTTCGGCCGCGACGACGACGTCATCACCTCCGCCGGCTACCGGATCGGGCCGGGCGAGGTCGAGGACTGCCTGATCAAGCATCCGGCGGTGGCACTCGCGGCCGTGGTCGGCAAGCCCGACCCCCTGCGCACCGAGATCGTCAAGGCCTTCGTCGTGCTGAAGCGCGGCGCCGCGCCGTCGGATCAGCTCGCCGGCGAGATTCGCGATTTCGTCCGCACCCGCATGTCCGCCCATTCCTATCCGCGCGAGATCGCCTTCATCGACGAACTGCCGATGACGACCACCGGCAAGGTCATCCGCCGGCTCTTGCGCGAGCGCGCCTGATCCGCGCGAGCGCGGCCTTGGCGCAGTCACGCGCGGCACGGCGCATCCGGATCGCCGCGAGCACCATGCGATAGGCCGTCCCGGCACCGTCCGGCCCCAGCGCGACGAGCCGGCTCGTCATCGCAAGCCGCGCCGGCCAGACCCTGTCGATCATCGGGTGGCCGGCGATCGCGCAGGAATCGACACATTGCACCGAAGCGTCCGCCGCAAGACGCGCGGTGATCGCATGGGTCACCAGGACGCCCGGCGAGAAGCGTGCCAGGGTCTCGTCATAGGCCGTCTTCCAGTACCAGCCGCGCGTGCCGGCACGCAGCACGATGCCGGCGGCCACCGGCCGGCCGTCGAGCATGATGAGGTCGATCTGGGCCTCGCCGCGCGCCATGAGGCGACCGACGGCGCCGTCGAAAAAGGCACGCATCGGCTCCGACATGGCGAGTGCCGTCCCTCGCGCGCCCTTCCAGCCCGAAGCCTCCAGGGCGAGAAAGGCGGCTTTTGCCGCCTGCGCATCGAAGCCTGCTGCGGTCGAGACGGTTTCCACCCGCCCCTGTTCGCCGAGCCGGCGGCGGAGCCGGCGCGCCTCCTTGGACGGCTGCGGCGGCTCGGCCGTGACCAGGGCCGCACGCTGGTGGGCCTCGATGACGTCGACCCGCAGCCCGCGCCGGGCGGCAAGGCGCGCCAGGGCCCTGGCCAGCGGCGCCCCCTCATCCATCAGCGGCCAGTCGAGGGCGACGACGCCCTGCGCCTTCAGGTGGTCGACGATTGCGCCGAGCACCGCCTCTTCGGCGTCGGCGAGGATCAGCGGCGCGCCGAGCGGCGCATAAGGATGGGTCCAGAACACGAAGGTCGAGCCGCCGAGCTTCAGCCGGCCCGGAGCAAAGCCGACGAGCCCTCCGTCCGCTTCCACGACCACGGCACCGAGGCCGGCGCCGGGGTCGACGCCGCGCGCGGCGAGCGCGAAGGCGGGATTCAGAAAGACATTCGGCGTCGCGACCCGGGCGAGGCGCTCCCAGGCCTCGATGAGGCCCGGCCAGGCCGCGGCCCCGACCCAGCGCGCCGCGAGCGGCTCCGACAGGCTCCCCGGCCGCGGCGCCAGGCTCGCTCCGGCAGGACCCGGCCGGCCGGCCCGGCTCGCGGCGGCCGCCGTCACGGCCGTTCCCGGCGCGGCGCCGGCCAGAACCGCAGCGACATGGCAAGGCCCAGCCGGCGTCGGGTGACGAGGAACAGCAGGATCGATTCCAGGATCAAGGCGGTAGCCGTCGCGCTCGCCGCTCCCATCATGCCGAAGCGCGGGATGAGGACGAGGCAGAGCAGGACGGATGTCGCGAAGGCGGCACCATAGATGAGGGCGCAGGCGCGCTGTTCGCCAGACATCGACAGAAGCCGCTCGACCGGGCCGACCGCCGCGCGGGCGAGCAGCCCCGCCGACACGACGAACATGGCGGGATAGCCTTTGACGAAATCCGGTCCGAACAGCATCAGGAACGGCTTGCCGAGCGCCAGCACCAGGATGGTCGCCGCGAGCGAGGGGAAGAAGGTCCAGCGGATCGAGGCGGCGAGGAAGGCCGCGAGCTGCTCCCGGTCGCCGGTCACGTGATATTCGCTGAACCGGTGCGCGGCGGCGGCGGCCACCGAAAAATAGATGAAGGCGACGAGCGCCAGCGTCTTCACCGCGGCCCAGTAGACGGCAACCTCCTCGGCCGTGCCGAGCTGCTTCAGCAGCAGCACGTCGGCATAGGTCAGGCCCATATAGAAGGCCTCGACCAGGAACATCGCGGCCGAGGTCCTGAGCCAGAGCCCCGGCTCGTAGCGACGCAGCCCGGCCGGCACGCGCGGGGCGAGCCGGCGCCGGATCAGCACGAACTGGACGAGCCCGGCCGCCCAGGTCGCAATGACCGCGCAGGCCATGGCGGTGACCGCATCGGCGGCGAAGCCGAAGGCCCGCCCGGCCAGCAGCCCGCCGAGCAGCAGCAGCGGCCGGATCAGATAGGGCGGACCGAGGGCGAGATCGGTCCAGTCATAGGACCGCGCGATGCCGTCCTGGATATCGGTCAGCACATAGAGCGGCAGACAGATCGCAGCGAGCGCGAGCGGCATCACCATGGGCTGGCCGAGAAAGGGGCCGAACCGCCAGATGACGATAAGGCCGAGGCCGGCGACCAGGGTCGCGAGGGCAAGCCCGACGAGGCGCGCGCCGGCGAGGAAACCGCGCAGACCCGCCTCGTCGCCGCGGCTCGCATAGTCTGGAATGAAGCGCTGCGCCGCCGAGGCAAGCCCGGCATTGGAGAGGTGGCCGAGCAGCAGCACGCAGACCCAGACCGAGACGTAGATGCCGAATTCGCCTTGGCCCATCCAGCGCGCCATGGCGACCTGGCTGACATAGGCGATCGCGGCGCTCATGACGCGGATGAGGAAGGCTGCGCCGGCGGCGCGCTGGGCAATGGAATGGTGGCTGCGATCGGTCAGCACAGCCTTGAAGCGCTCGACGATGCCGCGCGGCGACAGCAGCGTCTTGGCGTCGCGCCCCATCTGCGCCTCGTCCGATCCCATCACCGACACCGGCAGATCCTCGCGCGGGGCCGCTGGTCCAGCTCGGCTCCGTCCCCAGCGATAGTCCGCCGCCTGTTAAGAAACGGTTGGAAATCAAGGACAAAAAAGCCGGCCGCAACGGCGGCCGGCTGAATGACGTCGCTTGTTCGGGACGGCGCTCAGGGCCGCGGCGTCGCCGGCGCCGGCGTCGCAGGGGCCGCACCGGGGGTGGCGGGAGCGCCCGGGGTCGCCGGCGTCGCGGGAGCGGCCGGCGGCACCAGCCGCTCGACCTGGGCTTCCGCGCGCAGCTTCTGCACGAGTTCGGCCTGGACCCGGCGGGTCAGGAAGTCCTCGATCTGGCCGCGCACCTGCTCGAAGCTCGGAATCGCGCGCGGCCGGCGCTCCTCGAGCTTGATCACGTGCCAGCCGAACTGGCTCTTGACCGGATCGGTCGAGACCTGGCCCGGCTGCATGGCGAAGGCGGCATTGGCGAATTCCGGCACCATCTGCGACTTGGTGAAGAAGCCGAGATCACCGCCCTCGGCGCCGCCCGGGTCCTTCGACTTTTCCTTGGCCAGGGCCGCGAAGTCGGCGCCGCCGCGCAGCTGCGCGATGATCGCACGCGCTTCTTCCTCGGTCTCCACCAGGATGTGGCGCGCCCTCACCTCTTCTTCCGGCTGGATCCGGGCCCGCTGCTCGTCATAGAGCTTGCGCATCTCGGCTTCGGTGACGCGTGCCGCGGTTTCCGCCGACAGCAGCGACTCCACGAGCAGCTTGTTGCGGTAATAGACCATCTTGCGGGCGAAATCGGGCCCGTTCTGGATGCCGCGCGCTTCCGCCGCGCGGGCGGCGATTGTCAGGTCGATGACGAAGCCGAGCAGATAGTCGCGCTTCTGGTCGGGAGTCATCTGGGCGGTGGTCTGGCCGCCGATATCCTCCTCGGCCGCGTCGAGGTCGGCCTGCCGGATCTCGACACCGCCGACGCGCGCCAGGACGCGGTCCGGCGCGGGGGGCGCGGCCGCGCCCGGCGCCGGAGCGGCCGGCGTGGTCGCGGCGGGCGCCGCCGGCGCGGGGGTCGTCGCCGCAGGAGCCTGGGCGGCCGCGGGAACGGCCAAGGAGGCGGCCATCGGTCCTGCGAGCACGGCAAAGGCGGCCAGGACGAGAGGCAGACGGCAGGTCATCGGGATTGAGCCTTGTGTCAGGGGAACGGGGCGTCTTCGCGGGCTTGCGTGGCGCATTTAGGGCAGGAATTCATCAAGACCGGTCCGGCTGGACCGAACCGACCTTTGGGGAAGCTAACGCAGGAGTGGCCCGCCGGTTGCGGCAGGAATGCCCGGTTCGCGCCGAATTGACAACCCTTGCCCCCGTCCATATCTCTCGCACGTCCTGCGACGGCGTGGCTTTGCCCGCCCCGGGACGCATATCCCGCGGGGAAGCGACGAGGGGGGCGCACGGGGCGCTCTCCACCCGCCTTGTGGGGCCGAGGCGATGAACCGGAAGGCGGGGCCTTGCGACCCACCCGTTCGACCGGCCATCGTCGGCCACGGCTTCAAGCGAAGGATTCAAGATGTTCGGTGCGCTCGCCCGCAAGATTTTCGGCAACAGCAGTGACCGCCGGGTCCGGGGCTATCGCCCGCGGATCGAGGCCATCAACAAGCTGGAGCCGGAGCTGGAAAAGCTCTCCGACGAGGCGCTGAGGGCCCGCACCGAGGAGTTCAAGGCGCAGCTCGCTGCCGGCAAGACCCTCGACGACCTGCTGGTGCCGGCCTTCGCCACCGTGCGCGAAGCGGCCAAGCGGGTCCTGAAGCAGCGCCACTACGACGTCCAGCTGATCGGCGGCATGGTGCTGCACGAGGGCGCGATCGCCGAGATGAAGACCGGCGAGGGCAAGACGCTGGTCGCAACGCTCGCCGTCTATCTCAACGCGCTCGCCGGCAAGGGCGTGCACGTCGTCACCGTCAACGACTATCTCGCCAAGCGCGACGCCGAATGGATGGGCAAGGTCTACGGCTTCCTCGGCCTGACCACCGGCGTCATCGTCCACGGCCTCGACGACACCCAGCGGCACGCGGCCTATGCCTGCGACATCACCTACGGCACCAACAACGAATACGGCTTCGACTATCTGCGCGACAACATGAAGTATTCGGTCGCCGAGATGGTGCAGCGCGGCCATGCCTACGCCATCGTCGACGAGGTCGATTCGATCCTGATCGACGAGGCGCGCACGCCGCTGATCATTTCCGGCCCGCTCGACGACCGCTCGGACTTCTACGCGACCATCGACCGCTTCATCCCCCAGCTCGGCAAGGATGACTACGACATTGACGAGAAGCAGCGCACCTGCGCGCTGAGCGAGACCGGCAACGAAAAGATCGAGAAGCTGCTGGCCGAGGCCGGCATCCTGAAGGGCGATCTCTACGACGTCGAGAACGTCTCGACCGTGCACCATGTCAACCAGGCGCTGAAGGCGCACAAGCTGTTCCAGCGCGACAAGGACTACATCGTCCGCAACGGCGAGGTGGTGATCATCGACGAGTTCACCGGCCGCATGATGCCCGGCCGACGCTATTCGGAAGGCCTGCACCAGGCGCTCGAAGCCAAGGAGCGGGTCCAGGTCCAGCCCGAGAACCAGACGCTGGCCTCGATCACCTTCCAGAACTATTTCCGCATGTACAAGAAGCTCGCCGGCATGACCGGCACGGCCGCCACCGAGGCCGACGAGTTCATGGACATCTACAAGCTCGAAGTGGTCGAGATCCCGACCAACCGCGGCGTCGCGCGCGTCGACGAGGACGACGAAGTCTACAAGTCCGTCCAGGACAAGTTCGAGGCGATCATCGCCGAGGTCGGCGCGGCCCGCACCAAGGGCCAGCCGGTGCTGGTCGGCACTACCTCGATCGAGAAGTCCGAAGTGCTGGCCGAAATGCTGAAGAAGCACGGCTTCAAGCAGGTCAATCTGGACGACCCCGCGGCCTTCGCCCCGCTCTATGACGGCGACCAGGGCACGGCCGGCGAGAAGGTCTTCGCCGTGCTCAACGCCCGCTATCACGAGCAGGAAGCCTTCATCGTCTCCCAGGCCGGCGTGCCGGGCGC
Source organism: Phreatobacter sp. AB_2022a (assembly GCF_026847585.1). NCBI lineage: Bacteria > Pseudomonadati > Pseudomonadota > Alphaproteobacteria > Hyphomicrobiales > Phreatobacteraceae > Phreatobacter > Phreatobacter sp. AB_2022a. Next base: position 51,961 of record NZ_JAPSET010000025.1, read on the forward strand.
CATCACCATCGCCACCAACATGGCCGGCCGCGGCACCGACATCCAGCTCGGCGGCAATGCCGACATGCGCATCAATGTCGAGCTGGCCGATCTCGAGCCCGGCCCGGAGAAGGATGCCAAGGCGGATGCGATCCGCGAGCAGGTGGCGCGGCTGAAGCAGCGCGCGCTCGAGGCTGGCGGCCTCTACATCATCGGCACCGAGCGCCATGAGAGCCGGCGCATCGACAACCAGCTGCGCGGCCGCTCGGGCCGCCAGGGCGATCCCGGCCGCTCGAAATTCTACCTGTCCCTGCAGGACGACCTGATGCGCATCTTCGGGTCGGACCGCATGGAGGGCATGCTGACCAAGCTCGGCCTGAAGGAAGGCGAGGCGATCGTCCACCCCTGGATCAACCGGGCGCTCGAGAAGGCCCAGCAGAAGGTCGAGGCGCGCAATTTCGACCTGCGCAAGAACGTCCTCAAATATGACGACGTCGCCAACGACCAGCGCAAGGTGATCTTCGAGCAGCGCATCGAGCTGATGAGCCAGGACGACCTGTCGGAGATGGTCGCCGACATGCGTCACGGCACCATCGAGGACCTCGTCCACCAGCACATCCCCCCCGACGCCTATGCCGAGCAGTGGGATACGGCGACCCTCAAGGACGAGATCTACCGCGTCCTCAACCTCGACCTGCCGATCCCGGACTGGGCGCGCGAGGAAGGCATCGCCGACGAGGAGGTGATCGAGCGCATCAAGACCGCCGCCGACGAGATGATGGCCTCCAAGGCCGCCCGGTTCGGCCCGGACATCCTGCGCCAGATCGAAAAGGCGGTGGTGATGCAGGTGCTCGACCATCTCTGGCGCGAGCACATCGTCCAGCTCGACCACCTGCGCCAGGTGGTGGGCCTGCGCGGTTATGCCCAGCGCGATCCCCTCAACGAGTTCAAGTCGGAAGCCTTCCAGCTGTTCGAAGGCCTGATGGAGCGCCTGCGCGAGATGACCACCCAGCAGCTCGCCCTGGTCGAGCTGCAGGAACCGCCGCCGATGCCCGACCTGCCGCCGATGAGCGCCCACCACATCGACCCGCTGACCGGGCTCGATGAGTTCGCGGCGGCCGGTGCCGGCGCGCCGGGCGGCAGCTTCCAGGCGCTCGCCGCATCCGACACGGTGGCCGCCGCCGACCGCAACCCGAACGACCCCACCACCTGGGGCAAGGTCGGGCGCAACGAGGTCTGTCCCTGCGGCTCCGGCAAGAAGTTCAAGCACTGCCACGGCCAGTATCTCTGAGGCGCTCCGGCGCCCGCCTGTGGACCATCGGACGGTCGCGCTGACGAAGTGCGATAACGGTCCTTGACCGGGACAGCGGCGCACCCTAAAAAGCGCGCTCGCGGGCCGGGGCTGTAGCTCAGATGGGAGAGCGCTGCAATCGCACTGCAGAGGTCGGGGGTTCGAATCCCCCCAGCTCCACCAGCCCGCATTTTGTCCGACCCGGACACATGGGTAACAGATCGTCCCTAAGACATGGATGACAGCCTCCGGCCGAACGGATTGCCGAGGGGCTGCAGGGGTTTCTCTTCCAGGCCGAGAGAGCCGAGATCGTCGCTCACGAAGCGGACGAGCCGGACGCGGTCGCAGACGTCTTTGATGCCCACCTGCTGACCGGCGAGAACGGTTGATATGCCGGTCGTCGCGCGGTGCAGGGGGAAGTGATCCGTGCGCCCCCTCCTCGTCAGTCTCGCGCAAATTCGTCGCGTCGAAGCGCTCAAATGCACATGGGAACGGACGGCTGCCGGAGTCCTGGCCTCGGCAGGCTTCCGGCCGACACTCAAGCGCATGGTCGGAGTGCTATCCCGATCGCGGAGCGCCCCGCATTTGAGGCATCGACCAAGCCCCTGCGCCAGCGACGGTTCCTGTTGCGCGCACGGGGAGGCCCGGGCGCGCGGCGCGCTTCAATGACAGCTATTCCTCACCTCTGCCGGTATAGAAAAGCGTCTGGCCTGGAGCCATCCTCCCGCAGGCCCATGCGCTGGACACGGTAGAGGTGCTTGGTGAAGGCCAGGGCGTCGGCCTGCGACAGGCTGCGGCATCTCAGATAGGCCTCCATCTCCACGCGAACCGCATGGGGCGGGTGGCGCGCGATGCGTTCGGCCACGCGATAGGCTTCGTCCATCAGCGCCTCCGGCTCTACCACCTTGTTGACGAGGTGGCAGGAGAGCGCCTCCCCCGCCTCCATGGCGTCGCCGGTCAGGAGCAGCCACATCGCCACCGCATGCGGCACCTGCAGGCCCAGCCGCGATGTGCCGCCGGCCCCTCCCATGCCATAGGCTATTTCGGGAAAGCCGAACTTCGCATTGGTCGAGGCAATGCGGATATCGGTCAGCGACAGGAGATAGATCATCCCCTGTCCAAGGCACCAGCCATTGACCGCGCCGATGATCGGCTTGAACCGCTCCAGCGCCAGCACATCGCGGGACCAGGAAAAATCGCTGGGTTCGTCGCCCTCGTCGTGATGTGGCCAGAGGTGGTCCGTCAGTTCCTGCTTGGGGGTCAGCCCGCTCTTCACCGGCGCCTTGAGGTCGTCGCCGGCACAGAAGCCGCGCTCGCCCTTGCCGGTGAGGATGCCGACACGGATCGAGGTGTCCGCGAGGAAGTCCTTCAGGCAGCGGAACAGTTCCTTGTGCATGGCCGGCGTGGTCGGATTGACCGAGCCGTTCTCGATGGTGAAGACGGCGACCTGACCGTCCTTCTCGTAGTGCAGGGGCACGGCAGCCCTCCCTGTCGATCAGCAGCTGTTGCGGCGCGGGCTCAGTCGGGCGTCCAGGATCCCGTCTGGCGGTCGTAGGCGCCCTTGCGCAAGTCATCCCGTTCGGCGGCGATGACATGCTTGGCGATCTTCTCCGAAGGCGTTTTCGGCAGGCTGGCGCGCAGTTCGAGAAAGCGCGGAACCTTGAAGGGCGCGAGATGGGCGGCACAGTGTGAGAAGAACCCCGCGATGTCGAAAGCCTTGGCATCGACCCCCGGCTTCAGAACGAGGCAGGCCTTGACCTCCTGGCCGCGATCCATATCGGGCACGCCGATGGCGGCAGCCTCAAGCACATCAGGCCAGCCGAGCATGACCGCCTCGACCTCGCGCGCCGCGATGTTCTCGCCGGAGCGGCGGATCATGTCCTTGATGCGGCCGACAATGTAGTGAAAGCCCCGCGCGTCGCGCCGGAACAAATCGCCGGTGCGGAACCAGCCGCCCTCGCGGAAGCTGTCGCGGTTCGCTTCCGGCTTGTTCCAGTAGCCCTGCAGGATGCCGGGTCCGCGGATCCACAATTCTCCGATCTCATCGGTCGCGACCTCGTTGCCGTCCTCGTCACGGATGGTAGCCTCGCGAAACGGCGAGACAATGCCGCAGGTGCCGCTGCCGACCATGGAGGTCGCGCCATAGGGCGTGTAAAGGGCCGAGCCGACCTCGGTCATGCCAAAGCTCTCGCGGGCGATGACGCCGAAGCGCGTCTCCATCTCGGCATGCATGTCCTTGCGCAACCCGAAGACCGAAGCGATCTTCAGCGGCAGGGTCGCGTCCTCAGGACGGGGCGGCTGCTTCAGGACGATCTGTGGGAAGATGCAATATTCGATGTCGAACCGGCGGATCCAGTCGAGGAACTGAGTGCTCGACGCCTTGGCCGCGACGAAGACCGTGCCGCGCAGCCCCATGGCCATGAGCAGCAGCCACTGTGGATCCATGTAATAGAACGGCTGGGCGGCCAGCACGTTCTTCACGGTACCGCTGGCACGCATGGCCGCAACCCGCGACAGGGTCAGCCAGTAGCGGTGGCTGAGCATGCAACCCTTGGGGAAGCCTGTCGTACCGGATGTGTACTGGATGTTGATCAGATCATCGAGCGCAGGCTCGTGTTGCGGCGTGAAGTCCTCCGCCGGCGTCCGGCTCAGCAGCCCCCACGAGCGGGTACCCGAGCCGCCGACCACGACGGGGTCGGCGAGCGCCGCAAGGTCCCTCACCTCCGGCGCCGAGCCGATATCCGCGAGGACGGAGGCTTCGATCACCAGCATCCGGGCGCCGCTGTCTTCCAGCACATAGGCGACTTCGCGTGGCGTATAGCGGACGTTGATCGGCACCATGATCGCGCCGAGCCGCGCCAGTGCCAGCCAGGTCAACGGAAAGGCGCCGATATTGGACAGCATCACACCGACGCGGTCGCCGGAACCGATACCGAGCCCGGCAAATCCGGCGGCGAGCGAGCGGGTGCGCGCAGCGATGTCACGATAGGTCAGGAACTCCCCGCCTTCGAAGAAATTGGCGGCGATGGCATCACCCATCTCCCGCGCCGCGTCGTCGACGAAGGCGCCGAGGTTGACTGGAAACGGCAGGCCTTCGACCTCGGCGCGGAGGCGGAGGGCTTCATCAAGCTCCTGATCGCTCATGCGGATTCCACTTTCGCGCGGCGCAGGCCTCGGCTGCGCACGATTTCGGCAAATCCAAGCCCCGCCATCGACATGGCGACCATGACGCAGGCGGCGGCCGCAACTGTGGGGTCGAGGCGAAGGTTGAGGTCGTTCCAGATCCGGAGCGGGAGGGTCTCGATGGCGCCCGAGACGAACATGGTGATGATCAGGTCGTCGAACGAAGCGAAGAAGGCGAACATCGCGCCCGCAACGACGGCCGGCCTGAGTGCGGGCAACGTGACGAGCAGAAAGGTTTTCCATGGGCCCGCTCCGAGGACGCGCGCCGCGCGCTCCACGGTCTCGTCGAGATTGCGCAGAGCGGCGGCTGCGACCACCACCACATAGGGCACCGCTACGACGCAATGGGCGAGCACCAGCGTGGTCAGGCTTTCGAGCCATTGAAGCCGGGCGAAGACCATGAACATGCCGAGCGCGATGACAATGCCCGGCACGACCAGCGGCGCGACCGACAGGCCATAGAGGCTCGACGCGCCCGGCAGCCGGTAGCGGACGATCGCCAGTGCCGCCGCCGTCCCGACGACGACGGACACGATGGTCACGAGGACGGCCACCTTGAGGCTCAGCCACAGGGCGCTGCTCCAGGACGGATCGGTGAACAGCGCCTGATACCAGCGCAGTGACCACCGCTGTGGCGGAAAGCTGAGGATCTCGGACTCGTTCAACGACAGCGGCACGAGGAAGATCAGCGGGAACAGCAGGAATACGATCACCGCGGCAAACCAGGCGGTCAGCCCCATGCGGATCAGCCGGTCGATCATCGTCCGCTCCCGTAGAGGTTCCGGTCGGGCACCAGCCAGCGCAGCAGCGCCACTGCTGCAGCCGTCGTCGCCAGCAGGACCAGCGCCATCGCTGAAGCGGTGGTCCAGTCGTTGTTCTGGTTCACCTGCACGTCGATCAGGTTGGCGATGGTGCGATGGCGCGGGCCGCCGAGCAGGGCCGGCGTGATGTAGAAGCCGAGCGACAGAATGAAGAGCAGCATCGCGGCGGCGACGATCCCCGGCCGCGTCATTGGCAGGAAAACGTGCCAGAAGGCCCGGGCCGGCGCGGCGCCGAGCACGCGTGCGGCACGGACGAGGCTCGGATCGAGCTCGGTCATCACGCTGACCAGCGTCAGGATCGCCACCGGCAGAAGGATCTGCACCATGCCGAGATGCACGGCCAGCGGCGTGAACATGAAGCGCGTCGGTCCGTCCGCAAGTCCGAGCCAGATCAGCGAGGCGTTGAGAATGCCCTCCCGCCCCAGCACGATGGACCAAGTGTAGGTGCGCACCAGGACACTGGTCCAGAACGGCAGCAGGATCAGCGCCAGCAGCACGCCGCGGCGGCGCTCCGGCTGCATGGCGATGAAGCACGCGGCCGGATAGCCGAGGACGAGACACCATGCCGTGACGGTGACGCTGAGCTTCAGCGTCTTGAGGAAGACCACGGCGAAGACCGGCGAGGTTTGCAGCCAGTCGAGCCCGGTCATGGCGCCTCCCCTTCCCGCGAAGGAGACGCGCATGATCTCCAGGAACGGCACGACAAAGAAGATCGCGAACAGCAGCACCAGCGGCAATGCAAGCCCGAACCCGATCCATCGAGTGCGCAGTGTCACGGTCATGGCCTCCCGCCCGAGCATCAACGCAACAGCCAGGCGGCCCAGCGCTCGGTGAGCTTCGCGCGGTGCTCGGACCAGAAGTCGGCGCTGAACTGATACTGCGCTGCGAGGTTGTCGGGATGGATCGGCAATTGCCTGGCGACGTCCGGAGGCAGGCGCTCGATGAGGCCGGGAATGAAGCCGGGATAGGGGGCTTCCCGGACGAATTCGGCGCCCTTTTCGGGGTCGAGCCGCGTCATCATGTAGCGCATCGCCTCGCGCGGGTTCTTCGCGCCCTTGGGAACGGCCCAGTACGACAGCTGCAGTGCCCCGCCGCCCCAGGAAATCTCGACCGGCTTGCCTTCCTTCTTCAGCGGCGTGACGCGACCATTCCACACCGTGCCCATGACCGCCTCGCCGTCGAGCAGCAATTGCACCTGCTGGGCACCGGTGGTCCACCACGTCGCGACATGCGGCTTGATCTGGTCGAGCTTTCTGAAAGCCCGATCCACGTCGAGGGGATAGAGCTTGTCCTTGTCGGCACCATCGGCGATCAGCGCGAATTCCAGGTTGTGCATGGGGCTGTCCTGCAGGGTTCGCGGCCCCGGAAAAGCGCGCACGTCCCAGAAGTCTCCCCACGAATTCGGCGCACGCTCGCGGAACTTGTCGGTCCGGTAGGCCATGACGGTCGAGAAGGTGGAGGTGACCATCCCGAACTTCTGCCGGGCGATCTCGGGCAGCTTCCTGTCGGGATCGACCACCGACCAGTCGATTTCGGTCAGCCAGTTGTTGCGGATCGCCTCCACCATATCGGCAGCCCCCATTTCGGTGAGGTCCCACTCCATGTTGCCGGTCTCGACCATCGCCTTGAGCTTGGCGAGGGAGACGGGGGCGGTGGCTCGAATACCGATGCCTGTCTGGGCGGTAAAAGGCTTCTCGTAGAGCCGCTCGATGGTAAGAGCGAGGCTGCCACCCGAGCCATTGACGGTGATGGTGACGTTCTGCGCGCCTGCAATCCTGATGAGGGGCGTGGCGAGGGCGGCTACCGCAATCACGCGCCTGCCGATGTCGCGGCGGTTCATCCCGGTCATGTTGACCCCTCCGTTGGTCGGGTCTGCGCCCCTGCGTCAGCCGTTGAGGAAGACGGCCTTGTCCATGCTGAAACCGAGAGCGGTCGCCTGGCCTGGAGCCAGCGGCTCGTGCCCTTGTCCGCGCTGTTCCTGAAAGATGAGCCGGCCGAATTCCGGACTTTCCGCGACATACCGGAAGCTGCCGCCGTGAAAGGCGACATCGAGGATCGTGCAGGAAATGGCCTGCCCTCCCGCCGCGGTCGCGCGCGCGAAGTGCTCCGGCCTCAGCGCCACGCTGCCTTGCCAGCCCACGCCGGGACCGTCCGCGGGCACGGCGAAGACCTTGCTGCCAAGCCGCAGTTCCCCTTCGACGACGCTCGCCGGCAGGAGATTGGTTTCGCCGACGAAGCGCGCGACGAAAGTGTTCTGTGGCTGGTCATAGATGGCGGCCGGCGTGCCGACCTGCGCGATCCGTCCCCCGCTCATCACCACGATCCGGTCGGACATCGCCAGCGCCTCGCCCTGATCGTGCGTGACATAGATGACGGTGCAGCCAATGCGGCGCTGAACCTGGCGGATTTCGTCCTGCATCGCCTCGCGCAGCTTGAGGTCGAGCGCACCGAGCGGCTCGTCCATCAGCAGCACCTGCGGTTCGAACACCACGGCGCGGGCGAAGGCGACGCGCTGTCTCTGTCCGCCGGAGAGTTCGTGCGGCTTGCGGTCGCCGAAGCCTTCGAGGCGGACCATGGCGAGCGCGGCTTCCGCCAGATGGTCGCGCCTTGCCCGCACCACGCCGCGCATCCGCAAGGGGAAGCCGACATTGTCCCTGACATTCATGTGCGGAAACAGCGAATAGCTCTGGAACACCATGCCGATATTGCGCTTGTCGCTCGGCAGCCGGGTGATCGGCACGCCGTCGATGGCCACCTCCCCCTCCGTCGGATCGATGAAGCCCGCCAGGATATTCAGAGCGGTCGTCTTCCCCGAGCCCGAGGGGCCGAGGAAGGTGACGAACTCGCCGGCCGCGACATCGAGCGAGAAGTCGGTCAAGGCCGCGACATCGCCGTATCGCTTGCCGATCCCCGCGAACGACAACGGCGATCCCACCGGCCCGGCGCTCCTGTCCCGAGGATGTGATATGGAAGGTTGCATGACCAAATCTGAAACTGATATCAATGTCAGTATTGGAAGGAGCAATCGTGGTGTCAAGGCCAGTTGCACCCCCTGAGCGATTTGCCTCGAACGATCCGGCGCCTGGGGTGGCGACGGGTGGTTTCAGCTTGCCCGACGTGCTGAGGGCCGAAATCGAAGCAGGCGGCAAGCGGCCCAGGGCCGAGGCGACGCGGCAACGTTTCATGGTCGCAGCAGCTGAGCTGATCCAGGAGGCGGGCTTCAATGACCTGAAAGTCGCGGATATCTGCAAGCGCGCCGGATTCGCGCATGGCACGTTCTATCTTCACTGGGAGGACCGCCGCGCGGTCGCCCACGACGTGCTGTCGTCGTTCATGAGCGCCATCCGCCAGCACCGGCCCAAGCGGCAGCCTCAGCAATCCTTCTTCCAGCGGCTGCTCGCCGGCAACACCTACTATATCGACGTCTATCGCCGGAATGTCGGCCTGATGCGCTGCCAGACTCAACTGGCGGATCAGCTCGAGGAATTCGCGCGCCTTGGCACGAAATCGAACCTCGCCCTGGCTCATCGCGTCGTGCGCGCTGCCAGTCGTGAGGCCCCTTCGGGACGAAAGCTCCGAGAACCGGAGCTGCTCACGACCGCCCTTGGCTGCATTGCCATGGTCGACAAGTTGCTGCACGACATATACGCGCGCGGGCTTGATACTGGGATCAGCGAGCTGGAGCTGGCCGAGGTTCTTTCGCTGTCCTGGCATCGCGCGCTGCTCGGCCGCGATCCGTGACCGCTTGTCGAGCCCGGCACCAGCCAGATTTGGCTCGCGCGCCTGCCGACCAGCAGGCTTAGACTACCATTCGACCCGAAGGGCTGCATTCGCACGCAGCGCCTGATGCCGCGTTCCGATCTCACCGTCGAGCGACGACGAGAGCCGCAAGCCGTTGGCCAGGCGCAGTTCGGTGCCGACGGTCATGAGCGCGGTGTGCATGGACGGCCGGCCACCAAAGGTAGTGAAGGCGGCGCCGGACAAGGTCTGGAACTGAGCATCGATCGAGCGGTCGGCCGTTGCCTGATAAGCCCAAGCGAAGCGGCCATAGAGGATGAGATCGCTCGACTCGGTGATCCGCATCTGCCGATCGAAGCGCAAGCCGGGCTCGACGCGCATCGATGTCGATGTCTTCCCTGCGAATGCGAGGGCAAATGCGTCGCCACTCCTGCCGGGTGTTTCGCGATAGCTGGGCGCGGCATAGTGGATCGCCTCCAGCGCGACATAAGGCGCCCATCCGGCGGCCGCCGCGCCAAAGCGCTGGCCGAGCTCGATACGACCGCCCACGGTCTGTGCCGTCACTTGCGCGCGGTATGTCGAAAGGTCCGCGAGATTAACGTTCCGCTTCATGTCGAAGGCATTGACGCCATAGGCGAAAGCGGCGGAGACATATCCTGGACCAAGCCGGCTAGAACCATAGAGACCGATCTGAAACAGGTCGCCGGTGCCACCACCCCGCGAGCCCAGTCCGAAAGCGCTACCGCCGCCGGCAAGGGCAAAGCCGAACAGGGCGTCGGGGCCCAATCGGCGATCGGCGCCGGCAGCAACGCCGAAGACACTGTGCGAAGCCGAACTCGCGCCGATCGTATGGTCGCCATTGGTCCGGCCGGATTGGCCGAAGGCCTTTGTCCAGATCGCCCATTCTCCACGACGTGCGGTTTCGTTTTGGCCTGCTCCACCGGGCATGTCGGCCATCTCGATCAGCGACGACCGCGAGCCGGACGCCAGCGCGCCACGCGCCCCGGCCATCGGATCGAGCATCATGTTGAGAAACTGGCTCGACGCGCTGAAAGCGGCGTTCTGCATGCCGATCGCCGCTTCGCCCGACAGCGCAGCAAGGCTCGAGGTCATTTGCTCGGGTCCTTGCATATAGAGCGCAAAGAAGCGGGAGCTGTCCGCACCGGCAGCGACCGCGCGATCGATGGCGCTCGCGACCTGCGCTGCATTGGGCGGACCGATCGCGCCGAGAACCGGAACCAGCACATTAGGTGATAAGGTCAGGACGACCTCGGTCGACGAATAGCTGAGCCGAGTCGTCACAGCCGGCCCAAAGGACCCTTCGATCGTCTCCGGATGGAAGCGCCCGGAAATGCCACCATAGGCTTCGAGGATGCTATACCCTTTGCCGAAGCTGAAACTCATGCCGCGTGGGATCAAGACGAGGCGACCGCCGATCTGTGCTTCGCCCATGACGACGACCTTGTCGGACCTTCCTTCGGCAACCTCGATCACCGTCTGGCTGGTCGCACCGAACCGCGCGGTGCCGTTAATCGTCAGCGTCCCGATCGAAAAGCCGGGCGAAACGGTCCCATCGAGCCGCAACTTACCAATCGAACCCGAGCCGCCGATCACCGCTTCTGGACGGACCCAAACATCCGACGCCAGCGAACCGGCAACGAAGAGACCGCCCGATCGCACGTCAGTCCCACCGCCATGTGTGCTCGCGCCCGTCAGAATGAGACTGCCCGCCCCAAGCTTGGTCAGACCGCCCGAGCCGGTCAGCGGTCGCAAGACGATGAAAGCGTTTGTCACCTCGTCAATGCTGATGCCGCCGCCTTTAGCTCCGAGCGAAATCTCACGATTCGTGCCTGAGTAGCGCTGCCCCAAAATGTCGAGAACGCCACCGTCGAGCATGATGCCGCCGGTCGTAGCGCCGAGATTGTCGTCCCGGCTGACCGACAGCCGACCCGCTTGAATCAGGGTGCCACCGGCGTAGCTGTTGAAGCCGGAAAGAATGGTGGCGCCTGAGCCGGTCTGTTCGACCTTGCCGGTACCCGAAATTGGGTTGCTAACGGTGAACGTGTCAGAGCGATTGAACGCGAGCACCGCATCGTTCACGATTAAGCCTGCGATCGATCCGGAGCGGCCGCCATCGCCGATGTGCAAGCGCCCGGCGCTGACGAACGTCGCTCCGGCATAGGTGCTCGCGCCGGTCAGAACGAGAGTGCCGGCCCCGCGCTTGGCCAGCCAGCCCGAACCACTCAATGGCCGCGCGATCGTGAAGGTGTGCGAGGCCTCGTCGACGCTGATGCCACCTCCCGCCCCCAATGCGATCTCGCGGCTCGTGCTGGCAAAACTGCGACCGAAAATAGCGAGAGTGCCACCGTCGAGCAAAATACCACCCGCGGCGGCGCCAAGATTGTCGTCCTGGCTGACGGCAAGCCGTCCCGCGCGGATCACGGTTCCTCCGGCATAGCTGTTGATCGCGGACAGGATCGTCGTGCCCTCGCCAATCTGCTCGACCCGGCCAGCCCCCGAAATCGGATTGGCCACGGTCAACAAATCGAAACGATGGAAAGCAAGGACCCCGTTGTTCGCGATTGAGCCAGAGAGCGATCCGGAGAGCCCACCCTCGCCGAGATGCAGGCGGCCGCCATCGATGAAGGTTCCGCCGATATAGGTATTCTCGGCCGTGAGGACTGTCGTTCCTGGGCCGGTCTGAACAAGCTTGCCGGTGCCGGAGATCTCGCCGCGCAAATAGACATAGTCTGCGCTGTTGATCGACAGGGTACCGGCGTTGAAGAAGCGTGTGCTTCCGGGGGCAAGGCTGCCCACGGAGCCGACTAGCTCGATGGTGCCTGAATTGATCCAGAAGCCTTGAACTGCCGCACTCGCGACCGACGCGGCATTCAGAACCCAGGTGCCGGTGCCGTTCTTGATCGCGCGGCTAGCATAAGCCTGGTCGAGATATGAATTGAAGCCCGAACCGTCGAAAACGAGAGTGGTATCACCCCACCCCCAGATTTGGCCCAGCACACGCGCTCCGTCCTGCAGCGTGATCCTGTTGGTTCCCCCGTTGAATGCTATTGCGGCGTGGCTACCGGAAACACTGCCGCTGAGTTCTAGCACGACATTGCCGCCACTCAGGATGCCGAAACGGCTACCGAGGATCGACCCACCGACGGTGACTGTTGCGGAGGCGAGTGGCTGAACAACGCCGGTGTTCACGTGCAATCCAGTTGAGCCGTAGAGCGTGCTCGCCGAATCGATATTGACGGTGATCGCGCCCGAATAGACGCTGCCGCCGACGCTGACCCCCGCACTACTTTGCCCTTCGATTGTTGAGCCCACGACGGAGAGGCGAACTGTGCCAATACCGCTTGTGTTTACGCTGGCGCCGATATCCGGGCCGCTCAGAAAAGATCGTGAGATCGTCAAATCGACACTCTCGCCAATTCCCCCCAGACGAGCGACACCGAGGGGAGTACCTGAGATCGTCACGTCCGTAACCGCGGCCGTGCACGTTTCGATCAATGGTGCAGAACCAAGAACGAAAGTGCACAACGCCCGCGCCGGCTGAGCGCCGAAAAGCACGGCAACCGCAAACGAAACAACTGAGCTTTTTACCGCGAGAAGTGCAAAATTACACATATTAGCGCTGCATTTTCTAGGTAATTTGACTCGCTATATCTGCGCTCATAAGCTGAAACAGGCAAGATTGCTTAGAGGTTGGCATAGCAATCGCGTATTGACTTAATGCCCGACTGTTGTCGCCACGGCACACCCCCTGCTCTCGCCGCTCCCCCTTGACCCGCCCCCTGGGACCGGCCCGATAAGACGCCGGCCCACAACCGGCGAGGTGATTCATGCGCCCTTCCACCGCCTTCTCCGCCCCCGCGGAAGCCGCAAGACGGCTCGGCGTCTCGGCCAAGGCGCTGCGGATTTATGAGCGGCACGGCCTGGTCGCGCCCGGCCGCACCGCCGCCGGCTGGCGCAGCTATGGTCCCGACGACATGGCCCGCCTGGCCGAGATCGCCGCCCTGCGCGCTCTCGGCCTCAGCCTCGGCTAGGTCGGGCGCGTGCTGGCCGGGAGGCCGGGCGACCTCGAACCGGCGCTCGCCGCCCATCAGGCGCGGCTGGAAAGAGAGGTCGGCAATCTTTCCACCGCCCTGGCGCGCCTGCGTGAAATCCGGGCGAGTCTTGCCCAGGGCCACCTGCCTGTCATCGGCGAGCTTGCACGCCTCGTCGCCCCGACCATGGCCGCAGTCGTGGCCTTCGACCTGCCCTGGCCCTGGGGCGGCGAGCGCTTCGTGCTGCGCGACATCAAGCCGCTCACCTATGTCATCGGTCCGCGCGGCAGCGGCAAGACGCGGCTTGCCCGCTGCCTCGCCGACGCCCTGCCCGGCGCCGTTTTCGTCGACCTCGACCGGGCGGTGGATGGTGCGGCGGCGGCGCGGGCGCGGATTGCGGCCGATCCGGCACTCGCCACCCGGGTCGAGGCGACGCTTGCTTGGCTCACCGAGGACGGCGCCACGCCGAGCGACGCGCTTCTTGCCCTCATCGCCGCCCTGGAAGCGCGGGAGCCGGCCTTCATGGTCGTCGACATGGTCGAGCAGGGACTGGATCAACCAAGCCAGGAAGCGCTGATCGCGCACCTGCGCCGCCGCGGTCCCGACCACCCGCCGCTGTTCCTGATGACGCGCTCCAGCGCGATCCTCGACCTCTCGGCCATCGGCGCCGCCGAAGCGATCCTCTTTTGCCCGGCCAACCACAGCCCGCCGACGCTGGTCGCGCCCTATCCGGGTGCGCCGGGCTACGAGGCGGTCGCGACCTGCCTTGCCAGCCCCAGCGTCAGGGCGCGGCTCGGAGCGGCCTAGCCACGCGTCACCGCCCGGCGGAGTTCGCCGGCGTTCGACCCCGTCGTGAGCCGGCTTCGCTCAGGCGCGCTCGACGTCCCAGAACATCGGATAGGACGACTGCGGCAGGTTTCTGAGGCTGGCCCGGTAGCCTGCCGGAATCGTGAACTGGCCCCACATGACCGACGGGGTCAGCTCGTAGGCGACCTTCTGGATCTCCTCCGCGATCCTCTTGCGCCCGGCCTGATCCTCCGCGCGGCTGAAGGCCTTGAGGAGGTCCGGCACGCGCGCGTCGCACGACCAGCCGGGATAGTCCTCGCAGGTCGAGGCGATATAGAAATGATTGAGCGGAGAGATCATGTCGGTGCCGTTCGAATAGACCGGGAACATCGACCAGCCATCCTTCTTGACGCGCCGGGCGAGCACCGTGCCCCAGTCCATCGTCTGCTCGTCGACGGTGAAGCCGGCATTCTTCATGTTCTGCGCCAGCACCTGCGCGGCGGTCTGGCTGATCGAGCCGGCAACCTCCAGGATGATGACCGGCTCGCCGGCATAGCTGGTCGCCTTCAGCGCAGCCTTCGCGGCTTCGATGTCCAGCTTGGCGATCTCCGCACCGGCGGCGGTCGACAGCGGCGCGTCGCACATCCAGAAGGACGGGCATTGCGGCGCGTGGAACTCCGAGGGAACGCCGATGGCCGACAGGATCGACGATTGGTCGGCAAGCTTCCAGAGCACGCGCCGCACCGCCGGATCGTTGAACGGCGGGGATGCATGGTTGAGCCGGAAATTGCCCTGGAACTGATGGATGCCGCCGATGCTCAGCAGCTTGACGTCGCGCGCGCGGCGCAGCAGCGGCAGGGCATCGAAGGGCAGATACTGCATATAGTCGATCTCGCCCCTGATGAGGGCGTTCGCGCCGGTCATCTGGTCGGGCATGACCCGCAGGTCGAGCCTGTCGATCTTGACCGCGCGGCCGCCGGCGAGGAAATCGGCGGGCTCGGCGCGCGGGACATAGTCCGGGTTGCGCTCCAGGATCATGGAAGTGCCGGACTTCCAGAGGTCGGCGCGGAAGCGGAACGGCCCGGAGCCGACGGGCGGCACGGTGATGCGCTGGTCGCCGGGCGTCGACGCGAAGCGCATCGGCATCATCACCGGCAGCGGCGCGTTCGCCTTGCCGAGCGCCTGGAGCATCAAGGGAAACGGCTCTTTCAGAACGATCGCGAAGGTCTTGTCGTCTTTGGCTGCCATCGTGGCGGTCGCGGCCCGCAGCATCCGGCCGATGGCGTCGCGCGGCGCCCAGCGGTTGACCGAGGCGACGCATTCGGCCGCGGTCACCGGCGCCCCGTCATGCCATTTCAGGCCGTCGCGCAGCGTGAAGGTCCAGGTCAGCCTGTCGGGCGAGGTCTCGTAGCGCGCCACCATTTGCGGCCGGATCTCGCCCTTGCCGTCCATGGCGAACAGCGTATCGAAGATGTGGTAGCCGAAGGTGCGCGTGATCGCGGCGGTCGTGAAATGCGGATCGAAGATCACGACCTCGGATTCCAGCACGACGGTCAGCGATTTTTCGGCACGCGCCTCGCGCGGCCGGATGATCCCGGCGGCGGCGACGGCGCTCGCGCCGACAAGCGCGTTCCTGCGGGTCAAGGTCGTCAAGGCCATGGCACTGCCCTCGCTTGCACATGATGAGGCCGGGGAAGCCGGCCCGCGCCGCCTGAAGGATGCACGTCGACAGATCCTCGCAAGGTTAGCCCGGCAGCCTGGGCGCGCAATCGGTCCAGGTCGAATTTTCTTCCCCCGAAGGCCGTCTTTGGAGAATGCTGGCCTGCATTTCAGGTGGATGGACAAAAGAGTGGTACGCCGCATGATCCCCGGTGCTGAGCATGGCAGGCGCATCCCGCACCCCGCCGTGACGCGCGTCGGGAGGGTTCGTCATGCTGGATGCCGATCTTCTGTTCACCTCCGCGACGAAAGCGGCAGCCCTGATCCGAGCCCGCAAGCTCTCGCCGGTGGACTATGCCCGCGCGGTGCTGGCGGCGATCGAGCGGGAGCAGCCGCGCCTCAACTGCTTCGTGACCGTCATGGCGGACCAGGCCCTGGCGGAAGCCAAGCGGGCCGAGGATGCCGTCATGGCCGGAGTCGCGCTCGGCCCGCTGCACGGCGTTCCCATCCACATCAAGGACCTTGTCGATGTCGCCGGTGTCAGGACGACGCACGGCACGGCGATCTTTACCGACAATGTCGCGGTTCATGACGATGTCCTCGTCGCGCGCCTGCGCCAGGCCGGCGCCGTCATCATCGGCAAGACCACGACGCCGGAATTCGGCAACAAGGGCCTGACCGATGGCCCGAGCTTCGGCGTCACGCGCAACCCCTGGAACCCGGAACGCACCCCCGGCGGATCCAGCGGTGGTGCCGCAGCCGCCGTCGCGGCGGGCCTTGCCCCCCTCGGGCTCGGCACGGACGGGGCAGGCTCGGTGCGCGGCCCCGCCGCCTGCTGCGGCCTGGTCGGGCTGAAACCGACGCTCGGAGCCGTGCCTTACGATACGACGCGCGATGCCTTCGGCAACAACGTCTATGCCGGCCCGCTCGCCCGCACCGTAACGGACGCCGCGGTGATGCATGCCGTCTTGACCGGCGCGACGGCAAGGGATCCCTGGTCGCAGGGCGGCGAGGACCGCCGGCGGCTTTCTCCCGCGCTCATCGGGCATGACCTGTCCGGGCTCCGCATCGGTTATGTCGAGCGTTGCGCCAATCCGCGGGTTGCCGCCGACGTGCTGGCGAATACGCGCGCCTCGCTCGAAGCCTGGGCTGGCCTCGGCGCGGATGTGGAGGAGGTGACCGACGCGATCGACTGGATCGAATACGAGGGACGCATTCTCTACCAGGCGAACTTCGCCGTCTTCTGCGCGCCCTACCTGCCCAAGTGGCGGGACCGGATGGATCCGGTGACCCTCGCCTTCATGGAACGGGGCGCCCGCTTCAGCCTGGCCGATTTCCGCAACGCCCAGTTCGCGCGCACGCGGCTGTTCCGGCAGATCCAGGCGCTGTTCGAACGCTATGACGTCCTGGTCATGCCGACCCATTCGCGCACGGCGCTGCCGGTCGGCTTCGACGCCGCGAACGACGAGGTCGAGGTCGACGGTGTCAAATGCGGGATCACGCGCCAGGGCTGGACCTCCTACCAGTACCCGTTCAACCTCACCGGCCATCCGGCTCTGTCGATCCCTTCCGGTTTCGGCGCCGACGGCCTGCCGACCGGTATTCAGGTCGTCGGACGGTGGGGCTGCGACACCGACGTGCTTCGCTTCGCCTCGCTGCTCGAACTGACCCGCCCCTGGGCGCAGCACCGGCCGAAGGCGGCCTGACGGGGATGGCCATGCACGATGCCGACTGCTTCCTCTCCATCGCCGAGCTTGGCCAACGTTTCGCGGCCGGCAGCACCAGGCCGAGCGTCATCGCAGGCCGGCATCTCGCGCGCATCGCGCGGATCGACCCCGTACTCAACGCCATGCAGGTCGTCGACGCCGACGGCGCGCTGAAGGCGGCCGCGGACAGCGACGCACGCTGGGCGGCGGGTCGCCCTGCGAGCCTGCTCGACGGCATCACCGTGACCATCAAGGACAATGTCGACCTTGCCGGCTTCCCGACCCGTCACGGCTCGCTGACCAGCTCCGACACGCCGGCGACGGCGGATGCGCCGGTCGTCGCCCGGCTGCGCGAGGCCGGTGCCGTGATCCTCGGCAAGACACGCCTGCCGGAATTCGGCTGGAAGGGCCTCACCGACGGGCCGCTCCAGGGCGGCCCGACGCGCAATCCGTGGCACATCGCGGTCTCACCGGGAGGATCGAGCGGCGGCGCGGCGGCCTGCGTCGCGGCCGGCATCGGCACCATCGCCTTCGGCAATGACGGCGGCGGCTCGATCCGCATTCCCGCCAGCTTCTGCGGGCTCTTTGGAATCAAGCCGACCTTCGGCCGGGTGCCGCATCATCTTCAGGAAGGCCTGTTCGCGACGCTCGTCGCTGGCGGCCCTATCGCCCGGACGGTTGCTGATGCCGCCGTGACGCTTGCAGTCATGGCGCGCCCCGACGACCGCGACTGGTTCGCCTTGCCGCCGCCGCCGGACGGCTGGCTGGCGGACCTGACGCCGAGGCTCGCCGGGCTGCGCATCGCCTATGCCCCGGCCCTCGGCGGCGTCAGTGCGGATGACGAGGTTCGTGCCGTTGTCGACGCGGCGGTCGAGACGCTGCGCGGCCGCGGCGCGACGATCACCGAGGTGCCCTCGCCGATCGGAGACCTGAAGGACCGGTTCGAAGCCTATTGGATCGGCGCCTTCGCGCGTCGGATGCGGCTGATCCCGAGGCAACGCTGGGCCGACCTCGACCCCGGCTTCCGCGCGCTCGCCGAGCGCGGCATGGATGTGGGCATCGACCAGTTGCTCGACGCCGAAGCGGCGCGCGCCGCGCTCGGACGCACCTTCGCGGCGTTCCATCGCGACCATGACCTCCTGCTCACGCCGACCATGCCGCATGTCGCGCCGCCGGTGGAGACGGTCTATCACGGCCCGACCTATGATCGCTGGCGCGACAGCGTGGCGTTCACGCTGCCCTTCAACCTGACCGGCCAGCCGGCCTCGACCACGCCCTGCGGCCTGTCGGCGTCCGGCCTGCCCGTCGGCCTGCAGGTGGTCGGCCCGAAATATGCGGAGCGGCTGATCCTGGAAGCGGGTCTTGCCATCGAGGCCGCGCTCGGCTTCGCGCAGCCACATCCGAGGCTGGTCGAGGCTCTCGACGCCATGTGACGGTTCAGGCCATCCGGGCAACCGCGGCGAACCCCTCGTCCGCGGCCTCCAATGCCCGATCGATCGCCGCTTCCGTGTGGGCGCACGACAGGAACATGTTGTGTTTCGGGTGGAAATAGGCGCCGGCCCTCAGAGCGGCGCTGCAGAAGACCGAGCCCTTCGCGAAGCCGGCATCCTCCGCGAACAGCATCAGCGGCATCTGCGCCGGGCCGCTCTGGTCGATCGAGAGACCGTGCCGGGCCGCACCGCGCGCAAGGCCGTCACGTAGCCGTTGGCCCATGCGGGCCATCAGGTCCGGCCCGTCGATGCGCCTGAGCTCGGTGAGCGTCGCGTGCGCCGCAGCCATCGGGACCGCCGCGCACCAGAACGACCCCGTCGTGAAGATCTTCGTTGCCGCTTCGCGCCAGCGGTCACCGCCCGTGATGGCGCCGAGGGGATAGCCGTTGGCGATCGCCTTGCTGAACGCCGAGAGATCCGGCCGCACGCCGATCGTCTCCCAGGAGCCGCCGAGATGAAGCCGGAAGCCGGCGCGCACGTCGTCGACGATCAGCGCCGCGTCGGCGTCGTCGCAGAGCTCCCTGAGCCGCCGCGCGAAGGCCGGCTCCGGCAGCGCCAGCGCCCTGGCCATGTCATGCCGGAAGGCGGTGACGAGGATCGCGGCGAGATCGCCTTTCGCCTGCTCGACCGCGGCCTCGACGCCGGCAATGTCGTTGTAGTCGTAGTGCAGGATGTGGGCGCGATCCTCGGCCGTCACGCCGGCGAGCGAAGGCGTGCACCAGGGCACGGCGCCATGGTAGCTGCCGCGCGCCACGAGCAGCTTCTTCCGGCCGGTGCCGGCCCGCGCGATGGTCACCGCGGCGGTGGTCGCATCGCCACCGTTCTTTTCGAACAGGCACCAGTCGGCATGCGGGATCGTCTCGACCATCAGTTCCGCGAGGTCGACGAGGACCGGCGCCGGGCCGTTGAGCGTGTCGCCGAGGGCGGCCTGCCGCCGCGCCGCCGCCTCGACCGCCGGGTGATGATGGCCGAGGACGATCGGCCCCCAGGAACACATGAAGTCCACGAACTGCCGCCCGTCCACATCGACGACATGGCAGCCCTCGCCCCGGGCGAAGAACTGCGGATAGCCCTCCGGCAGGTTCGCCGCATTGAGATGGCCCCAGAGGCCGCCCGGGATCACCTGCCTCGCCCTCGCCCGCAGGGCGGCGTCGATCGAGTTGGCGAGCGCGGGCGGGCTGGACTGGGGCATCGCGGATCTCCGGCGGCCATGGGCTGCTGCCAGCCTAAGCGGCGCCCGTCGGGAGCGGCACGCATGACAGCCATGCGCGCGCGGCCATGAACATGCGGCCGGATTGCCGGCCGATCGGCCTCTGCGGCAGCATTCCTGCCGATGCCAGGGCAGGAGACGAGCGCGCATGAATGCAGAGACCGAGGCGACACGCTGGCTTGCCGCCTTCGCGGCGCATCTCGCCGATGCCGGCCCGGAGGCGGCGGCCGAGCTCTTCCTGGAGGAGAGCTACTGGCGCGACTTCGTCGCCTTCACCTGGAACATCGTCACGCTGGAGGGGCGCGCCGCCATCGCCGCCATGCTTCGGGCGCGCGGCCGCGCGGTCGCCTCGACGCGCTGGCAGCTCGACGGCAGCCCGGAAGCAACCGAGGCGGGCGTCGCGTTCTGGTTCACTTTCGAAACCGCCGTCGGCCGTGGCTGCGGCCATGCGCGTCTCAAGGACGGCCGCTGCTGGACCCTGCTTACGGCGCTGCGCGAACTGACAGGCTTCGAGGAAAAATGCCGCGAGACGCGCCCGCTCGGCACGGCCCACGGGGTGGTCCGCAACCGCACGACCTGGGCGGATCAGCGTGCGGCGGACGCCCGGCTCGGCCTCGATCGCCAGCCTTACGTCCTGATCGTCGGTGGCGGCCAGGGCGGGCTCGGGCTCGGCGCCAGGCTGAAGCAGATCGGCGTGCCCACGCTGATCGTGGACAGGCATGCCCGCGCAGGCGATGCCTGGCGCCGGCGCTACCGTTCGCTGTGCCTGCATGATCCGGTCTGGTACGACCACATGCCCTATCTGCCCTTCCCGGACCATTGGCCGGTCTTCACCCCGAAGGACAAGATGGGCGACTGGCTCGAAGCCTACAGCACGATCATGGAGCTGGACCTGTGGACCGGAACCGCCTGCCGCGCCGCCGCCTATGACGAAGGTCGCGGCGAATGGACCGTCTCCGTCGAGCGTGCGGGCGAGACCATCACGCTGCGCCCGCAGCATCTGGTTCTTGCCACCGGCATGTCGGGCAAGCCGCAGCTGCCCCGCCTGCCCGGCCAGGATGCATTCCGCGGCGTGCAATGCCATTCGAGCGACTATCCCGACGGGCGAGCCTTCGCAGGCAAGCGCTGCGTCGTCATCGGTGCGAACAATTCGGCGCACGATATTGCGGCCGACCTCTGGGAGCACGGCGCCGAGGTGACCATGGTCCAGCGCTCGCCGACGCTGGTGGTGCGCTCGGAGACGGTCCAGCGGCTCGGCTGGGCGCTCTATTCGGAGGCCGCCAACCGCGCCGGCATCGACGCCGACAAGGCAGACCTCATCGCGGCTTCGACACCTTACGCGCTGCTGCCGCAGTTGCTGAAGCCCGTCGTCGCGCAGATGAAGCAGGAGGATGCGGCCTTCTACGAAGCGCTGCGGGCCGTCGGTTTCCAGCTCACCTTCGGCGAGGACGAGACCGGCCTCAGCCTCATGTATCCGCGCCGCGGCTCCGGCTACTACATCGATGTCGGCGCCTCCGAGCTGATCGCCACCCGCCAGATCGCGCTGCGCAGCGGTGTGGGCATTGCCGGCCTGTCGGAGGACGCGGTCCTGCTCGACGACGGGTCGAGCCTGCCGGCCGATCTCGTCGTCTATGCCACCGGCTACGGCTCGATGACCGGCTGGGCGGCGGAGCTGATCTCGCAGGCGGTGGCCGACAAGGTCGGTCCGTGCTGGGGCATGGGATCGGGAACCGCGCGCGACCCCGGGCCCTGGCTCGGCGAGCTGCGCAACATGTGGAAGCCGACGGCACAGGCAGGCCTGTGGTTCCACGGCGGCAACCTCGCCCAGTCGCGGCACTATTCCCGCTATGTCGCGATCCAGCTCAAGGCGCGCTTCGAGCGCATCGCGACACCCGTCTACGCCGGCCCGGCCGCCTGATCCCGATCGCGCCGCGCACCCCGCATGGCCCCGCGGTCAGGTATCGCCGCCGACGAGGCGCACCGTGCCATTGTCGACCAGCACCTCCTTCGGCGCGGGGTGGCCGAGGAAATGGACCGGGCTCGCGGTCAGGCCATAGGCCCCGGACTGCAGCACGGCGACCAGGTCGCCTTCGTCGAGGTCGGGGAGCTCGGCCTTGCGCGCGATCGTGTCGAGCGGCGTGCAGAGCGGCCCGACGACACTGGCCGGCCCGGCCGAGGCTGCGCCGACACGGTCCGGTGCGAGCAGCGGATAGTCGCGCTTGATGACCTGGCCGAGATTGCCGGAGGCGGCCAGGTGGTGGTGCATGCCGCCGTCGGTGACGAGGAAGCGTGCACCGCGCGAGCGCTTGGCGGCGAGCACGCCGGCGACATAGACGCCCGCCGGTCCGACGAGGAAGCGCCCGGGCTCGACCACGATCCGCGCCGCACGGATCAGCGGATCGGCCGCCTGCTCTGCCTTGAGCGTCGGCACGTGGCTGGCCAGGCGATCGAGATCGAGCGGCTTTTCGCCGGCAAAATAGGGAATGCCGAGGCCACCGCCGAGATCGATCGTGTCGAGCGGGCGGCCGATGCGGGCGGCGACACGGCGCGCCACGGCGAGGCCGTGCGTCCATTGCGCGGCGAGCATGTCGGCGTCGAGAATCTGGGTGCCGGCGAACATGTGGACGCCGGTGAGCTTCAGACAGGAGCTCGCGGCGACACGGTCGACGACCGCATCGAGATCCTCCTCGTCGAAGCCGAAAGGCGCCGGACGACCGCCCATGCGCATGGCGCCGCCCTGCACCTCGGCGACCGGATTGACGCGGATCGCCACCGGCACCGCTGTGCCGCCGGCGAGCGCCTCGATCCGGGCGATTTCCTCGAAGCTCTCGAGGTGGATCTCGCCGATGCCATCGGCCATGACGGCGGCGAGCTCGGCGCGGCGCTTGCCCGGCCCTGCGAACAGGATCCGTCCCGGCGCAGCGCCCGCCGCGCGCGCGATCCGGTATTCGCCCAGCGAGGCGATCTCCACGCCCGCTCCTTCGGCGAGGAACACGGCCACCACCGCCGGATTCGGATTGGCCTTGATCGAATAGTGAATGTCGGCAAGGCCGGCGAGCGCCCTGGCCAGCCGCGCGTGATTGCGGCGCATGACGGCGGCGTCATAGACATAGAGCGGCGTGCCATGCCGGGCCGCGATATCGGCAAGCCTCACGCCGCCGACCAGGAGATGGCCGGCCTCGACGCTGAAGATCTCGGCCGCCAGCCGCTCGGCCTGGCTCGGCCCGCCGTTTCCCGCCTCAGGCGCCGTCACGGCTGCGCTCCGCAACGAGCCCGCGATAGTCGACCTTGCCGTTCGGCGTCACCGGCAGCGTGCTCACCCATTCGACCGCCCGTGGCACCATATAGGGCGGCAGTTGCAGCGCCGCGGCCTGCAGCACCGCCTCGGCATCGACCGCCTCGTCTTTCGCGACCCCCACCGCATGCACCTTCTGGCCCGCGAAGGGGTCCGGCAGGCCGACGACCGCGACCTGGGCGAAGGCGCCGGTCGCCATCAGCACCTCCTCGACCTCGGTCGGGCTGATGCGGTAGCCGGCCGATTTGATCATGGCGTCGCGGCGTCCGACGAAGTGGAAGAAGCCGTCCTCGTCCTCATAGACGAGGTCGCCGGAATAGCAGACGGTCTCGCCGCCCTGGGCGCTCGGAATGAACGGGTGCGGCTTGAGCACTTCGGCCGTGTCGTCGGGGCGGTTCCAATAGCCGAGCGATACGGTCGGCCCGCGATGGACCAGGATGCCCGGCTCGCCGGGCTTGGTGCGCCGGCCCTCGGCATCGATGGCGAAGATCTCGGTCTCGGGGATCGCCCGTCCGATCGAGGTCGGGCGCCGGTCGATCTCCTCCGGCGGCAGGAAGGTGGAACGAAAGGCTTCGGTGAGGCCGTACATCAGGAAGATGCGCGTATCCGGCAGCCGACTCCGGAGCAGCCGCACGGTCTGCGAGGGGACCGCGCCGCCGGAATTGGTGATGTAGCGCAGGCTCGGCAGGGGCGTGCGGGCGAGCGACGGGGTCGCCCGGGTCAGGATCGCCCAGATGGTCGGCACGCCGGCAAGCCCGGTGACGCCGTGGTCGCGGATGGCGGCGACGATCTCGTCGCCGAACCGGAAGGTGAGCAGCACGAGGCTCGCCCCCTGCTCCATGGCGGTCAGGAGCTGATTGAGGCCGTAGTCGAAGCTGAACGGCAGCACCGAGAGGATCCGGTCGGCGGCGGTGATGCCGAGATAGGTGCGGACGATGCGCGTGCCGGCGATCAGGTTGCGATGACTGAGCATCACGCCCTTCGGCCGGCCGGTGGAGCCGGACGTGTAGAGAATGGCCGCGAGATCCTCGCCGATGGCGGCATCGCGCACCCCGTCCGGTTCGCCCGCGGGCTGCCAGCGCGCATCGTCGACGCGATGGATCGCCACCTCGAACCCGGCAAGCGCCTCGCCGACCCGCTCGGCCAGCGCCGCGCTGGTCAGCACGATGCGGGCGCCGCAATCGGCGACGATATGGCGGATCTGCGCTGGCTGGAGCAGGCTGTTGACGGGGACGAACACGCCGCCGGCCGCGCTGACCGCGAAGATCGCCCAGCATTCCTCGATCGATTTCGGCAGCACGATCGCCACCCGGTCGCCGCGCCCGAGGCCGAGGCCGCCGAGGACGCCGGCGGCGTGCGCCACCTGCCGGCGCAGCGCGCCATGGGACATCGACCGCTCGCCGTCGATCAGCGCGACTGCCGCGTCGCCGCCGGATGTGCCGGTCGCAAGCAGGTGATGGGTGAGATAGGGCGAGGCCATCACCGCCGCGCTTGCTCGACGAAACGGGCGAGCTGGTCCACCGTTTCGAAATTGGCCGGATCGAAATCCTGATCCGAGATCTCGATGCCGAACCGCTCCTCGATGAAGCCCATGAGATCGAGCACGCCGAGCGAATCGACCGCGCCGCCGGTCAGGATCGAGCTCTGATCGTCGAAGGGGCGTGCCCCCAGGCCGGGAAAGCGCTGCAGCAGGAATTCGCGAATGATCGCCTTGGCATCGGCCGCATCGGTCTCGGGCATGGTCATCGGGCTCGCATGGAAATTGATCAGTATTGCAACAGAACCAGTTCGGAATAGGCGTGGTCGACGCTGTCGGGATCGATCGCGCCCCGCGCGAAAGTCGGCCGCATGCCTTCGCTGAACCAGGCCGCGGGAAGACGCTCGTCGCGCCGGGCCGGCACTTCCAGCATGAGGATAGCGTGCGCCAGGAGGAACCGCGACACCGCGGCGATCGCGCCGGCGAGTTCCCCCTTGCTGTCCGCATAGATGAGCCGGGCGGTGGGCAGTCCCTTGCGGCGGGTCCGGGTGAAGATCAGCGGCCGATAGGCCTCGCCCCGCCGGAGCGCGATGCAAATGCAGCCCAGCGCCTGATGGTCCTCGAGCATGGTCCAGGTCGTCGCCGGCAGCTGTCCGCGCGGTACCGCGTCGAGCCCGACCACCTCGGCCGGCCTCTCGTCACGCCTCCAGGCCACCGCCGGCAGCACCACCAGCAGCACACCGTCGTTCCAGGGCATCAGGCCGAGGCGGCCGTTCAGCTGCTCGACGTTTTCGCTGGGAGTCAGATCCGTATGGATCGCGTCGGGTTCGCTCAGCACCGATTTCAGCATGCGCGGCGCGAGCCAGCGATGGGCCTCCTCGACATACCAGCTCGACAGGTTGACGATCTTGCGCCGACCGCCGGCCGCATCGGCCCGCCAGCTGCGCATGGTCAGGATCACCCCGACATCGTCGCCGCCGACACGAAGGAGTTGCCCGATCGCCCCGCCGTCGCGCCGGGCGTGGTGTTCCGCCTGCCGCTTCAGTCCTTCGACCCAGAAGGCCGGCTGGCGAGACGGGAAGCCGCGCGCAAGCAGGGCATGCGCGCGCTCCATGTTCGTCTCGTCGATCGGGACCAGCATCACGGTGATCTAGCTCGGAATCGGCAATTTTGCAGAAGGAGGACGATTCATTCTTAATATCAAACCGTTAACAACGCCGTTCGGGGCCTCGGCGCGGCGATCGGCCACATGGCCCGCGCCTGCGCCGGCCCTCGACCGCGTCGTCCATGACGAAAGCGCAGCGCCCGCAGACTGCAAGAGGCCATAGTCGGGCGGCTGGCCGTTGGCATGTCTGTCCTGCACCAAGCTTTCGAAAGCGTCAGAGCATAAGCAGATACACTTATGGGCCGCCCGCGCAAGGCGCGAACTGCGGACCAGCTGCATCGAAGGGTTGTGTCGGTCGCAAAAAGCCGATGGCCACGGCACGCCGAACGAGGCAGCCGCGCTCCGCCTGCCGGTCTGCGCGGCATCGGGGCGTGTCGGGCTGGCGAAGCGCGGCGAGACGCAGACCGTGTCCGCGATCACGCACCAGCCAGAACGAGAACCGGGAAGCGGCGGCGCTAGGCCGTGCGGTCGCGCACCAGAATGCCGAGCGCGACGAGCTTGCGGCAGAAGGCGAGCGCCGGACCGCCACCCAGCATGTTCGGGCTCGCGCCGTCCTGCAGCCTCATCAGCCAGTCGAGCTCGTCGCCACTGAGCCGGATGGCCTCGCCCGCCCAGCGCAATTCCGCGCCGCCACCGTCCGGCACTACATAGTGATGCACCGTTTCCGCCAGGACGAGGCGGTCGTCCGCACCGGGTGCCGGAGCGATCAGGCCGCGGCCCGACATCGGCATGCGGTCGGTCGCGAGCTGCTGCAGGAACTGCATGGCGACGAGGTCGAGGCTCGTTTCGGTCGCGACCCGCGCCAGGCGCTCGGCCGCGGCCGCCGGCAAGGCGAGGCGCGCCGCGTCGTCATTGAGCCGCCAGGTGCGGAACGACTCGCGCAAGGAGGGCTCGCGCGCTTCCATCTGATCGATGGCCGCACGCAGCGCGTCGGCCCAGCTCGGCTCCAGGAGGCCGATCGTCGCATGCAGCGAGGGTTCGCCGCCACCTTGGACCGAGGCGTCGTGCAAGACCCCGCGCGGCACGAACAGCACGTCGCCGGCCCGCAGCACCACCTCGCGGCCGCCCTCGGGATCGACCGGGTGGATCTTCGAATCCCACGGTGTCCGACGGGTGGCATGGGGCATGACCGCATCGCCCCAGACACGCCAGCGCTTTTCGCCCGCCACCTGCAGCACCAGCACGTCATGCGTGTCGTAATGCGTGCGGAACCCCTGAGCGCCGGGCGGCGTCAGATAGATATTGGCCTGCACCGCATGCAGGAAGATCTGCTCGAGCCCGCGGCAGAAGCGGGCGAGCGGCGGATGGAATTCGTGGAACTGCGAGACGACCAGCGTCGCACCGCCGTCGAACAGCGGAAACAGCCGTGATGGATCGACCTTGCCGTCGGAGAAGGTGAAGAGCTCGTCGGGCACGCCGGCCGAGCCGGTGCGGCCGCTGTCGGCCATGGTGACCCGGGGCGCCTGGGCCGCATCGGTCTTCAGGAAGGCGTCGAGATCGGCGACCGACAGGAGCCGGGCGAAGCGCGCCCGGTCGACCGCCGGGAAGTGCCGCATGACCGCGGCCTCGCGCATCTTCAATCCGTCTTCGACCGACAGGTCTCCGAAGGCGAGCGCGAAGGCTTCCGCGGCCAGGGTCATGTCCATGTCTCCAATGCAGCCGTCGCCGCGGTGCCGGCGGCGGCAGTCTCTCTTCCATCCCGCTCGGCGTGGGCAGGCCCGGTTTTCCCTCGGGTCGACGGCGGGATGGCGGCGCGGCCGCTCGATTCCGCGCCGCAGGTCAGGCCCGGCTTACCAGCCGCGGCCGCCACCGCGCGGATCGCGCGGATCGTTGTCGGTGATGCGAACGCCGCGGCGGCGATAGACCCTGACCCGGCCGCGTCCCTCGGCGTCGTAGGGATCGTTGTCCGTGCCGCGCCGGCGGACATAGCGGCCACGGCCGCGGCCCTCGGCGTCATAGGGATCGTTGTCGGTGACGCGCACGCGCTGCGCCTCGGCGGGGGCCGGAGCGACCACGGTACCGACCGTCGCCAGCGTCGCGGCGCCGAGCGCCGACTTGAACAGGAACAGCCTGCGGTTCACCGGCTTGCCGGCCGCGCCGGCTTCCGGCGTCTCGGCATCCTGGACCATCGGCTTGTCGTTGGTGGCATCGGTCATCGTGCACTCCCCACACCGCCCCGGCTGAACTCCGAAGCGATTAGAACCGGGCAGATGCTGCCACAGCTTGTCGCATTGACCAACAGAAAAATTGACCTTGCGTCACCCCTCGAGATGACGCGCCACGTCAACCCAACTCACTGGAGCAACAGTGAAAAACCGCTGGATGCGGCGACGGCCGCAAGCCTGGTGCCAGTCCGGAGGATGAGGTGCGGCGGGGGGCGAAGTGGAGGGGAGGAGACCGCTTTCAAGGGGTCGCAGATTGCGGTCCCCTCCCATCCTGGCCAGAGGACCGGCGACGCAATACCAGAAGCCGGTCCGCCGTCTCTTCTGCACGACCGGTGCCAATTGGCCGCATGGTCGTGCCGGCCCACATCTTGGGCTCTTTCGCGAGAGCGCCCCCAACATGTCGATGGCGTGCCGGCTGCCCGGCTGCGGCTCTCGCGGAATGGCAGTTGCAGAATGCAAGACGTCTTGCAAAACGCGAGGGCCGCCGCAGAATGCGCCGCGCGAGGCTCCGCGGCCGCCCTGCGAGGGGCGCGCCCCGGTCGCCGATGCGCGCGCTGTTGCGTCACCGCCGTTGCGCAGGGCGCGTGGCTCCTATATGTGCACCGCAGCAAGGCATGCGGGCTCACGGCGGACGGGGGCCCGCTTTTTTCGCTTTCCGCGACGGACGCCGACCCATGAACATGCGCAATATCGCCATCATCGCTCACGTCGACCATGGCAAGACCACGTTGGTCGACAAATTGCTCCAGCAATCGGGCTCGTTCCGCGAGAACCAGCGGGTGGCCGAGCGCGTCATGGATTCCAACGACCTGGAAAAGGAACGCGGCATCACCATCCTCGCCAAGGCGACCTCGGTCGTCTGGAAGGACACGCGGATCAACATCGTCGACACGCCCGGCCACGCCGATTTCGGCGGCGAGGTGGAGCGCATCCTGTCGATGGTCGACGGCGCCATCGTGCTGGTCGACGCCGCCGAGGGTCCGATGCCGCAGACCAAGTTCGTGGTCGGCAAGGCGCTCAAGATCGGCCTGAGGCCGATCGTCGCGATCAACAAGATCGACAGACCCGACGCCCGCCACGTCGAGGTCATCAACGAGGTCTTCGACCTGTTCGCGGCGCTGGATGCGACCGACGAGCAGCTCGACTTTCCGATCCTCTACGGCTCGGGCCGCGAGGGCTGGATGGCCGAGAAGCCGGAAGGCCCGATCGACGGAGGCCTCGCGCCGCTGTTCGACCTGGTCCTGAAGCACGTGCCGCCGGCCAAGGTCGAGCCCGGCCCGTTCCGCATGCTCGGCACGCTGCTGGAAGCCAATCCCTTCCTCGGCCGCATGATCACCGGCCGCATCTCCTCCGGCTCGGTCAAGCCGAACCAGAGCATCAAGGTGCTGGCCCGCGACGGCAGCGTGGTCGAGACCGGGCGCGTCTCGAAGATTCTCGCCTTCCGCGGCATCGAGCGTCAGCCGATCGAGGAAGGCGTCGCCGGCGACATCGTCGCCATTGCCGGCCTCTCCAAGGGCTCGGTCGCAGACACGTTCTGCGCCCCCGAGGTCGACACCCCGATCCAGGCCCAGCCGATCGATCCGCCGACCGTCACCATGAGCTTCATCGTCAACGACTCGCCGCTCGCCGGCACCGAGGGCGACAAGGTGACGAGCCGGATGATCCGCGACCGCCTCCTGAAGGAGGCCGAGGGCAATGTGACGCTCAGGATCGAAGAAAGCGCGGAGAAGGATTCCTTCTACGTCTCCGGCCGCGGCGAACTGCAGCTTGCCATCCTGATCGAGACCATGCGCCGCGAGGGCTTCGAGCTCGCCGTGTCGCGGCCGCGCGTCGTGTTCCAGAAGGCCGAGGACGGCTCCACCCTGGAGCCGATCGAGGAGGTGCTGATCGACGTCGACGAGGAGCATTCCGGCGTCGTCGTTCAGAAGATGAGCGAGCGCAAGGCCGAGATGACCGAGATGCGGCCGTCCGGCGGCAACCGCCTGCGGCTCGTCTTCCTGGCGCCCACCCGCGGCCTGATCGGCTATCAGGGCGAGCTGATGACCGACACGCGCGGCACGGCGATCATGAACCGGCTGTTCCACTCCTACGGGCCCTATCGCGGCGAGATCGCCGGCCGGGTCAACGGCGTGCTGATCTCCAACGATATCGGCGAGGCGGTCGCCTATGCCATGTGGAACCTCGAGGATCGCGGCCCGATGGTCATCGATCCCGGCGTGCGCGTCTATCGCGGCATGATCATCGGCATCCACAACCGCGACAACGATCTCGAAGTGAACGTGCTGAAGGGCAAGAAGCTCACCAATATCCGCACGACGTCGAAGGACGAGGCGGTGCGCCTGACGCCGCCGATCCGCATGACCCTGGAAAAGGCGCTCGCCTGGATCCAGGACGACGAGCTGGTCGAGGTGACGCCGAAATCGATCCGCCTGCGCAAGACCCATCTCGACCCGAACGAGCGCAAGCGTTTCGAGAAGGCGCGCGAGGCGGTGAGCTGAGCTGAGGCCGAAGGGCCGCCGCGACGACATGTGAATTGTCCGCCGCCGCCCGCGCTGGCTAGAATGGGTATAGAGTGATGCGCCGGTCCCCGGGCCGGCGCAGCGCCGGACATGCCCAGAGGAACGCCATGCGCAACCTGATCGCCCTTGCCGCCTTTTCCGCTCTCCTTGCGGCGCCGCAGCTCGCCTCGGCCCAGGACGCAGCCGCCGGCCAGCGGGTCTTCGCGCAGTGCCGCGCCTGCCACCAGGTCGGCGAGAACGCCCGCAACGGCGTCGGCCCGCAGCTGAACGGCCTGTTCGGCCGCACCGCCGGCACCGCCCCGGGCTACAACTATTCCGACGCCTACAAGCGTCCGGAAATCACCTCCAAGGTGTGGAGCCCGGAAAACTTCACCACCTATATCCGCGACCCGCGCGGCGTGACGCCGGGCACGCGCATGGTCTTTGCCGGCCTGCGCAACGACCAGCAGATCACCGATCTCATCGCCTATCTGCGCACCTTCGGACCCGACGGCAAGCCGGCGCAGTAAGGCGCGGCGCCTGTCGGGCCAACCATCGGCGGACGCGGCGCGCCGCGAGGCGCGGTCCGGCATCGCCGCGCTGCGCGCCGCCGCGGCGGCCGGCCCGTCGGTCACCGGTTTTTCGGGATCAGCGGCAGGAGCAGGTAGGAGGCCTGCCCTTCGCCGGTCGCGATCGTGTTGGTCCCCGCATAGAGCGCGGGGTCCCTGTCGAGGTGCAGAAACGGGCCGGACCCCTTGGTGAGGCCGCTCGCACCGGGCCATGCGAAGTCCCTGCCCGCGACGGTCAGGGCCAGGCGATAGCCCGGCGGCACCACGATGCTGGTCGCCCAGATCTCGACATCGACCTCGTAGAGCTGCCCCGGCCTGATCGGTTCGATCGTCCGATGCGGATGATAGGGCCGCGCCTCGGTGGAACGCTCGCCGTCCAGCATCCGGTGCGACACGCGCAGCCACCCTTGCGAGACCGGCGCCTGCGGCTCGGTCGCGCCGTCGAACATGACGTCGCGCCCCTCGGGGTCGATGAGCCGCAGCGTCGCGAAAATGTCCATGTCGGCCGTCGATGACTTCACCCAGAGCCTGAGTTTCACCGGCCCGGTGAATTCCGCTTCCGCGGTGAACGGCGCCGTCGTGAAGGTCAGCCCCTCACCCAGCGCCTCGTAGGACGCCTCCGCCGGTGCCGCCGGTCCGCCCGCGGCCATGCCGCCGCTCGCCGCGTCGAGATGATAGGGCCGCCACTGCGTGCCCTTCAGCGGCCATTGGCTCTCGGCGCGCCAGGCCAGTCCATGCGGACCACGGATGGCCAGATTGAGCGGCGGCTCGTCGTCCCAGCCATTGTCTTCGCCTTTGAGAAAGCGGTCGAAGAAACGCATCTGCAACGCGAGCGCCTCCTCGGCATAGAACGGCGCATGATGGTCGCCGGTATGGATACGCAGCCATTTCGCCGTGCTGCCGGCCGCAAGATAGCCCTCGATATTGCCGCGGCCGTGCAGGCCGTGGCCGCCCCAATTGCCGACCGACAGGAGCGGCACCTGGATCCGGCTGCCGTCCGGCGTGCGTTCGCCGAAATAGGCGCCGTCGAAGGGGCGCGAGCGATAGGTATCGGCCGGCGCGTTCCGGTTCGCCGCCAGGAGCGCCGTGGACAGGGCCGGACCTGTCGTCGTCTCGCCCGACAGCGCATCGGTATAAGGCGTCTCGCCGTTGCCGTGCTGATTGGGAATCAGCTGGCGCGCGAACCAGAGCTTCAGGAATTCGGTGCTGGGAATGCCGCCGTGATGGCTGATGTCCCGGTAATGATCGAAGGCGCCCTCCCAAGGAATGATCGCCGCCAGGCCTTCGGGCTGGCGCGCGGCCACCTGCCACTGGTTGATCGCGTAATAGGAAATGCCGAGCAGGCCGACCTTGCCGTTGCTCCAGAACTGGCGCGAGGCCCAGGTGATCAGCGTGGCGTAATCCTCCGTGTGCCGGGGCGCGAACGGGTCGAGGAAGCCGGGCGACGCATTGCTGCCACGGCTGTCCGCATGGATCACGATATAGCCTGCCGGGACCCAGCGTTCAGGATCGGGCGCCTCCCAGCGGATGAAGCGGCATGACGAAGCCTTGCCGAGGTCGGGATGTTTGGCCAGGAGCTTTGTCCAGGCCTCCTGGTAGGCCGGCGCATCCGCATCGCGCGTATCCTTGCCATAGGGACCGTGCAGCATCACCACCGGAAAGCGGCCGGGCCTGTCGGGACGGTAGATGTTGAGCCGGAGGCCGAGGCCGTCGGACATGGTGACCTCGACATCGCGTTCGAAGATCATGCCGGCAATGCCGGTCTCGACACGGCGGGCGGATGGAACAGTGGTCATGCGGGCTCGTCCGGTTGTCAGGGGGGCGGCGGGGTGTCACCATCCGGGTGACGCGGCGGCGCTCCCCGGTTCTGCTGCTTGACGGCCGCAGTGTCCGGGCATGCCGGAAGGTCGCGCAACTCGCGTTTTCCGCCGCCACGCCGGGGGAGCCCCATGCTCAGGAAAGTCCCGCAGCAAGCGCGTTCCCGGCAGATGGTCGACTTCATCCTGGAAGGCGCCGCTCGCGTTCTGAACACTGCGCCGCTCGCCGAGACGACCACCAACCGGATTGCCGAAGTCGCCGGCGTCGGCATCGGCTCGCTTTATCAATATTTCGACGACAAGGAGGCCATCGCCCGCAGCCTCCTCCGGCGGCACCTCGAGGAGAGCGCCGCGCTGGTGCATGGCGCGCGCCTCGCATCAGGCGGCCACGACGTGTCCGAGCGGCTGCGGGCGATCTTCGTCGCCTGCCTGCGCGATCATCGCGACAAGCCGATGCTGCATCTCAATCTGATCGACGTCTGCGGCGGCGTCCCGAGCGCGGCCCGTTTCGACGCCAATATCGGCACCATGGTCGACGACCTCGCGGCCATCCTGCGGGATCACCGCCCGGAGGCGCATCCCGATCACATCCGCCTCTGCGCGACGTCGCTGCACCAGTCGATCGTCCTGCTCGTCCATGCCGCGGTCAGCCAGCCGGCCCTCGAGCGCGACGGCACGATCATCGGCCATTTCGAGGCGCTCGACGCCGCCAACCGCAAGGTGCTCGACCTGCACCTGCGCCAGCAGGCACGCGCGGCGGCGGCATGCTGAGCGGGGGCGTGCCTCCGGCGCAGGGCTGGTTCGGGATGATCCGCCCGGCGCGAAAGCAAGCCATGCTTCAAGGCTCGCCTTCGCTCGCGGCAGTTCCGGATGCGCATCCAGCTCATCGCTTCAAAAGCATGCCCGATGCCATTCTGAGCATTCCGCATGGCTGGGGGGCGAGCGGAGCGAGACGCAAACCACGGCAATGCTCGATGCAAGGATCTGCGATGCGCTCTTGCCCCACGCGGCCGCCGGACGTGATCAGCCCCGAAGCAGCCGCTCCGCTCCGAACGGCGCGACCGGCACGCTCGGCGCGGCGCCGGCGATCAGTTCCGCCACCAGCCGCCCGGTGATCGGGCCGGTCGACAGGCCGATATGGCCATGGCCGAAGGCGAAGACGATGCGCCGGTGCCGCGGCGCGCGGCCGATCACCGGCAGGCCGTCGGGCGTCGACGGCCGCGATCCGCCCCAGGGCGCGGGCTCCAGGGCATCGCCGAAGGCAAGGGTGCCGCGCGCCTCCGGCTCGACCGCGGCGAGCTGCGCGGGGTTGGGCGGCGCGCCGTGGCGGGCGAGCTCGACGCCCGAGAGCAGCCTGAGGCCGGCAGCCATGGGCGAGACGACATAGCCACCGCCGGTATCGTAGATCGGCCGCGACAGCTTGTGCTGGCCGGCATCGGCGAAATGCCGGTGATAGCCGCGCTCGGCGGCGAGCGGCAGGCGATAGCCGAGCGTGCGCGCCAGCGCTCCGCTGGCCGCGCCCGCGGCCAGCACCACCGTCCCGGCCGCGATCGCGCCGCCGCCCTCGAGCGTCACCGCCGCTTCGGCGTCGCTGGCGCTCAGCGCCGTGACGCGGGCAGCGTGGATGCGGCCGCCGCGCGCCGCCACCGCCTTTTCGTAGCGCTGCACCAGGCCGCCTGGGTCGCTGACCGAACCGGTCGTGCTGAACCAGAGGCCCTTGGCGAAGCGCCGCGTCAGCGCCGGTTCGAACGGGTTGAGTTCCGGGCCGTCGATGACCGTGGTCTCGACGCGATAGTGATCGAGGATCTCGCGCTCCAGCGCCGATGCGGCAAAGGCCGCCTCGCTCCGGTAGAGCTTCAGCCAGCCCCGCCGGGCGATGAGGTCGCGCGCGCCGACCTCGCCGGCAACCCGCCAGTGCTCGTCGTAGGAGGCCGCGCAGAGCGGGTCGAGCGCCGCGGCGGCCTCGCGAAAGGCGGCGAGGTTGCAGCGGCGCAGGAAGGCGAGGAGCCAGGGTGCGACGGCAAGGAGCGAGCCGTAGTCGATCCGGATCGCCGGGTTGCGGTTGAACGCGTAGGACGGCAGCCGGGCGGTGAGACCCGGCGCCGCCATGGGAAACAGCGAGCCGCGTGAGATGACGCCGGCATTGCCGTAGCTCGCGGCGTCCCGGATCGCGCCGGGATCGATGACGGCGACGCTGAGGCCCCGTTCGAGACAGGCAAGGGCGGACGCCATGCCGACCATGCCGCCGCCGACGACGGCGACGTCGACCGGTCCCGCCCCCTTTCCCTCGCTCATCGGGCGACCTTGGGATGGGTGCCCTCGCCGAGGTCCCAGTAAAGGCCGGCCATCATGGCCATGGCCTGCCGCAGCAGCGCGACCGGCACATGCTCGTTCGGCGCGTGCTGCGAGCAGCCAGGGTAGGAATGCGGCACCCAGATGGTCGGCATGCCCAGAATGTCGGCGAAGACGTCGTTCGGCAGCGAGCCGCCGGCATTGGGCAGCACGGCCGGCTTGATGCCGGTCGTCTGCTCGACGGAGGCCGCCGCCCAGCGCACCCAGGGATGATCGGGGTCGGTGCGAGTCGCATGGAACATCGCATCGCGCGAGGGCGCGACCACGACATCGGAAAAGCCGTGGTGGTCGAGATGGCGGCGGATCGCCGGGATGAAGCCGGCCGGATCCGAGCCGACGACGAAGCGGATCTGGCAGCGGGCGATCGCCGAGGGCGGCACCGCATTGACCGGCTTGTCGGCATTGCCGGAGCCGAAGGCCAGCACCTCGAAGGTGTTCCAGCCATAGAGCTTCTCGGCAGCGCTGAAGCCGGGCTCGCCCCACCACGGTTCGATCTCGGGATCGCCGGGGCCGCTCACCGGCTCGACGTCGGCGAGCGCCCGCTTCACCGAGGCCGGCATTTCCTTCGGCAGCAGTTCGTGGACGCGCACCTCGCCCTTCGGGCCGACGATGGTGGCGATGGCGTGGGCGAGCCGGATCGCTGGATTGGACAGAAGGCCCCCCCAGTTGCCGGAATGGTGGCCGCCCTCGCGGGCGTTGATCGAGAGATCGATGGAGGCGCCACCGCGCGAGCCGAGATAGAGCGTCGGCCGCTCGGCGACGAGCCGCGGGCCGTCGGAGGCGATGAGGATGTCGGCCTTGAACAGCCCGGCGTGGTCGCGGGCGAGGTCGTGCAGGCCGGCCGAGCCGACCTCCTCGCCCATTTCGATGAGATAGCGCACGTTGAAGCCGAGCTTGCCGCGCGTCTCCAGCACGCAGCGCAGCGCCTCGATATTGATCGTGTGCTGGCCCTTGTTGTCGACGACGCCGCGGCCGTACCAGCGCGTGCCGGTATCGTCGAGCGTCCAGGGATCGCGCCCGTCCTTCCACTGGCCTTCGAGGCCGCGGATCACGTCGCCATGGCCATAGCCGAGCACGGTGACGAGCGCCGGGTCCTCGATGCGTTCGGCGAGCAGGAACGGCGCCTTGGCCTTCGGATGGGTCAGGATCGTGCAGGTGAAGCCGAGCGCTTCCAGGCACGGCTGCATTTCCTCGGTCAGGTAACGCGCCAGGTCGGGCCCGCGATCGGGATTCTGGCTCTCGGTCGGAATGGCGATCCGGCGGGCGAAGATCGCTTTCAGGCGGCCGTCGTCGAAGGTCTTCTCGGCGGCGGAAATGGCGGCGGCGCGGGTCATCGGCAACTCGGGCTTGGGGGATTGTCTGGTGAAAAGGACCGGATCGGAACCGGGAGACTAGCCGAGCCGCCCCGTGCCGCCCAGGACGCCTGGCGCATTCGAGACCGGCGGCGCGAGGGAACCTTGGCCCCTGCCCTGCCGTTGTTGATGATCGACAGGAGGCCATCATGACCGGCACGGATCGTGAGGAGCTGTCGCGGCGGCTCCGGGAGCATATTGCCGCGGGTCGTTTCCCCGAGGATTCGGCTGCCTACTACCTTGCCAAGCAGGTCGCGGACGAAGGCAAGGATTCGCTGCTCGCCCATCAGCTGAGCGCCTGGGACACGCTCATCCAGCCGCTCCTGGACGCTCCCGCCGAGGAGCTCCGGCGGATCGACGAGGAATTCGCCCGCCGCCGCGCCAAGGGCTGAGGCCCGGGCGCGCCGCCGCCGTCAGGCTGCGGCGGCCTTCGTCCGTTCCGGGTCGTGCAGGTGGCAGGCAACGAGCCCGCCGCCGTCGCCGACATTGCGCGGTGCAATGCTCCGGCAGGCGGCGAAGGCCTCGGGGCAGCGCGGATTGAAGGCGCAGCCGGGCGGCGGATTGAGCGGATCGGGAAAGGCGAGCCCGAGTCCGGTTTCCGGAATGCCGCCGCCCGGCTCGGGCGTCAGCACCGATTGCAGCAGCGCCCGGCTATAGGGATGGCGCGGCGCGCGGAACAGCGTCGCGGTCTCGCTGAGCTCGACCACCCGGCCGAGATACATCACCGCCACCCGCGTCGCGATATGTTCGACGACGGCGAGATTGTGCGAGATGAAGACATAGGTCAGCCCGAGGTCGCGCCTGAGATCCATCAGCAGATTGAGGATCTGCGACTGCACGGAAACGTCGAGCGCCGAGGTCGGCTCGTCGCACACCACCAGCTCCGGTTCCATGACCAGCGCGCGGGCGATCGCCACGCGCTGGCGCTGGCCGCCGGAGAGCTGGTTCGGATAGCGGTCGGCGAAACGTTTCGGCAGGCCCACCTTGTCGAGAATGGCGATCGCCTTCTCGCGCCGCTCCTCGGCGCTGCCGACCCCGTGAACGGCCAGCGGAAAGGCGACGATGGCGCTGATCGTCTTGCGCGGGTTGAGCGAGGAATAGGGGTCCTGGAACACCGGCTGGATGCGTCGCGCCACCGCCTTGCGGTCGAGGCTGCGCATATCCGTGCCCTCGAGCCGGATCTCGCCGGTCGAAGCCGGCAGCAGGCCAAGCACCATCTTGGCGAGCGTCGACTTGCCGCAGCCGCTCTCGCCGACAATGCCGAGAACCTCGCCCTTCTCGACGGTCAGGTCGACGCCGTTGACCGCGTGCAGGGTCTTCTTCGCCGCGAACAGGCCCTGGGCGACCTTGAAGGTGCGCGAGACGTTGGAAATGGTCAGGAGCGTCGTCATGCCGCAACCTTCAGGCAGGACCAGACATGGCCGCCGTCCCGGTGGGACGGGATCGCCGCCGCGCAGCCGGTATCGGCGAGCTTGCAACGGGTGCGGAAGGCGCACCCGGTTATGTCCCCGACGAGCGAGGGTACGACGCCCGGAATGGAGCCGAGCCGGTCGCCCGGCAGCGTCCGCCCGGGCACCGGGATGCAATCCATCAGTCCAAGCGTATAGGGATGCTTCGGCGCGTTGAACACCTCGGCCGCCGTGCCGGTCTCGACGATCTCGCCGGCATACATGACGGCCACCCGATGGGCCATGCGCGCGACCACGCCGAGATCGTGGGTGATGAGCAGCAGGGCGATGCCGAGCTCCTTCTGCAGCTCCATGAGCAGCCTGAGGATCTGCGCCTGGATGGTCACGTCGAGCGCCGTCGTCGGCTCGTCCGCGACGATCAGGTCCGGCCCGCACATCAGCGCCATGGCGATCATCACGCGCTGGCGCAGCCCCCCGGAGAGTTGGTGCGGATACTGGCCGAGCCGCTGGCCGGCATTGGCGATGCCGACCTTGTCGAGCAGGAACACCGCCCGCTCGCGCGCGGCGGCAGCGGTCGAGCCCTTGTGCAGGCGATGATGCTCCATCAGCTGGTCGCCGATCGTATAGGCCGGGTTGAGCGCGGTCATCGGCTCCTGGAAGATCATGCCCATCCGGTCGCCGCGCAGCGCGTTCCAGCGTTTCGGCCCGCCGGCGATCAGGTCCTCGCCGCCGAGCGACAGCCGGCTCGCCGAGCGGGTCGCGCGCGGCGGCAGGAGGTCCATCACCGACAGCGCGGTCATCGATTTGCCGCAGCCGCTCTCGCCGACGAGGCAGAGCGTCTCGCCCCGGTTGATGGCGAAGGAGACGCCGCGCACCGCATGCAGCGTGCCGGCGGCGACCGCGAGGTCGACCTTGAGATCCTGGACGTCGAGAACCGCGGTCACGAGCGGCCCTCCGGCGCGGTCACGTCGCGCAGGCCGTCGCCCATCATGTTGATGGCGAGCACCAGCAGCGCCAGGGCGCTGCCGGGAATGGCGATCAGCCAGAACGAGAAGAACATGAAATTCTTGGCCTCGGAAATCATCAGGCCCCAGGACGGCAGCGGTGGCTGCACGCCGAGCCCGAGGAACGACAGGGCAGCCTCCAAGAGGATCGCGCTCGCCGCCTCGACGGTGGCGACCACGATGAGTTGGGGCGCGACATTGGGCAGGATCTCGCCGAAGATGATGCGCGCCTTCGACGCGCCCGCGGCCTCCGCCGCGGCGACATAGTCGAGCGAACGCACCTGCTGGGTGGCCGAGCGCATGACCACGGCGAAGCGATCCCATTTCAGGAAACCGAGCACGGCGATGACGATGCCGAGCGTGCCGCCGACCATCGAGACGACGGCGAGTGCCACCAGCACGACCGGCAGCGCCAGGCGGGTGGTGACGAGAAAGGTGATCGCCATGTCGATGCGGCCGCCGAAATAGCCGGCGGAGAGGCCGAGCGCGGTGCCAATCGTGCCCGAGATCAGCATGACGGCGAAACCGATCAGCAGCGAGATCTGCGCGCCGTAGAGCAGGCGCGAGAGATAGTCGCGGCCGAGATTGTCGGTGCCGAGCGGATGGACCCAAGTGCCGCGCTCGTACCAGATCGGCGGCACCAGCCGGTTCATCAGGTCCTGGGCATAGGGGTCGTGCGGGGCGACGAAGGGCGCGGTCAGAGCGACCAGCACGATGACGAGGAAGAGACCCGAGCCGAACATCAGGCCCTTGTGGCCGCGGATGCGGCGCCACAGCCTGAGCGCGGCCGAGGGCTCCTTGACGTCGAAAGCGTCGGCGTGGATTGCGTCGGTCATGTCACGCCACCCTGATACGCGGATCGAGCCAGGCATTGACGAGGTCGGCGGCGAGCGTCAGGCCGACATAGCCGACCGACAGCAGCATCAGCACCGCCTGGATGACCGGAAAGTCCTTCTGGCTGATCGCCTGGTAGGCGAGGTAGCCGAGGCCGTCGAGCGCGAACACCGTCTCGACCACGATCGAGCCGCCGAGCAGGAAGCCCATCTGCACCGCGGTCAGCGCGACGACCGGCACCAGCGCGTTGCGCAGGGCGTGCTTGATCACGACGGTGGAGGCCGGCAGGCCCTTGGCGCGGGCGGTGCGGACATAGTCGGAGCCGAGCACGTCGATCATGCCGGCGCGAATGAGCCGCATGAAGGGCGGGGTCACGTAGTAGCCGAGCGCAATCGTCGGCAGCACGAAATATTCCCAGCCGTCGGCGCCCGAGACCGGCAGCCAGCGCAGGCCGATGGCGAAGACCATGATGAGGCACAGGGCGAAGAAGAAGTTGGGCAGCGCCTGGCCGACCACCGCGATGGCGAGGCACAGCCGGTCGATCCAGGAATTCTGCCAGATCGCCGCCATCACGCCGAGCGGGATCGACACGGCGAGCGCAAAGCCGATCGACAGGAGCGCCAGGATCATGGTGGTGCCGAACTTCTCGCCGATCAGATTGATCACCGGCGACTTGAAATAGAGCGACTGGCCGAAATCGCCGGTCAGCGTGCGGCCGAGCCATTCGAGATATTGCAGGAGCAACGGCCGATCGAGGCCATATTGCTGGCGGATCATCGCGATGTCTTCGGCGCGCGCGCCCTCGCCGGCCAGCGCCAGCGCAACATCGCCCGACAGGCGCAGCAGGAGGAAGGCCAGCGCCGAGACCGCGAAGGCGACCAGCGCGGCGAGGCCCAGCCGCTTCAGCGTGTAGATCAGCATGTCTCCCCGATCGTCCTGGCTTGGCGCGACCCACGCCGTTCGGGGCCGCTCGAAACGCAGCACCTGGAACAGTTGCCCGTTCCAGGTGCATGCCTATTGCATCAACCGGTCGACGCGGCTGCGCGCGGCAGCCGCCCTCCGGTCATTTCCAGCGCATTTCCCAGAACCGCGGC
Source organism: Phreatobacter sp. AB_2022a (assembly GCF_026847585.1). Classification (NCBI taxonomy): domain Bacteria; kingdom Pseudomonadati; phylum Pseudomonadota; class Alphaproteobacteria; order Hyphomicrobiales; family Phreatobacteraceae; genus Phreatobacter; species Phreatobacter sp. AB_2022a. The sequence goes on from NZ_JAPSET010000025.1 coordinate 92,907, forward strand.
AGCTCGTCCGGATAGGGCGTGAACTCCAGGTCCTTGGCCGTCGCATAGAAGGTGACCAGCGAATAGAGCGGCACGGAATAGGCCTGCTCGGAAATCCGCGCGAGCGCTGCCCGGTAGGCCGCCTTGCGCTGGTCCGGATCGGTCACGGTGTCGGCGCGCGACAGGAGCGAGATCAGTTCGGGATCGCGCGTCACATCGTCGTCGACGCCCTTGTAGAAGACCGAGGTCGAGGCCGAGGTGTCGTTGACCGAGAACGAGCCCCAGGTCTGGTGGGCGAGCGAGGCGCGGTTCGCCCGGTTCTGCTCGCGAAAGGTCGCATACTGGCCGAAGCGCAGCGTCGCCCGGATGCCGACCGCCCGGAGATAGTTGATCATCGCCTCGGCCTGGTTGCGCTCGCGATAGGAGTGCAGGTCGAGCTCGAAACCGTTCGGGAAACCGGCTTCGGCGAGCAGCTGGCGCGCCTTGGCGGGGTCGTAGGGGTACTGCGTGGCACCCGAATCGTCGCAGCCGAACTGGGTGCGGAAGCAGATGGCGTTGAGCACCCGCGAGCCGGGCCCGACGAGCTGGGTCGCCATGGTCTGGCGGTCGATCGCATGGTTGATCGCGCGGCGCACCCTGACGTCGCGCAGCGCCGGCGTCGGCGACTGCTCGGAGGTCGCCATCTGCAGGAAGGCGATGCGCATGGTCTCGCCGGAGACGATCTGCAGCGTCGGCACGGCGCGCATCTGCGCCGCCTGGTCGGGCGCGATGTTCATGATGAAGTCGAGGCCGCCGGCCAGCATTTCGGCGACCTGGGTCTGCCGGTCCGGAATGAAGCGCACCACGATCGTCTCGATCGTCGGTTGCGGCTTCGGGCTGTCGCGGAAATAGTCGGGATTGCGCCGGAGCGTGATCTGCTTGCCGAGCTGGTGCTCGACCACCCGGTAGGGACCGGAGCCGATCGGCCGCTCGTTCATGCCGCGCGGCCCGACCTGGGCATAATAGTCGTTGGGATGGATGACGATCGGCCCGGCGAGATATTCGATCGCCGCGGGGAACGGCCGGCGCGTGACAATCCGCACCTTGTACTTGTCGATCTTCTCGACCCGCTGGATCCAGCTGACATTCTGCTGGGTGACCGACTTGTTGGCCGGATCGGACACGTAGTTCAGCGTGAACACCACGTCGTCGGCGTCGAATTCCTCGCCGTTGTGGAACTTGACGCCCTGGCGCAGATCGAGCTCCAGCGTGCGCTCGTCGATCCAGCGCCAGGCGGTGGCGAGCTGGCCGCGATATTCGTTGGTCTTCGGATCCCGATAGATCAGCGTGTCCCAGACCTGCTGGCCAAGGATCACGCCGATACGGACGCTGTTGTAGTAGGGATCGACATTTTCGGGCACCTGGTCGTAACCGAAGCGCACCGTATTGGCGCGTTTCTGCGCCTCTGCCGGCATGGCCAGCCCGAACAGAACAGCCGCGCCCAGCGCGAGCCCCCACAACCGCCTCATCAGACCCTCTTTCTGTCTTATCCTGTAATCAGGATTTATCCTGATCCTTCCGGCCCGGGCCGGATTTTGTCAAGCGGATGGCCGCTGCCGCCTTACGCTTTGCGGAAGGCGATGAACCGCGCCGTCTCTGCGAGCAGGTCTGCGCCAGCGCCGAAGGGCGCGAGATGCCCGGAGGCTTCCGCGACGAGCCGGTCCAGCTCGGCCCGGGCCCAGGCCGCGCCGTGCAGCGAGACGAGCGTGCCCTTGCCCCGGCCGGCATCCTTGCCGGTCGCCTTGCCCGCGCTAGCCGCATCGCCTTCGAGATCGATCAGGTCGTCGGCGATCTGGAAGGCGAGACCGATGGTCGCACCATAGGCTTCGAGCGCCGCGCGCCGGTCGGCGCCGGCTTCGCCAAGCACCGCGCCGGCCGTGCAGGCGAAGCGGATGAGCGCACCGGTCTTCATCGCCTGCAGGCGGCGGATAGCCGCTTCGGGCAGGGCAAGCGGGACGCCGCCGGCAAAGCGGCCTTCGGCCTCGAGGTCGAGCATCTGGCCACCGGCCATGCCGCCGAGGCCGCTCGCCCGGGCGAGCAGCAGCACGAGCTCGGCCCGGACACGCGGGTCGGGATGCACCGCCTCGCCCGCCAGCACCTCGAAGGCGAGCGTCTGCAGCGCGTCGCCGGCGAGGATCGCCGTCGCCTCGTCGAAGGCCCGGTGCACGGTCGGCTGGCCGCGGCGCAGATCGTCGTCGTCCATCGCCGGCAGGTCGTCATGGACGAGCGAATAGCAATGGACGAGCTCCAGCGCCGCCCCGGCGAGCAGGGCGCGCGCCTCCGGCACGCCGAACAGCCGCGCCGTCTCGCGGACGAGGAAGGGCCGCAGGCGCTTGCCGCCGGCAAGGACGCCGTGGCGCATGGCGGCGGCGAGAAGCACGGGCCTTGCGATCTCGCCGGGCCGCGCGGCTTCGGTGAGCAGGTCGTCGAGGACGGCCTCGACCTTGCGGGCACATTCGGTGAGCTGGGTCTCGAACATGACCGCTGGGTGGCCGAGGACGGCGCGCGCGTCAAGGGCCGCGCCGTCCCCGGTCGCTCAGCCGAGGCGGTAGAGCACCCGGAACTGCTCCGGCGCCGCGTCGATCAGCGTGCGGCCGGCCACCGGCAGGATCGAGATGATCCGGTCGGCGCCGATGCCGCGATCGGCGAGCGCGCTGTTGAGCGCGTCGATGCGCGCATCGGTGAGGAATTCGCTCACCGCGTCGGAACGGTTGGTGGCATGGGCAGTGGTCATGGCATGCTCCTTGGCGGGACGGGGTTGACGTGAGACCGCCGCGTCATTCGGCGGCCTCGGCTCCGGGCAGGTCGGAGACCGACAGGCCCATGCGGGTGGCGACCCCGATGCCGTAGTCGGGATCGCAGCGGAAGAAGTGGCCGACCTGGCGCCTGACGATCTCGACCGGCACGCCCTGCATGGCCTCGGCAATGTTGTCCATCAGCCGGTTGCGCTCGGCCGGCGTCATCAGGCGGAACAGGTTGCCCGGCTGGGTGTAGTCGTCATTGCCCGTCCGGTGGTCGAAGCGGTCGGCATCGCCCGAGATCCCGAGCGGCGGCTCGCGATAGTCGAGCGCCTCGGCCGGGCCGTTCACCGAATTCGGCTCGTAATAGGCATCGGGGTTGCCGGTATCGTTGCGGAAGAACCGCATCGCGCCGTCCTTGTGATAGTGGTGCACCGGGCAGCGCGGCGCATTCACCGGCAGCGCCTCGTAATGTGTGCCGAGCCGATAGCGATGGGCGTCGGCATAGGAGAAGATCCGCGCCTGCAGCATCTTGTCGGGCGAGAAGCCGATGCCGGGCACGATGTTGGACGGCGAGAAGGCGGCCTGCTCGACCTCGGCGAAATAGTTGGCCGGATTGCGGTTCAGCTCCAACTCGCCGACCTCGATCAGCGGATAGTCCGCATGCGGCCAGACCTTGGTCAGGTCGAAGGGATTGTAGGGCGTCCTGTCGGCATCGGCCTCCGGCATGACCTGGATGCACAGCGTCCAGCGCGGAAACTCGCCGCGCTCGATCGCGCCGAACAGGGCCTCCTGGTAGCTCTCGCGCGAGCGGCCGATGACGCCGGCCGCCTCGGCATTGGTGTGGAACTTGTGGCCCTGACGGGTCTTGAAATGGAATTTCACCCAGAACCGCTCGTTCGCGGCATTGATCATCGCATAGGTATGCGAGCCGTAGCCGTTCATGAACATCGGCGCGACCGGCAAGCCGCGGTCCGACATCAGGATGGTCACCTGGTGCAGGCTTTCCGGCGACAGCGACCAGAAATCCCACATGGCGGTCGGCGAGCGCAGGTTGGTGCGGGGGTGGCGCTTCTGGGTGTGGATGAAGTCGGGGAATTTCAGCGGGTCGCGCACGAAGAACACCGGCGTGTTGTTGCCGACGAGGTCCCAGTTGCCCTCCTCGGTGTAGAACTTGACGGCGAAGCCGCGCACGTCGCGTTCGGCATCGGCCGCGCCGAGCTCGCCGGCGACGGTGGAGAAGCGCAGCAGCAGATCGGTCTTGCCGCCAACCCTGGCGAACAGCTTCGCCCGGCTGTAGCGGCTGATGTCCTGCGTGATCGTCAGCGTGCCGTAGGCGCCCCAGCCCTTGGCGTGCACGACCCGCTCGGGGATCCGCTCGCGGTTCTGGTGCGCGAGTTTTTCGATCAGCTGATAGTCCTGCATCAGCAGGGGTCCACGCGGACCCGCGCTCAGCGAATTCTGGTTGTCGGAGATCGGCGCGCCGGCTGAGGTGGTCAGGGTCGGTTTGTCGGGCATGTGACGGTTCCTGGCTGAGAAGCGGAACCGTTCTAGGCGGGCCTTGTCGATCAAGGCCAATCGGATTAACCTGGCCTCTCGATAAGAAAATCTGATCGATATGATTTCCTTCAAGCAACTCCGCTATTTCGATGCGGTGGCCCGTCACAAACATTTCGGCCGGGCCGCCGATCATTGCGCCGTGACCCAGCCGGCCCTTTCCATGCAGCTCCAGGAGCTGGAGCGCGAGCTGAAGCTTCAGCTCGTCGAGCGCCGGCGCAACGGCATCCAGCTCACCGAGGACGGCCGCGAGATCGCGCGCCGGGCCCAGCGCATCCTCGCCGACCTGCGCGATCTGCGCGACTATGCCCACCAGCGCGCCGGCCGGCTCACCGGTACGCTGCATTTCGGCGTCATTCCCTCGATCGCGCCCTACATCCTGCCGCGTTTCCTGCCGCTGCTGCGCGACGCGTTTCCCGAGCTCGATGTGCATATCCGCGAGACCCAGACGCGCCAGCTCACCGCCGAGCTGGTGGAGGGCAGCCTCGATCTGATGCTGGCGGCGCTGCCGGTCGACCACGCCGACATCGAGACGATCCGCCTGTTCGATGACCGCTTCCTGCTCGCCCTGCCCGCCTCGCGCGAACTGCACGGCCGGGTCCAGGCGACGCCGGATCTCCTGAAGGACGACCGTCTGCTGCTGCTCGAGGAGGGACACTGCCTGCGCGACCAGGCGCTGACCTTCTGCAACCTGCGCAGGATCGAGAACATCGACACGTTCGGCGCGTCGAGCCTGTCGACCCTGGTGCAGATGGTGGCGAACGGGCTCGGCCTCACCCTGCTGCCGGAGATCTGCGTCGACGTCGAGGCGCGCTACGGGGCGCTGAAGCTGATGCGCTTCGCCGATCCCGAGCCGCACCGGGTGCTGGGCCTTGCCTGGCGGTCGAGCTCGCCCCGCAAGCGCGACTTCGTCGAGTTCGGCCGCATGATCGTCGAGGCCAGGCCTGCCCTGCCGCCGGAGACCGGCACGATCTGACCCG
>NZ_JAPSET010000026.1:0-97814 GCF_026847585.1 Phreatobacter sp. AB_2022a
CTGGCGGCTGGTCCGGCCGGACGCGCCCGGCACCGTCGTCGTGGACGAGGCCCTCGCCGCGACACTCGCGGCGCGCGCGCATGTCCTCTATCGCGGCTTCGGCGAGACCGGCGACCGGCCCGGCCGTGCCCTCGTCCGCTTCGCGTTCGGCACGGCGCGGCGCGAGATGGCCCTGGTCGGCATCGTCAGCCTGCTCGCGAGCCTGCTCGCCATGGCGACGCCGTTCCTGTCCGGCCTCCTGGTACAGTCGGTCATTCCCGACGGCGTGCGCGGCGAGATCGTCGAGCTCATCCTCGCCCTGCTGGCGGTCTCGGTCGGTGTCATCGGGTTCGAGCTGGTGCGCGGGCTAACGGTCTTGCGGGTGGAATCCGTCCTCGGCTCGTCCGTCGAGGCGGCCCTGTGGAACCGCCTGCTGCGCCTGCCGCCCGGCTTCTTCCGCCGCTACGGCGCCGGCGATCTCGCCATGCGCGCCGATGCCGTGAATCAGATCCGCCGGACCATCGGCGCGGCGACGACCACCGCGCTGATCAGCGCCCTCTTCTCCTTCGTCAATCTCCTCGTGCTCTTCAGCTACGGCCTGCGCGCCGCCCTGCTCGCACTCGCCGTCTGCGTGGTCCAGCTTGCCATCCTCGCCGGAACCGCCTTGTTCGACATGCGCCTGCAGCGCCGCATCCTCGCCAATGGCGGCACGATGCAGACCCTCACCGTGCAGATCTTCCAGGGCATCGCGAAGCTGCGGGCCGCCGCCGCGGAGAACCGCTTCCTCGCCCGCTGGACCCGCCTGTTCGCCCTGGACCAGGCCCTGCATTTCCGCGCCAATGTGGTCGGCAGCAGCGTCTCAGCCTTCGGCGCCGGCTGGAACATCCTGGTCATGGCCGCGCTGATCGGCCTCGTCGGCTTCGGCGGCGTGAAGATGTCGCTCGGCGACTACGTCACCTTCTCCGGCCTGTGCGGCCAGTTCGTCTCCGCGACCCTGTCGCTGGCCGGCATCATCCCGGCGCTGGCGACCGTGGTGCCGCTCTGGGAGCGGGCCCGGCCCATCCTCGCCGAACCGGCCGAAGACGCCGGCGGACGCCTGCAGCCCGGCCGGCTCAACGGCGACATCGAGATGGCGCACGTCACCTTCACCTATCCCGGCGGGCAGCCGGCGCTGCGCGACGTCTCGCTCAGCATTACCGCGGGCGCCTTCGTCGCCCTGGTCGGGCCGTCGGGCTCCGGCAAGTCCTCGCTCCTGCGCCTCATGCTCGGCTTCGACCGGCCGGACAGCGGCACCGTCTTCCTCGACGGCCATGACCTCGGCGAGCTCGACGTCGGCGCGGTGCGGCGTCAGCTCGGCGTCGTGCTCCAGCACAGCCGGATCGAGGCCGGCAGCCTCTACCAGAACATTGCCGGCACCGCGCCGCTGAGCCTTGCCGAGGCCTTCGAGGCGGCGAGCCTCGCCGGGCTCGCCGACGATATCGCCGCCATGCCCATGGGCCTGCACACCCATGTGGACGACAGCGGCGCCACCCTGTCCGGCGGCCAGCGGCAGCGCCTGCTCATCGCCCGCGCCATCGCCCGCCGCCCGCGCATCATGCTGCTGGACGAGGCGACCAGCGCGCTCGACAACGCCGCCCAGGCCCATGTCATGGCGACCCTCGCGCGCCTGAACATCACGCGTGTGGTGGCGGCCCACAGGCTCAGCACGGTGCGCGACGCCGATCTGATCATCGTGCTGTCGGAGGGCCGCATCGTGGAACAGGGCCGCTACGAGACGCTGGCCGCGGCCGGCGGCCTGTTCGCCGATCTGATCCGCCGCCAGATGGCGTGAACCATGGGACGCCGGGCATCCAGGGGGAACCAGGCCATGAGACTGCTGCTGATCGAAGACAATGACGACCTTGCCGGCCTCATCGCCGGGCAGATGGAGGCGAGCGGCTATTCGGTCGATCGCGTGGACTGCGTGGAGGACGCGATCGCCGTCGTGGAGACGCGAACCTATGCCGCCATGATCCTCGATCTCGGCCTGCCCGATGGCGACGGACTGAAGGTGCTGCGTCACGTGCGCAGCCTGCAGCAGCCCCTGCCCGTCCTGATCCTGAGCGCGCGCGGCGCCACCGAGGAGCGCGTGAAGGGGCTGGAGCAGGGCGCCGACGACTACCTCATCAAGCCCTTCGCCTTCGAGGAGCTGAAGGCGCGCGTCGCCGCCCTGCTGCGCCGGCCGGGCGCCATCCTCGGCTCGCAGCTGACCGTCAGCGACCTCGTCTACGACACGCAGGGAAAACAGGCGAGCGTCGAGGACCGGACGCTGCCGCTCTCCGCCCGCGAGGCCCAGCTGCTGGAGCTGCTCATGCGCCGCGCCGACAAGGTCGTGCAGAAAAGCACGGTCGAGAACCAGCTCTTCGGTCTCGACGACGAATTCGGTTCCAATGCCGTGGAGGTCTATGTCCACCGGCTGCGCAAGCGGCTGCAGGACTCGGGCGCCCGCGTCGCCATCCATACGGTGCGCGGCGTCGGCTACATGCTGACCGCGGCGGCCTGATGCTCGCCCGCCACACCCTTCTGTCGAAGGTCTTCCTCGTCCACGCGGTGGTCCTGTGTCTCGCCGCGCTCATCGCGCCGCTCGTCATCAACGCCATGCTCAGGGAGCGCGCCGCCTTCTTCGAGCGCAAGGTGCTGACCGACCGGGCCAGGCTGATCGCCGAAGCCCTCGTCCTGGCGCCGGACGGCAGCCTGAAGCTCGCGCCGGGCCGCTATTCGCGGGAAGGCGAAAGCGGCGAATTCGGCTATGCCGTCGTCGACGAAACCGGCACTCCGCGGCTCGCCTCCACGCCGTTCGCGCAGAACCTTCTCGGCGCTTTGCGGCGCGATGCCGATGCGCAGTTCTTCACCTTCGAAAGCGGCGGCAAGCACTACCGCGCCGTCACCTTTCCGGTGACCGAGGACAACAGGCCGTTCTGGGTCATCCTCGGCTGGAATGTCAGCCAGGAGGACGTAATCCACGACGACGTGCTGCAGAATTTCCTGCGCAATGCGCTGGCGATCACCCTGCCGCTGCTCGCCGTCCTGCTCGTGCTCGACGCGCTGCTCGTCCGCCGCTTCTTCCGGCCGGTGCTGCGGGCGTCGCGCCAGGTGCAGCAGCTCAGTCCCGGGCAGACCGACATCCGCCTGACCGCCGCCGGCCTGCCGACCGAGATCCGGCCGCTGGCCGATGCCTTCAACGTCGCGCTGGAGCGCATCGAGCAGAGCTACCGTCTCCAGAAGGAATTCACCGCCGATGCCGCCCACGAGCTGCGCACCCCGCTCGCCGTGCTGGATGCACGCCTGCAGACCCTGCCGCCCTCCGACACGCGCGCCGCGGCGGTCGCCGATGCCCGGCTGATGGCGCGCATCGTCGGCCAGCTCCTGGACATGGCGAGGCTGGAGCAGGCCAATGAAGCTCCCGGCGAGACCGACATCCTGGAAGCCGGCCGGTCGGTGGTGACGGCGCTGGCGCCCGAGGCGATCAGGAAAGGCCAGACGCTCGGCCTGGTCGAGCCGGAGGGCGCCACGGCGGTGCGCGTGCGCGCCCGGGAGCAGGATGTCTGGCACATGCTGCGCAACCTCGTCGAAAACGCCATCCGGCACACGCCGGCCGGCACGACCATCGACGTCGTGATCGCAGCGGATGGCAGCCTGACCGTCAAGGACGACGGGCCGGGCATTCCGAAGGAGCTTCACGAGCACATTTTCAAGCGCTTCTGGCGGCGCAACCGCAACAGCGGCTCCGGCGCCGGCCTCGGCATGGCGATCGTTCAGCGCGTCGCCGAGGCCAATGGCGGCTCCATCGCGTTGCGCTCGGAGGACGGCGAGGGCACGGCCTTCTTCGTCCGGCTGCCGCTGGCGCAGCCGGCCGCGCCGGCGGCGCCAACCGCCGCGCCGAAGCTGTAAGGCCGGTGTAAGCGCATGCGCCGAAAGTCTCCTCAACGACAGCGATCGTTGAACGGGCCAGGCCCGAAACCAAGGAGACGGACAATGACCAGCAGGATCGAAACCAAGATCGCCATCAGCGACGAAGCCCTCGAGGCCGTGGCCGGCGGCGGCTTCAAGAACGCCATCAGCTTCGGCGCGGCGGGATCGCAGATCGGCATCCTCGGCGGCGGCCTGTTCGGGCCGGCCGGCGCGGTGATCGGCGGCGCCGTCGGCGCGGCGGCCGGTGCCATCGGCGGGGCCTTCGTCAAGGACGATCCGAAGGTCGGCATTCACGTCATGTACTGATCGCCATGCCCGGCGATCCTCTCAAGCCCCCGGCTCCTCGCGGCGCCGGGGGTTTTTGTTGCGGCAAGAACCTCGCGCTGCCTGCCCCGGGGCTACGCCGATGCGCAGGCCGGCCAGTTCTTGCCCCAGCCATCCGGCGGATGGTCAGGCCGCGATGCCGGCGAAACGCTTGCGATATTCCGCCGGCGTCACGCCGACATGCCGCGCAAAGGCGCGCCGCAGCGTGTCGGCATCGGCAAAGCCGCATTGAACCGCCACCTGTTTCGGCGCCTCGTGGCCTTGCTCGAGAAGCCGCCGGGCGGCGCTGACGCGGGCCTCCTCGACCCAGCTCGCCGGCGTGATGCCGACCTCGCTGCGAAACAGCCGCGCAAAGTGGCGCGGGCTGAGATCCATACGCCCAGCAAGGTTTGCCACGCTGTGGTCGAGCGCGGGATTGGCGGCGACCCAACGCTGCAGCTCCTGCAGCGCCGCCCGCCCGGCGGGCACCGCCTCACCCTTGCGGCTGAACTGCATCTGGCCGCCCGGCCGCTTGAAGAACATGACGAGCTGGCTCGCCACCCGCATGGCGATCTCGCGGCCGAGATCCTCCTCGACCAGGGCGAGCGCCAGGTCGAGCCCCGCGGTCACGCCCGCGGCGGTACGCAGAGGCCCGTCGCTGACCTGGATCGCGTCCTCGTCCACCGTCACCGCCGGAAAGCGCTTTGCGAGCCGCTCGGCCACCGCCCAGTGCGTGGTAACGCGTCGGCCGTCGAGCAGACCCGCGGCGGCGAGAAAGAAGGCGCCGCTGCAGACGGAACCGAAGCGCCGGACCGCGGGCGCCCGCCGCCGCAGCCAATCGACGAGCCGATCCGCCGAGATATCGGCGGCATTCGGGCAGCCGGCGACGAGGATCGTATCGATGGGCTCGTCGATATCGCGGTCGATGATCCCGTCCGGCATCAGCCGCGCTCCGGACGAACTGCGGATCGGCCCCGGCTCGCTCGCGGCGACGATCAGCCGGTAGGCCTCGCGACTCGCCTGCGCATTCGCCTCGGCGAACACGTCGAGAGGTCCGGAAACATCGAGCAACTGCACGCCGGGCAGCGCCACCATCACGATCGTTCTTGCCGCTATCCGCATTTCACGTCCGCTTCGGTCCGCTTTTGTCTGTTTTAGACGCATCACGTCAATTGCAGACAGACATAGCTCATCCCTATCCTCCCGGCGAGTGCCAAATGCAGGAGAAAGCCATGCCACTCGTTACGAGAGATGCCGCCATTCCCGACAGCCGGTTGGCGCGCGCCATCACCGAATTCATCCGCGATACGGAAACCGAATTGCTCTTCAATCATTCCAGCCGCGTCTACCATTTCGGCGCGCTGGCGGGTGTTCATCGCGACCTGAAATTCGATCGCGAGCTGCTCTATGCCGGCGCGATGTTCCACGACATCGGACTGATGCCGAGCCATAGCAGTGCGAACGAGCGGTTCGAGGTCGACGGCGCCCATGCCGCCCGCGACTTCCTGCGCAGCCACGGCGTGCCCGAGGCCGATGTCTATACGGTGTGGACCGCGATCGCGCTGCACACCACGCCGGGCGTTCCGCAGCACATGCACCCGGTCGTCGCCCTGGTGACCGCGGGCGTCGAGATGGACGTCCTCGGGCTCACCTATGACCAGTATTCCGCCGCCGAGCGCGAAGCCGTCGTCAGCGCCTTCCCGCGCACGCCGCAGTTCAAGGAGGATATCATCCAGGCCTTCTACGACGGCATCAAGCACAAGCCGGACACCACCTTCGGCAACGTCAAGGCCGACGTCATCGCCGACAAGGAGCCGCATTTCCATCGCGGCAATTTCTGCAGCGTCATTCGCTGCTCGCACTGGCACGGCTGAGCCATCCCGCATTCCCAGCGCTGCGCGGACCCCGGCGTCCGTGCAGCGCTTTTCAGAAGGATTCCGGCCATGACCGACAAGCGGCCGCACCTGACCCATGCCACCGGCGCCACGGTCGGCGACAATGTCAACATCCTGACCGCCGGCCCGCGCGGCCCGGCGCTGTTGCAGGACATCTGGCTCATCGAAAAGCTCGCCCATTTCGATCGCGAGGTGATCCCCGAGCGGCGCATGCATGCCAAGGGCGCCGGGGCTTTCGGAAGCTTCACCGTCACCCACGACGTCACGCGCTACACCAGGGCCGGGATCTTTTCCGAGATCGGCAAGGTGACGCCGATGTTCGCCCGTTTCTCCACGGTTGCCGGCGAGCGCGGCGCGGCCGACGCCGAGCGCGACATCCGCGGCTTCGCCCTCAAGTTCTATACCGAGGAAGGCAATTGGGACGTGGTCGGCAACAACACGCCGGTCTTCTTCTTCCGCGACCCGCTGCGCTTTCCCGATCTCAATCACGCGATCAAGCGCGACCCGCGCACAGGCATGCGCTCGGCCGACAACAACTGGGACTTCTGGTCGCTGCTGCCGGAGGCTCTGCACCAGGTCACCATCGTCATGAGCGAGCGCGGCATTCCGAAAAGCTTCCGGCACATGCACGGCTTCGGCAGCCATACGTTCAGCTTCCTCAGCGCCGCGAACGAGCGCAGCTGGGTGAAGTTTCACTTCCGCACCGAGCAGGGCATCGCCAACCTGAGCGACGCGGAGGCCGAGGCCCTGATCGGCAGGGATCGCGAGACCCACCAGCGTGACCTGTTCGAAAGCATCGAGCGTGGCGACTTCCCGCGCTGGACGCTGTTCATCCAGGTGATGCGCGACGAGGAGGCCAAGGGGCTCGCCTTCAACCCCTTCGATCTGACCAAGGTCTGGCCCAAGGCGGCCTTCCCGCTGATCGAGGCCGGCTATTTCGAGCTGAACCGCAATCCGGAGAACTACTTCGCCGAGGTCGAGCAGGCCGCCTTCTCGCCCGCCAATATCGTGCCAGGCATCGGCTTCTCGCCGGACAAGATGCTGCAGGCCCGGCTGTTCTCCTATGGCGACACCCAGCGCTATCGCCTCGGCGTCAACTTCAACCATATCCCGGTCAATGCGCCGAAATGCCCATTCCATAGCTATCACCGCGACGGCGCGATGCGCACCGACGGCAATCTCGGCCGCACCCCGAACTACTTTCCCAACAGCCGGGGAGAATGGTCCTACCGGCCCGATCTCAACGAGCCGCCGCTGGAGATCGACGGTGCAGCCGCCCACTGGGACCACCGTGTCGACGACGATCACTATCAGCAGCCCGGTGACCTCTTCCGCAAGATGACGCAGGCGCAGCAACGGGTGCTCTTCGACAACACCGCGCGCGCCATGGGGAACGCGAGGGCCGAGATCAAGCAGCGCCACATCGACAATTGCGCCAAGGCCGATCCGGCCTATGGCCGAGGCGTCGCGGAGGCCGTCGCAAGGCTCGCGCAGAACGATACGGCGTGAGGCCGTCGGGAGGCGGCGACAGGCCGCCTCCCGCCTTCCTGTGCCTGTCACGCCTGGAAGCGCTGCCTGTATTCGTGCGGCGTCGCGCCGAGCCGCCGCCGAAAGGACCGACGCATCGTATCGATGCTGCCGAAGCCGCAGCGCACCGCCACGGTCTGAAGCGCCAAGGATCCATCCTCCAGCAATTGCCGCGCGGCTTCGACGCGCGCCGCCTCGACAAATTCGGCGGGCGTCGCGCCGGAGGCTGACAGGAACAGCCGCGCAAAATTCCGCTCGCTCATTCCGGCGCGGGCAGCGAGCCTCGGCACGCCGAGATCGGCCGTCAGATGATCCAGGATCCAGTGCTGGATGCGCTCGATCCGGCCTTCCGAGGCGAACTGGGCGACGAGATGCTGGCTGAACTGGGACTGACCGCCGGATCGTTTCAGGAACACCACCAGACGGCGCGCCACCACCATCGCGAGATTTCGGCCGAAATCATCCTCGACCAGCCGGAGGGCGAGGTCGATGCCGGCAGTGACGCCCGCGGACGTATAGAGCGGTCCGTCCTGCACGAAGATCTGATCGGGCAGCAGGATGGCGTCGGGATATCGGGCGGCAAGACCGGCCACGTCCTCCCAATGTGTCGTCACGCGGCGCCCGGCCAGAAGCCCCGCCTCGCCCAGGAAGAACACGCCGGTGCAGACCGATCCGAACCGCCGCATCGCCGGCACGCGTCGGCGCAGCCAGGCGTAGAAATCGGTGAATTGGGAGAGCTCGGCGACGGCAGGCGTTCCCGCGACGAGGAGCGTGTCGATCGGCTCGTCGGCCGCCCAGATCGAGGTGTCCGGGACCAGCGTGAGGCCATCAGTGCGCAGCGGGATTGACCGCTCCAGCGACAGGATGCGCACGGCATAGCCGGCATCGCCCTTGGATTGGCGCGTCGCTTCGCGGAAGACATCCAGAGGCCCGGCAACGTCCAGCGTCTGCGCGCCGGGCGGCACCGCGATCGTGACCCTCACGGGGCCGGGGGTGGACGGGCGGACTTGCATCAGCGCCTCCCGGCTGGCGGTTCCTGTCTGCAGTTTGTCTGAATCTGCCATCCAAAAGCAATTGCCGCCAGGACCATGCCTCCTCTAGCGTATTGGCATGCCAAATGCCAATTCGGCGAAAGTGGCGAGGGAGCAAACCATGAGCAAGGCGCTGGACGGCGTGCGCGTCCTCGATTTCACCCATGTTCAATCGGGACCCAGCTGCACGCAGCTTCTCGCCTGGTTCGGCGCGGACGTGATCAAGGTCGAACGCCCGGGCGAAGGCGACATCACCCGCTCGCAATTGCGCGACATTCCCGGTGTCGACAGCCTCTATTTCACGATGATGAACGGCAACAAACGCTCCATCACCGTCGACACCAAGCACCCCGACGGCAAATTCATCCTCGAAGAGCTCATCAAGGTCTGCGACGTGCTCGTCGAGAATTTCGCGCCCGGCGTGCTCGACCGCATGGGCTTCTCCTGGGAGACCATCCATCGGATCAATCCGCGCATCATCGTCGCCTCGGTCAAAGGCTTCGGCGCCGGCCCGTTTGCGGATTTCAAGGCCTATGAGAACGTTGCCCAGTGCACCGGCGGCGCGGCGTCGACGACGGGTTTCCGCGACGACCTGCCGCTCGTCACCGGCGCCGGCATCGGCGATTCCGGCACCGGCATCCATCTCGCCATGGGCATTCTCGCCGCGCTCTACCAGCGCGTCGCGACCGGCAGGGGACAGCGCGTCCTCGCCGCCATGCAGGACGCAGTGCTCAACCTCTGCCGCGTGAAGATGCGCGACCAGCAACGCCTCGCCCGCGGCCCGCTCACCGAATACAGCCAGCATGGTGAGGGCATCCCGTTCGGCGCCGCGGTGCCGCGCGCCGGCAACGATTCGGGCGGCGGCCAGCCCGGCCGCATTCTCAAGTGCAAGGGTTGGGAGAGCGATCCGAACGCCTGCATCTATTTCATCGTCCAGGCCCAGGTCTGGAAGCAGGTCTGCCAGGTCATCGGCAAACCCGAATGGATCGACCATCCGGACTACGCAAAGCCGGCCGCGCGGCTGCCCCGCCTCAACGAAATCTTCGCAGCCATCGAGAACTGGACGATGCAGCGCACCAAGACCGAGAACACCGCGCTGCTCAACGCGCGCGACATTCCCTGCGGGCCGATCCTCTCGATGAAGGAGCTTCTGGAGGACGAGGCGCTCTATGCCGCGGGAACCCTCGTGCGCGTCGCCCATCCCACCCGCGGCGACTATGTCACGATCGGCCAGCCGGTGAAGCTCTCCGACAGCCCGGTCGAGATCGAAAGATCGCCGTTGCTGGGCGAACATACCGAGGAGATCCTCGCCGACGTGCTCGGGCTGGACGCGGCGCGGATCGACCGGATCAGGGCATCCGGGTCGATCGGCGAGGCGGCGTGACGGGCCGCGAAGCGCATGTCCGCGGCGGTCCCTGCCCCGGCATGTTATCGGCGGCCGGCTCTCTCATTCCGGCAGCCGGCCGCGCGGCGCATCGGCGATCTCCGCTTGCGCCACCCCGTTCTTCGATCGGCCGATGACCTGCGGGCTGAGGCGGCCGCGCCTTTCCGTCAGGCGGCCTTGACGCGCTGGACGAAGCTTTCGACCTGCTGGCGCAGCGCGGTCGCCTGGACCGCCAGGTTGTTGGAGGCGCCGAGAATTTCGCCGGCGGCATCGCCGGTCTCGGCCGCGGCGCGCTTCACGCTGGTGATGTTGGCCGACACTTCCTGCGTTCCGGCGGCGGCCTGCTGGACGTTCCGCGCGATCTCGTTGGTCGCGGCGCCCTGCTCTTCCATCGCCGCGGCGATGATGACCGACACCTCGTCCACCTGGCGGATCGTCTCGGTCACGCGGTTGATGACCTTGACCACCTCGTCGGTCGCCGCCTGCACGGCCGTGACCTGGCTCGAGATCTCGTCCGTCGCCTTGGCGGTCTGGGCCGCGAGGCTCTTCACCTCGGCGGCGACGACCGCGAAGCCCTTGCCGGCCTCGCCGGCGCGCGCCGCCTCGATCGTCGCATTGAGCGCAAGGAGATTGGTCTGGGCCGCGATCGTATTGATCAGCCCGATCACCTCGCCGATGCGCTGGGCTGCGGCCGACAGGCCGCCGACCACTTCGCCGGCCATGCGCGCCTGGCCGGCCGCCTCGGCCGAAGCCCTTGTCGAGGCCGCGACCTGGGCGCCGATGTCGCGAATGGTGGCCGAAAGCTCTTCGGCAGCCGCCGCCACCGTGCTGACATTGGCCGAGGCCTGCTCGGACGCGGCCGAAACGGTCATCGACTGAAGATTGGTCTCGCTCGCGGCCGAAGACATGACCGAGGCGCTCTGCTGCAACTGGGCTGCCGCGGCCGAGACATTGTTGACGACGCCCATCACGTCCGCTTCGAAACTGGCCGACAGGACATTCATCGCCGCGCGCTTCTCGGCTTCCGCCCGCGCTTCCTGCTCGATCTTCTCCTCCTCGAGCCGGCGCACGTCGAGCGCATTCTGGCGGAACACGGCGAGCGCCTTCGCCATGCGGCCGACCTCGTCGCGCCGCTCGGCGCCGCGCACCGTCACGGAGAGATCGCCCGAGGCCATGGCGTTCATCGCCGTCGCCATCCGGTCGATCGGCCGCATGACCCGTGCGAGCAGCAGGCCGCCGGTGACCAGCAGGACCAGCGCCACCGAGGCCATCAGGATCGTGCTCAGCGCGCCGAGCCAGGCCGCGCGCGCATTGGCCGTCGCCACGGCGCCGGCAGTCCTTTCGTCGAGCAGCGTGAAGAACGCGTCGACCGGCCGCATGATCTCGGCCTTGAGGCGGTGATAATCCGGCGAGTGCAGGAGGTTGCGCGCAAGCTCCAGGTTCGGCTCGCGGCGGACCGTAAAGGCGCCCGCGGCATCGGCGAAGAGGCCCTTGACGGCGTTCATGGCCGTGGTTTCGAGCTTGACGAGATTGTTGGAAAGCCGCTCCGCCTGCGCCAGCTTCTGCAGCTCGGCCTCGGTGAAGCCGGCCTCCCGCATCAGCGCCGTGAGCGGCCGCGCGGCACCGTCCGGCCGCGGCTTCGCGCCATCGACGGCGACGAAATCCCAATAGATGCGCTCCGGATTCAGCGGCCGCGGCCGCCTGCCGTCGCGGATCTCCACGATGGCATTGTACTGCGCCTCGTAGCGGGCATCGCCGGTCACGGAATAGGTACGGGCAAGCCGGGTCAGATCGTCGGATGATTGCCGCAGCTCGGACGCGAGCAGGAACGATGTGTATCGGCTTTCGGTCGCGCGCTTCAGCTCGTCGGTCGTCGCCTTGTACATGAACCAGACGACGGCCAATGCGCAGATCGCGACGATCGTCACCGCGGACAGGATGGAGAACATCGCCTTCAGCGACATCGCGGCGGATTTCGGGCTTTTCGTCATTGCGCAGGCTCGCAGGACCGGAGGGAGCTGGACGGGCGCCGGGTGCGGCGCGGCAGCCGGCCGACTATCCGCAGGCAGGCTCCTAGAAATGGTTAATGGCGCGCTTTCCGCCGCAGTTTCCTTCGCTTGCAGCCGATGCGGGCGCGCAGGGCCGGACGTTGGCCGCGGGTCCCTCGGCCGTCGCCGCAACTGTCCGCCTCGACCGCACAGGTCCCGCCACGGCCGGCCCCACGCGCCGTGCCCGCCTTCCGAAACGCCTCCACCTGAGTCATGCTCGCCGTAGGGGCTTCGGCCATGCTGACGGGGACTTGCGCATGCCTGGATCTTCAAATCGCGGCGGATCGCTGCCGCGGCGCACCTTGACGGCGGACGCCGCCATCAGCCGGCGGCGTTTCGCCCGTCTTGCTGCGGCTTCCGCCACCATCCTCGCCGCGCCGCGGATCGCCGCGGCGCAGGCCTATCCTGGCCGCCCCGTGCGCGCCATCGTCACCTTCGCGCCCGGCGGCACGGTCGACGTCTATGCCCGCCTCGCCTGCCAGCATCTGTCACAGAAGCTCGGCCAGCAATTCGTCGTCGAGAACGTCTCGGGCGCGACCGGCAATCGCGGCACCGCGCAGGCGGCGCGTGCGGCCGCCGACGGCTACACGCTGCTCTTCGCGCTCAGCACCCATGCGGTGAACGCGTCGATCTTCAGCAACCTGCCCTACGACCCGGTCGCCGACTTCGTGCCGGTCAACCTGTCCGTCTCCTCGACCCACGTGGTTTCGGTCCCGCCCTCCCATGTCGCGCGCAACGCCCGGGAATTCGTCGCCGACCTGAAGGCGAAACCCAACCAGAACTACGCCCATGGCGGGCTCGGCACGCAGGGCCACCTGCTCGCCGAACGGCTGAAGGTCACCCAGAACCTCGACTTCGTGGCGGTGACCTTTCCTGGCGCCGGCCCGGCGATCCAGGCCGTCGTCGCCAACCAGATCCCGAGCGCCTGGACGACCATGGCCTCCGCCGGGCCGATGATCGCCGGCGGCCGCCTGAAGGCGCTCGCCGTCACCGGCAAGGCCCGCTCGCCGCTGCTGCCGGAGGTGCCGACCATGATCGAGCAGGGCTTTCCCGAGATCGAGGGCGATACCTGGGTCGGCATCATGGCGCCAGCCGGCACCCCCGACGACGTGGTCGCGACGATCAACCGCGAGATCTCGCAGTTCCTGCAGGAGCCGGCGGCGCGCCGCCGGCTCGCCGAGGTCGGCTTCGACGTGGTCGACAAGGGACCGGCCGACTTCGCGCGGATCCTGCGCGAGGAGATCGTCTTCTGGCGAAAAGTGGTCGAGGAGACCAAGGTCAGGATCGAGTGAGCGCGCCGGCCAGCCACCGACGGCGCCCGCCCGGTCAGGCCCCGTTCTTCGCCTTGTGATAGGCGACCAGCGCATTGGCGTGGCCATGGCCGAGCCCGTGCTCGGACTTGAGCGCGGCCACCGCCTCCATGTGCTTCTTGTCCTTCATGCCGTCGAGCAGGGACAGCCAGTGGCTGATCGGCTGCCCATAGGTCTTCTCGATGGACGGAAAATAGGAAGCCGGGCCTTTGACTTTGGCATCGGGCATGACGCGTGTCCCCTGATCTGTCGGCTGACAGATAGGGCGCACGCCCGCAAAGACCAGGGGGACGGCACGCAAGCCTATTGCGCGGCGCCGGAGCGCGGCCGGTCGGTGGCACCGGCGCGCTCCGGCACATAGATCATCCGTCCGTCCGGCAGCCGGTAGGTGATGCCGGCGCGCACGCCACGCCCCTCGCCGATCTCGCCCGACGTCTCGTAGCGCGTCAGCTGCTCCGCCTCCCGCACCGTGATCCGCATGTCGCTGCGACCGGGATTTTCCACCACGACCACGTCGGTTCTGGCGAATGGATTGAGCGGGTTGCGCACGATCACCACCATGAGGACCGCCACGACCACCAGGAAGACGTCGATGAGGTTGACGATCGAGATGATCGGATCGTCGGCCTCGCTGTCGTCGAGGAACCTCATGGCCGAGCCTCCAGTGCGCGCTCGATGGCCCTGAGGTCCTCCAGGAGCCAGCGTCGCCTGATGGTCAGCACGAGATGGGTGATGGAGGCGCTGACCAGCGCCAGGATGACCGCCGAGAAGGCGACCACCAGGTTTTCGCCGACGGCGCTGGCATCGTTGGCGCTCAACGCGAGCAGCGCCGGCCCCATCGGGATCATGGTGGCGACGAGGCCGAGCATGGGCGCGGCCCGCGAGACGATGCGCAGCCATTCCAGCCGCTTGAGAATCCAGAGCTCCATGTCGTCGCTCGTCGCCCGGCTCGCCGCCTGGAATGCCGCGAGAGCCGGACGGCAGGTGCCGCGCCGGCGCTGCCATGCCTCGACGGCGAAGCCGCCGAGCATGCCGAAGGCATAGGCGAGCGACAGGAGGATCAGGACGAGCACGGGCAGGAGAAAAAGCTTGGAGAGCTCGAAAAGTCCGGCTTCGATTCCGTTCATGCGTGATCCTGCTGACGATGCTGCGCGGTACCGGCGCGAAGCTGCATCCAGGCGCCGGCCAGGGTGGAGAGGGCAATGAGCGCCGCACCCGCCAGGGCGGCGAAAGGCCAGGGTTTTCGGGGCTGCGGCGCGACGGGCCGGAGCTCCTGCCCGCGGACCGGCGCGGCGGCCGAAACATCGGTTGCGCCGGCCCCATCGGAGGCTGTCGCCGCCGGCGCCGTGCCGAAGCCGGCCGAGGCCATCTCCGCCGCGAAGGCGCGGGTGGCGGCCTCGCCGGTGCTGACGCCATGCGCCTCGGCAAGCTCCCGCCAGCGCGCCGCAAGGTCCCGGCGCGTCTCGTCCGGCGCATTCCAGTAGCCCTTGCGGATCGCCTCCACCATCCGCTCGATGATCTGGGCCTGCGCGGCCGGATTGTGCCTTTCGAACCAACCGGCAAGGCCGAGGTCCCGGCTGTCGCGCACGAAGGTGTCGTGCACCTGCTGCCACTGGTCCGGCCGGACCGTGGCGGGGTCGGCGACCTGCCAGCCCCAGAGATTGTTGATCGTCTTGACGATCTCCACCGTGCCCGCATAGCCCTCCGGCTTGAGGCCGGCGATCCACTGGGGGTTCAGCGTGCGGGCGCGCATCTCGTCGGCCAGGAACCGGCCGGCCGCGGTGATGCGCGAGGACGGATCGCGCAGGTCGGCGATATGGAGCTGCGGGCTCCGGCCGTCGAGATGGCGCACGGCAAGCGCCAGACCGCCGAGATATTCGAAGGGGTGGTCGGTGGAGAGCACGCCGTGGAGCCGCGAGGAACGCGACAGCACCGCGCCCTGAACGCCGCGCAGATTTTCGGCGAAGACGTTGGCGCCTGCGGCGACGCCCCAATGGCGGCCACCATAGGCATATTGCAGGCGGGCGAGATAGGCCTCGGCCAGCGGCGCCTCGCTCTGCCAGGACGTGGACCTGAGCGCCTGCTCCGGCAGGCCGGTGCCGTAATCCGCCGGCGCATTGCCGAAGATGCGCAGCGCGGCGAGTTCGGCCGCGCGCTGCGGCGTCTCGCCGGCCTGAACGAGCCGTGCGGCGATCCGCCGGCTGTTGCGCGCGACCGGATTGTCCGGCTCGTCCAGTGCGGCGACCTTGTCGATGGCGCCCGCCAGAAGCCGGACGAAGCCGTCGAACTGGTCGCGGTAGACGCTGGTCATCTGCAGCACGACGTCGATGCGCGGACGGCCGAGTTCGGCGCGCGGCACGACGTCGATCGCGACGAGACGCCCGGCCGCGTTCCATGTCGGCCGCAGCCCGAGCGCATGCATCACCTGGCTCTCGACGATGCCGAGATGGCGCATGGTTTCGCCCGACCACAGACTGAAGGCGAGCTTGTCCGGAAAGGCGCCGTCATGGGCCGTGCGATGGGCCTCCAGCAATTGGCGGAACGCCGCCTCGCCGGCCTCGTGGGCAGCGCGGGTCGGCACCTTGTCCGGCTCGAACGCGAAGAGGTTGCGGCCGCTCGGCACGTCGGGATTGCGCACGGGATCGCCGCCGGGGCCCGGCGCGACGAACCCGCCGGCAAGGCCGTGCAGCAGCGCCTCCAGCTCGCCCGTCTCGCCAAGATGCCGGTCGAGCGCGACGGCCCGGTCCAGCATGGCGCGCAAGGCCGGATCGGCGATGTCCGACACGGGCGCGCCGCCGCGCAGATGGCGTTCGAGAAGCCGATAGGGAGCGGATCGGGCCAAGGCGCCGGCATCGCCGGTCGGAACCTCGTCCGGATCGGCGCCGGCCGCGGCGTAAAGCGGCCGGCCGAGCTGCTGCATGATCGTCGACAGCCGGTGCTCGGGCGCCGCCGCGGCGCCGAACGTATGGAGGCCGAGCGGCATGGCGTGGCCGGCGAGCGCGTGCAGGTGATCGTGAAGCGCGGCGAGGAAGCCGGGAAAGTCGCGGGCGACGGCGTCATCCGCCCAGCCCATGTCGCGGGCGAGGCCGCTCGCCGCCACGAGCCGCCGGATCTCGGCGCCGGTCCGCTCGCGCGCCGCGCCCTGCTCCAGCTGGGCGTATTCGTGGATCTTGGCGTGCAGATCGTTCAGCTCGGCATAGAGCCCGGCAGGCGCGAAGGGCGGCGTCTGATGGCTGATCGTGACCGCCCGGCCCCGCCGCCGCGCCTGTATCGCCTCGGCGACATTGTCCTGGATATAGGGGTAGAAGACCGGCAGGTCGCCGACGGTGAGCCAGGGATAGTCGCCCGCGGCGAGCCCCCGGTCCTTGCCGGGTGTCCATTCCTGCGTGCCGTGCGTGCCGAAATGGATGAGCGCATCGGCGCCGAGCCCGTCGCGGAGATGGAGATAGGCGGCAAGATACCAATGGCCCGGCGGCTCCCGGGTGTCGTGATAGGCGGCGCCCGTCCGGTCGCCGCGCGGCGGCTGCGGCAGGATCGCGAGCTTGCCGAGCAGCAGGCGCGGGATGACGAAGTGCTTTTCGCCCGCGGCATCGATCACGCCAGCCGCCCGGTCCGGCTCGCCCCAGCGCGCGATGAGCTCGCGCCGGCGCTCTGCCGGCAGGGCGTCCAGGAAAGCACGGTAGCGCGCGACCGGCAGCGTCCCGGCGAGGCCCTCGCGCACGAGGCCGGCCAGTCGCCCGGGCTCGCGGAGCGCCGCGAGCATGGACTGCACCGCCGTGATGAGCGGCGCTTCGCCGCTTGGCGGCACATCGTAGCCCGCCTGGGCGAGGACCGCCGTCAGCCGCTCGAGGCTGCGCGGCACGTTGAGATGCGAGGCGGACAGGTTTTGCCCGCCTGGCGGGTAGTTCCAGATCATCAGCGCCAGCCGCTTCTCGCCCGCCGGCTTGCGGCGCAGCGCGGCGAGGCGGGCGACCTTGGCGAGGAGAGCCTCGATCTGGCTCCGGATCGGAACCGGCTCGCCGTTCTCGACCGCGTCGATCACCATCGGATCGCTCACGCCCCAAGCTTCCGGCATGGCGAGGAACGGGGCGACCAGGCGCTGGGCGATGCCGCTCTGCGACCGCTGCCAATGGGCGATGCCGCCCTCGCGATGGCTGACGGCCTGGATGACGGGGACGTCCAGCGCCAGGAACTCCGCAGCCCGGGCCGGGCCGTTCTGAAGGTGGGTCGCGATCAGCAGCGTGTCCGGCCGCGCCGGGCCGATCTGGCCGCCGAGCGCGCCCGGCCCGGCGTCACCGGTCCAGAACACGAGCGGCATGATGCCGCGCGCCTCGGCGCCCGCGACCAGCGCGTCGACGACGCGCGTTTCCATGCCGGCCACGGTGCCGCGATGAATGGCGATCGCAAGGCGCGGCGCATCGGCCGGCCAGCGGGTCTCACCCCAGCGCAGATAGTCGTCGAAGGAGGCAAAAGGCCCCGCCGCCGCCGGATGATAGAAACCCGCCGCAGGCAGCGGCACGGGCGCCGGAATTGCCGCGGGGCTGCCGTCCCGGCCAAGCGCAGCCGCATAGGCGAAGAACGCGGCAAGATTGGCCTCGCCGCCGGCCGCATAATAGGCGATGAGGCGCCGCCCATGCTGCGGCGGCAGATTGCCGAAGGCGGGTTCGCCGCCGCCGACGCGGATCCAGGGCGTGCGGCTGGCGCGCAGCGCTTCGCCGATGCGGGCATCGACGGCGGCGACGTCGTTCGGCCGCGGCGTGTCGATGACGATCAGGGCCGCGCCCGCGACCATGGCCGCCGGCGGCTCCGCGGCGGTTTCCACATAGGCCCGCTCCAGCGCGAGCCCGGCCGTCCGGCCCAGCCGCTCCAGCCGGTCGAGCCGCCCCGGCAGGACGAAGTCGACCGTCACGACCCGCACGATGCGGCTGCGCCCCGCAGCCTCCCCGGCCAGCGCCGTCGGGGCGAGATCCGGCCGCGGCATGGCCAGGGCGAGAACGAGCAGGACGAGCCACCGCATGGTCAGAACCGCACGGTCATGCCGGCATAGACGGCACGGCCCTCTCCCGGCCGCACCTGTGGCGAGGGCGCGCGCACGATGGCCGGTCCCTGCTGCGTCGCCGGCACGGTGGGTGTCGCCGAGAAGTCCGAAACATAGGCGGTATTGCCGAGGTTGCGGCCCTCGACGAAGACCGACCAGCGGCCGTCGGGCGACTTCCAGCCGGCCTTCGCGCCGAGCAGCGCATAGGCCGGCACGACGAAGGCCGGCCCGCCCGAGCCGTCGAAGGTGGCGTTGCGGGCGCTCTGGTAGCGGACATTGACCGAGCCGTAGATCCCGGACGGGTGCTCGTAGCCGAGCTCGCCGAACACTGAATGGGCCGGGATCACCGGCATGCGGCGGTTGCCGAAGCGCGGATCGTTGTCGAAACGGAAATCGGTATAGGTCCAGGTGCCGTTGGCGAAGATCCGGTCGCCGCTGACGAAGCTGTCGACCAGCGGCGCGGTGCGCAGCCCCAGTTCGATGCCGTTGTGAATGGTGCGATCGGCATTGAAGGCGATCGTCGTGGTGCAGGCCGGGCTGATCTCGGTGGCGCAGCGCGTGAGGATCTCGTTGCTGAGCCGCATGTGGTAGAAGGTGACGTCGTATTTGAACCTGTCCCAGCCGCCGCGAAAGCCGGCTTCCCAGGTCCAGGCCGTCTGCGGCCTGACCGCCGGCAGCGCCCGGCCGGTACGGCTCTGCGCCTCCAGGACATTGCCGAGATCGGCGCCGCTCGGCACTTCGAAGCTGCGCGTGACATTGGCGAAGACGAAATGGTTCTGCCGATATTCCCAGTTCACGCCGAATTTCGGGTTCAGCGCCTGGTACTGCCGGTCATAGTTCAGGAGGGTGTCGAGACGGCCGGGCTGAGGCCCGCCGGGGGCGCCGGGCCCGAGCGCCGGCACGGCGCCGCCGCGGTAATGGTCGTTCAGCACGCGGGTGGTGTGGACGGCCTGCAGCCCGGAGAACAGCCGCAGACCCGGCGCGATCTCGACGGCGCCCTCGCCATAGGCTTCCACCAGCCACGAGCCGAAGCCCCAATCGAAGATCTGGCGGGTGCGCGCCGTGCCGGCATTGGCGTGCTGGAAGCGGTTGAAATCACCCGACGTATAGCCGGCGCGGACGCCGCCGACGATCTCCGTCGGCAGTCCGGCGAGGGTGGTGCGGTGTTCGACGCGTCCCGATACGCCGGCCTCGCGCCAGCCATAGGCGATGATGCCGGCAAAAGGCGACGGCAGATGGTCGAGCGCGGTGTTGAGCACATAGGCGCCGAGTTCGTAGGTCGTGGCGTCGCGCCGCACGACCGTCCGGTTGGCGAGGCGCTGATAGGTGAAATTCAGCCTCTCGTTGAAGAGATAGGAGTTCGGCGGCGCGACCTGCCGCTGGGCATGCAGCCGGTTCAGCGGGACGGGCTCGGCCAGCTCCCGGTCGGTCCGCCCGGCGGCGAAGAAGGTGCGCGATTCCACGTCTTCGGTCGGCCGCCAGCCGATATTGCCGCTGAACCGATAATTCTGCTCGCCGGTATGCTGGCGGAAGCCGTCCGAGCGGAACAGATTGCCCTGAAAGTACCAGTCGAGATTGTCGCGCGCGCCGCCATGCTCGATCTGGGTCTGGAGCGTGCCGAAGCTGCCGCCCATGACGGATATTGCATTGCCGGGCGCCGACCGTCCGGTCCTGGACACGACGTTCAGCGCGCCGCCGGTGGCGATCGCGCCGTAGCGCAGGCTGTTGCCGCCCCGATAGACCTCCACATAGTCGGCCGCACGGAGATCGAGCAGCGGATTGGTGAAGCCGGCCTCGGTCCGCCCGAGCGGGAAGCCGTCGAGATAGGCGCGGATGCCGCGGCCATTGCGCGAGCCTTCGGTGGCGATGTCGCTGCCGCGCATGGAAATGAAGTTGCCGTTGTCGGACAGGTGCACGCCGGGCGTGCCCGTCAGGATGTCGGCGAGATCGGCCTTCTTGCCGGGCCGGGACTGGCTTGTCGACACCACCGTTTCCGCGCCGGGGCGGCGGTTGAAGCGCTCCTGCTGGGCTGAAAAGGCCGGCGGGTTGGCGCCTTCCGCCCGCTCGCCCCCGCCACGCGGGGCCTCGACCTCGATCGTCTCCAGAAGCACCGTGCCGGCGGGTCCGTTTTCCGCGCGCAGGTCGCCCGCGCCCAGCAGGCAGGCTGCCATGGCCGCCAGCGAGCAGCGGTTCCGGAAACGGGCGGCGATCTTCGAATCCGGTTCTGCACTTGTCATTGGAACATTCCAGGGGGCTTGCCTTCGACAATTTTTGTAACTGTATAACATTACATTTACAAGGCGGCAGCCGGTTCGCGACGGGGCACTGTGGATAGCCGAACCGGTGGGCGCGGCGGACGCGACGCGGGCGAGCATTCCTGCCAGCACCGAAGACTCTGGTGCCGCACCTCCGATCATGTGCAGACTGGTGCTCATGGTCTGCTTCCCGCCCCGCCGGATCGTCTGCCTGACCGAGGAGACCGTCGAGACGCTCTACCTGCTCGGCGAGCAGCACCGCATCGTCGGGGTCTCCGGTTATGCCGTGCGGCCGCCGGAGGTCCGTCGGGACAAGCCGCGCGTCGCGGCCTTCACCTCGGCCGACATTCCGAAGATCCTCGCGCTGACGCCCGATCTCGTCCTCACCTTCTCGGACCTGCAGGCCGGTATCGCCGCCGACCTGATCCGTGCCGGCCTTGCCGTCCATGCCTTCAACCAGCGCGACATTGCCGGCATCCTCGCCATGGTCCGCACCGTCGGTGCGCTGGTCGGTGCGGCCTCACGCGCGGAAGCGCTCGCGCAGGGCTATGAAGCGCGGCTCGCTGCGATCAGCGCCGCGGCGGCCGGCCGCCGGCGCCCGAAAGTCTATTTCGAGGAATGGGACGAGCCGCTGATCAGCGGTATCGGCTGGGTTTCCGAACTGATCGCGATAAGCGGCGGCGAGGATGTCTTCGCGGACCGCGCACGCCAGCACGCCGCGCGGGACCGGATCGTGTCCGCCGACGCCGTCGCCACCGCCGCCCCGGACGTGATTCTCGCCTCCTGGTGCGGCAAGAAAGTAGCGGTCGACCGGATCCGCCAGCGTACGGGCTGGGCGACGATCCCGGCCGTCAGGAACGGCCGCATCGTCGAGATCAAGTCGTCGATGATCCTGCAGCCCGGCCCGGCCGCCCTGACGGACGGGCTTGATGCGATCGTCGCGGCCCTCCGCGAGACCGGCTGAACCCGTTTTCGGCCCACGCTGTCCAGGCGCTCCCGACCGCGAGCGCCGGGCCTGCTCACGCTCCACTCACGCACAGCTCGCTGGTGCGCCCGTCCGGGCGCGCGCCCTCGCCGCGATCGAGACCACACGAACAGGTCCGGCTCGAGCGGATCGGCGGCGTCAGCCAGGGCCGGCCTGCCGGCCGCCATTCCGGCCGCGGGCCACGCCGATCATACAATCGATGGAACGGATCGGCCTGGACCATTTCACGCTCCAATCACGCGGCCGTCTGTAACAGGCAAGCCAGGGTTTGCTGCAGGTCCTCGGCGGGGGATGTGCGGCACTCCCCGGCGGGCTGGCGCACCGTTCAGGACGTGCCGGCCTGCCGGGGCTCACCGCGGGAGCGGCCTCGCCGGTCCCGCCCGCCAACACGTATCGATCTGCACGGGCAAGCCGGGGCCGCCTCCGCCGCGGCCCCACCACGCATCCTGGACCAGGGAGAACGACGATGTCGGGCAACGGACAGGACATCATCGAGGTCGGCTTATCGCGGATCCGCCAGACCTATGTGCTCGGCGCGGTGGTGCCGCTCGACAATCCCAACTGGAAGGGCCCCTGGGACTGCGCCGAATTCGCGTCCTGGTGCACCTACCAGGCCTATGGACTGGTCTTCGGCGCCGGCCGCGCCGCCAGGGTCTCGAAGGCCGAACCCTATTCCGGCCATTGGTACAGCGAAGCGCGGACACGGGGCCGCGTCATTCCGTGGAAGGATGCGCTCGCCATTCCCGGCGCCGTCCTGATCCGCGCGCCGACCGCCGGCCGCATCGGCCATGTCGCGATATCGATGGGCGACCATGAGCGGACCCTGGAAGCACGTGGCGCCGCCTTCGGGGTCGGCATCTTCAACAAGGCGGCGCAGCGCCCCTGGGGCATCGGCTGCCTGCTGCCCGGCGTCGACTATGAGACCGACGGGACGCTGCCGCCGCCCAAGACGCGTCCGGGACGCGGGCCGAAACCGAAACCCGAACTGCCTGCCGGCTATCTCTGGCTGACGACGCCCAATCAGAAGGGCGCGGCCATCGTCGCCGTCCAGCGCGCGCTGGCCGCCGTCGGCATCGACCCCGGCCCGATCGACGGGGAGTTCGGCCCGATGACCCATGCGGCCGTGGTCGGCTTCCAGATCGTCAAGCTGCTCGAGGTCGACGGCATTGTCGGGCCGAATACCGCGGCGACGCTCGGCCTCGCCTTCCCGGTCCGGCCGAGCCCGGACGACGAAGCGATCTTCGCCGCGGCGCATCGTCAGACCGGCTCCGGGCCGATCCGCCTGCCGGCCGCGGCGGGCACCTTCGACGGCGTCGTCGACATCAACCGCAGCGGCGGGACGTTCCGCGCCCGGACGGCCTCCGGCCTGTCGTTCATCATCGGCTCCTCGACCAGCTATACCGACGACATGAATCGCGTCGGCCTGTTCCAGGGCAGCAGCGCGATCACCGACAGCCTGCGCTTCGGCAGCTACAAGGCCGTCGATTTCGCCGCGGCCTTCGGCCAATGGGCGCATTTCATCGAGCCGACGCTGACCGCCGAGAGCGGCGCCCGCTTCGCCACCATCAACACCTATGACCGCGCCGCCTTCACCTTCGGCGCGCCGCAGCTCGCAGCGCATACGCCGGAGGCCAATTTCATCCTCTACCTGCGGGCCCTGCTCGACCTGCCCGATGCCGACAAGCACTTTCCGGAACTGTCGCTGCGCGCCAATGCATCGGGGCGCCGGACCGTGCACCTCGCCAATGGCCACGGGCCGGTCGATCTCGAAGAGGTGACCGTCGTGGTCAGACCGAACGGCCGCCGCGAGCCGCAGCTCGCCGGCCTGATGGCCTATCTCAACGGCTCGCCGACCGAGATCGACGCCAACGAGCTGTCGGCCGCCGCGCGGCTGATGAACTGGCTGCGCACCGACGCCAAGGCCAAGGAGCTGCAGATCGGCGTCTTCATCGACAGCGCGAAGGCGCTTCTGAAGACCGCCAAGACCAAGGTGGCTGGCTTCGACGGCAGCGACTGGCGCACCGCGCTCTGGATCATGGACATCCGCCATCAGGGACGGGCGAGCTACGACGAGCTGAGCGCCGCCATGGCGAGCGCCGCGCCCGAAAAGGCGCTCCGCAGGCTCGGCCTCGCCCGGTTCAAGGAACGGATCAGGACGGTGGAAGCGGCGGTCGAGCGGATGGCCACAAGCGGGGTGATGACCGGCTTCAAGGTCTAGGCCGCGGGCGCTGGCTTGAAGCATCGGCAAGGGGGGCGAACCGATGTCGGACATGACCGAGCTGGACGATGCCAATCGTCGTTTTCTCGACGCCTTGCGCCGGCGCCGGCCGGCCGACGCCGCCGAGCTCGACCGCCGCCTGCTGTCGGCGGCCACCACGACGCTCGAAAGCACGGGCGCGGGAACCGATCCGCGCCAGGTCACGCTCGCCATCGAAACCATCGTCAGCGAGCACCGGCCGGTGCTGTTCGTCACGGCCGACGGGATCGACTTCGGCGACCTGCCGCCGCTTGCGCCGGAAGCCAGGACCCTGGTCACGTCCCTGCAGAGCGACAGCGCCAAGGTGGCCGGCATTCTGCCGCTGGTCGGGCGGATCGACGTGTCGGGCTTTGCCGGCGGCATCGACTATCTCGGCACCGGCTGGTTCATCGCCGAGGACGTCGTGGTGACCAACCGTCACGTCGCCGCGCTGATCGCGCAGTGGAACGGGCGGAGCTTCGACTTCATCGCCGGCGCCAGCGGCCGGCCGATCGGCGCGGCGCTCGGAACGCGCCACCAGAAGGGCGACGAGGACGGCGACGACCGGCGCGCCTTCAAGGTCGAGGAGGTGCTCTACATCGAACCCGCCGCCGGGCCGAACGACATCGCCTTCCTGCGCGTACGGCGCAACGCCGCCGGCACCGCCCCGCGGGCCGTGCCTCTCGCCGCGGCCGAAGCGGCACCCGACGGCTTCGTCTGCACCATCGGCTATCCGGCCGAAGGCGATCCGGCCGCGATCCCCAACCAGGATCTGATGCGCCGGCTCTATCAGAGCCAGTACGACGTGAAGCGCATCGCGCCGGGCCTTGCCATGGCCGCGTTCGACGGCGCGGCGTCGCATGATTGCACGACGCTCGGCGGCTGTTCCGGCGGCCTCGTCCTCGATCCCGCGGCCGGCGCCGCCGTCGGCCTGCATTTCGCCGGCATCTGGCGCCAGCGCAATCTCGCCGTGCCGGTCGCCGCGCTGAAGGACTATGTCGCGCGCCGCCGCTGGCTGGCGCCGCCGATGATCGAAACCGGCCCGGGCCCGAACCGGGACGGTCGGACGGTGGCCGCCGCAGCAGCGACCGTCGTGCCCGCCGCATCGGCGAACGGCACGACGACCTGGACCATTCCGCTCACTGTCACGGTCGGGCTCGGCACGCCGGTCATGAGCACCGGCGCGCCCGTGGCCGCAGCCGGCACGGACGCGATGACGACGCTCGACGAGGCGGTCGCCGCCTTCTGGAAGCAGAGGCCGGCCGGCGTCCTCGCGGTGCGCGCCGGCTTCCTCGACGAAGGCGACGCCATCGGCGATACGCCCTGCATCGCGGCCTCGGTCCGGCCTGCTGAGCTCGGGCACGCCGCGACCGCCGGTCCCGCCGCCTTCATGGGCTATCCTGTGCGCTACGACACGGCGGATCGACTGGAACAGGTGGACACCATCATCCGTCCGGAGGCGATCAGCACCATTGCCTATGACGATGATGCCCGCACCGGTGAGG
The DNA here is from genome assembly GCF_026847585.1 of Phreatobacter sp. AB_2022a. Lineage (NCBI taxonomy): Bacteria > Pseudomonadati > Pseudomonadota > Alphaproteobacteria > Hyphomicrobiales > Phreatobacteraceae > Phreatobacter > Phreatobacter sp. AB_2022a. The sequence goes on from NZ_JAPSET010000026.1 coordinate 25,448, forward strand.
ACTTCTCCTTCGAGACGGTCGTCGAACCCATGCGCGCCAGGCTTCATGTCGGTCCGGAATATTCGTGGGACGAGCTCGAGCGCTTCCTGGCGGCGGCGAGCGGCCATCTGGTCTCGGCCATCTACGAATTCCACGGCGACCATATCCGCGCGGCGATCGAGGCGCGGCTCGAGGCCGGCATCGACTTCCGCGTCGTGATGGACAATGTCACCTTCTCCGAAGGCGCGGTGAAGGATGGCGACTTCGACCGCGGTGAGGTCTTCGCGGCCTGGCGCGACCGTTTCGCCGGCCGCTTCCATGCCATCGTGCCGCGCGAAGGGACGCGCGGCCTCGTCGCCCGTGCCTACCACATCAAGGTCTCGGTCCGGGAAGACGACACGATCTGGCTCTCCTCGGGCAACTGGAAGCGCGGCTCGAGCCAGCCGGTCGTCACCGAGGCCATGCGCGCCAATGCCACGGTCAAGGACCTGCCGGGCAATCGCGAATGGCACATCGTTCTGACGAGCCCGACGCTCGCCCGGCGCTTCCGGGCGCATATCGGACAGGATTTCGTGCGCGCCGCTGCGCTCGCCAGCGAGGTGATCGCCGAGGCGGCCCCCGGACAGCGTCATGTCGATATCGCCGAAGCCGTCGGCGAGGCCGCCGCACTCGAACGCAGGCCGCCGGCGGGCCTGCTCGCGCCGAAAGTCATCGAGCGGCGGCTGCGCGTGCGCCCGCTGCTGACGCCGGATGCCCGCGGCGCGGTCTATGCCGAGGCCGTGCTGGACCTGATCCGATCGGCCCGCGAGCGCCTCTGGTTCCAGATCCCCTACATCGCGATGCCGTCGAGCCCGAACGTCGAGCGCGGCTATATCGACGAGCTGATCGCCGCGCTCGCCGACAAGCTGAAGCGCCTGCCGGACGCCAGGGTGATCCTCCGGAGCGGCGGCAGCGACCTGTCGAATCCAGCCCATGCGGCCTGGCACTTCAAGGCCCGGGGCGTCGACATTGCCGGCCGGCTGCGCCAGATCGACAACCATCACACCAAGGGCATGATCGTCGATGGCCGGCGCGTGCTGATCGGCAGCCACAACTGGAGCGGCGAAGGCGTCACGCTGAACCGCGACGCTTCTCTCATCGTCCACGACGAGGAGGTTGCCGCCTATTACGCGGATGCCTTCACGATCGACTGGGATCGGGCCCGCCCGATCTCGCCGAAAAAATCCGCAAAGGCCGAAAGCACCGTCCTGCCGGCGGAGGGCCCGTCGGCGCCCGCCGGCTATCGCCGCGTCAGCCTGTCGGAACTTCTGTCGGGAGATCTGTGAGTGTGCGTCTTCACCCCCAGGCTCGGCTATGTCCAGCGCCAGATGCGGGCGCTGTCCGCAGTCTGCCGCGTCGATATCGACGGGCGGGCCGAGGGCACCGGCTTCCTGGTCGGGCCGAACCTCGTCCTGACCAATCATCATGTCCTGTTGCTGGCCGAGGCCCTGGCTGGCGGCGACAAGGCTCTGCGGAAGCCCGTGTCCTGCCGTTTCGACGTCGACCGCCGCGACGACGGCAGCGTCTCGCCCGGCAAGCCGGTCGCGGTCCGTGCCTGCCTCGCCTTCAGCCCGGCCTCGGCCTGGGAATATGGCGTGCCCGGCGCGGCCGACGAACCGACGCTCGACGAGCTCGACTATGCCCTGCTCGAACTGGAAGTGCCGGTCAGCGAGGACATGACGGTCTTCGGCCAGCGCCGCGGCTGGATCGGCCTGCCGGCCAGACAGCCGGTGATCGCCCGCGAGCGCGTCTATGTGGTGCAGCATCCGGCCGGCGAGCCGGCCGCCATCAATGCCCAGGGCGAAGGCGTGCTCGGCTTCCTGTCCAATGGCCTGAAGAACCGGCTCATCTATTCGCCCGTGGCCCTGCCCGGCTCGTCCGGCTCGCCCTGCTTCAACGATAGCTGGGAGCTGATCGCCATGCACAATTGGGGCGGCAAGGACTATCGCCGCGGCGTGCCGATCGGCCTGATCCAGGCAGCGCTCCAGGCCGCGGGCTTCGGCCCTGCCCTGGCGCCGATGACCGCGCAGTCCGCTTTCGACCGGCTGCACGACCAGCTCAATGCGCTGCGCCGGACGGCCGAGGACGATTCTGCGGTGAAGCGTCTCCTGGAGGAGTCCGCCGAGATTCTGGAAGGGCTGTCGGAGACGCTGGAGCGCCTGCACATCTACAAGGAGCTGCATGAATTCCTGCACAATGTGCAGACCGGCACGTTGCCGCCGCTGATCGCCTGCGTCCCCGCCAATGGCGAGCCGCGCGTGAACGAGCTGGTGGCGCTCGCCGACGACCTGAGCGTCAAGATCGACGAGCCGCGCGAGCAGGCGCAGAAGCTGCCGCTCGCCGGTGCCCGCGGCAGCCTTGCCCAGCTCCAGTGGCTCGAGGACATGGCGCGCACCGCCGCCGCGCTGAGCGGCAAGCCGGAGGACGAGCCGCGGGCCAAGGTGCTGCGCATCCGGCGCATCGTGCGCACTCAGATGCAGATGCTCAACGAGAGCCTGCGGGGCGAGGCCGACCGCATCGACTTCAACGGCATGCACAGGCTTCTGACCAGTGCCGTCCGCGCCGGCCCGCTCGCCGGCACGGCCGGGGCGCGGCAGATCGAGCTCGACGCGGAGGTGGTCATTCAGATCCGCGACGACCTCAACCGCCGCGTCCAGCAGCACGGCGAGTGGCAGGCGAGCGAGAACGACCAGATGGTGCTGGAGGACCATGTCCGGGACGACGCCATCCAGGCGCCGGACATGTTCGTCGAGCGCTGGGCACCGACGCTGCAGCAGATCCGCCTTCTCTGCGATGCCGACCTGTCGTCGACCCTGCTTACCGAGCTCGTCGGTTACGGCGACGAGCTCGACCGCAGCATCGCCGATGGCCGCTGGTCCGATACGCCGCGCCTCTTCGGCAATTTCCGCCGGCGCACCATGCGCGCCTTCTGGTTCGTCGATCGCGACCTCCTGGATCGCGCCCGGCAGATGTCGCAGCTCGGCGCGCCGATGAAGGCGCTGCTGGCCTTTGCGCAGGACACATGACCATGACCGCAGCCGCACCGACCTATACGGGATTCGAAACCCTCGAAGAGCTTCAGGCGGCCAATCTCGCGATGATGCGGGCCTGGCGCGCCAGGAGCAGCGAGGGCAGCACCGATACGCGCGCCATCGACGGTTTCATCCGCCGCGCCGTCGCCACCGGCAAGCGGCTGTCGTCGAGCCAGGATCGCGAGCTTGCGCAGTCGGCGCTCGACTTCTGGTCGACCGAGCTGGTCCGGCTCGGCCGCATCTCGCCGGGCGAGACCGCCGGCCCGCAGCTTGCCCGCTTCGATACCGCCGCGCTGCCGGCGCTCGGCGACGTCTCGCCGTTCAAGGGCTTGAAGTCCTTCGACGAGATCGACGCCACCATCTTTCATGGCCGGGAGACCGTCGCCCAGAAGCTCGCCGACCAGGTCGAGGCCCGCGCCGTCACCGTGGTTGTCGGTCCGAGCGGCAGCGGCAAGGCTTCGCTGATCGGGGCCGGCCTGCTCCCGGCCCTGCACGAGCGGGGCCTCGTCGGCGACGGCGGGCGGCTCGAGCTGATCCGCATGCCGGCTCCCGGCAGCGACCCGCTCGACCGGCTCGCGCAGCTCATCGTCGGCGATGCGGCCGGCGGCACCGCCCTGCGCGACCTGCGCGACCGGCTGGAAGCGCAGCCGGAAACGCTCGGAGCCGAGCTCGCCGCCGCCTTCCCGCGGCCGGTCCTGCTGGTCGTCACCCAGTTCGAGGAGATCCTGACGCTCGCGACCTCGATCCGGGCGCGGGACGCCTTTGCGCGCGCCATGGCCCATCTCGGCGCGCAGGCGAAACTGGTGGTCGGCCTGCGCGACGACTTCCTCGACGACGTGAAGCGCCTGCCGGCATTCGGCGCGCTGGCCGCCGACGCCGACAACCGCTTCCTGCCGCCGCCGATCGCCCCGGCAGACCTGAAGCGTGCCGTCATCGCCACGGCCGATCGCGCCGGGCTGCGCTTTGCCGAAGGCGTCTGCGACCGGCTCGTCCGGTCGATCGCCGGCGAACCGTCCGGGCTGCCGCTCCTGCAGTTCACCCTCGACGAAATGTGGCGCGAAGCCCGGCGCTCCAAGACCAACTGGATCTCGGAGGAGGTCGAGCAGCGCGTCGGCTCGCCGCGCGAGGCGCTGCAGCGCGCGGCCGAGCGCGTCTATCAGGCCCTGCCGCTCGCCGACAAGGAAGACGTCGTCCGCGAGATCTTTCTGCAGCTGGTGACGCCTGGCCTCGACCACGACTTCGTGCGCCAGCCGCGCCGCCGCGGCGAGCTTCACGCCGGCCGCGACGCCGACAGCGTGGAGAGTGTTCTAACGGCCTTCAGCGACGCCGGGCTGCTTCGGCAGGAGCGCGGCACGGTGGCGGCCGACGACTGGTTCGACGTCGCCCACGAGGCTCTCATCCGGAACTGGCCGCGGCTGCGCGCCTGGCTCGACGGCCAGCGGCAGACCCACCGCAAGCTGGTGCAGCTGCGCGAGGTGGCGAAGCTCTGGGCCAGCGAGGCCAAGGCTCCCGGCTACCTCTTGTCGGGCAACGCCCTCGTCGAAGCGCGCGCTTTCGAAGGCCAGTCCGAAGTGCTCGACGCGCTGATCGCGGAGAGCGCCAAGGTGGAGCGGCAGACCAGGAGCACCGTCCTGTTCCTCAAGCTCGCCGGCCTCGCCGTCGCGGCATGCCTGGTCGCCTCGGGCGTCATCTATTGGCAGGCCCGCCACACGGCCCAGCTGATCGCCTCCGAAAACGCCGTGACCGCCGCGCGGGCGCGGCTCATGCAGATCCAGGCAGAGCTTCGCCGCAGCCTCGACAGCCTGAATGTCAGCGATATCGGACCGCTCCACGGCTTCCTGCGCGAATATGGCGATGCGCAGGAGAGCGAGCTCGCGCGGCTGCATCTGCGCAGCAACGCGCCGACCAGCGGCAGCGACCAGCGGTCCCAGGTCGTGGCGACACGGCAGCGGTCGATCAGCGCGCCGGCGCAGAACCCCTCCTGCCGCGGCTATCTGTGGCTGGGCTATCCCGGCGAGGAGAAGGTCGCGCCCTTCCCTTCCGCCGGCAACATGCGTGCCGGCACCACGCTGACGCTCAACACGAACGTCCGGCTGCGGGCCGACAAGCCGGATGCCGACTACACCATGGCCCCCCAGATCGGCATCGTGCCGCGCGGCGCCGCGGTAAAGGTCGTGGGGAATGTCTTCGCGGTGCCGCGCAGCCGCGGGCCGCAATATTGGGCCGAGGTCGAGGCGGCGCGGCAATACTGCACGAGCGTGTTCATCCAGTATGCCGGCGGGCGGCCGGAGCAGGTGAGCGCCATGCGCGACCGGCTCGACGGCGCCGGCTTCCAGGCGCCGGCCCCCCAGCAGGAGAACGTGCCGCGCGGCCGCGCGGAGGTCCGCTATTTCTTCGCCGCCGACGCGCCCATGGCGGCCGAGGTCGCGCGCCTGCTCGCCTCCTACAACAAGAACCAGCCCCTGGCGCAGACCGCCCTCCTCAGCTTCCCGACGCCGCCGCGCGCCGGCACGCTGGAAGTCTGGATCGACCTCGACCCCTAGGAAACCGGGCCATGGATGACGACTATGTCGTGCTGCGCATCGAAGGCGTGACGCCGGCCGCCTCCGGCGGCCTGCAGGGCATGACCACCATGCGCTCCCGCGTATCGGGCGGCGGCTTCGACCGCCAGGTTTCCGGCCTCGATGGCACCAGCGCAGGCGGTCGCATCCTGTTCGAAGCGAAGGCGATGCGGGACGCGCTCCTGCCGCCATCCGCCGGCGCGGGCGCCGACGGCCTGATCATTCTCAGCAGCGACCGGCCGCGCATGACCGCCGAACGGGCGCAGCTCAGCCCGGCCCAGCTGCGCGAGGCGGTCCGCGACCCGCAGAACATCGTCTCCCGCGCCTTCCCGGTCGCCGCCATCACCGCGCAGGGCGCGGCCGCGGATGGACCGCCGCGCGTCGCCGCGGCCAAGGCGGCCGGGCAGGACTGGGGCCTCGCCACCGTCGGCGCGGACGGCGCCCATCTTGCCGGCAGGGCCGGCGACGTCGTCGTCGCCGTGCTCGACAGCGGCATCGACCGTGCTCATCCCGCCTTCCCGCCCGATATGGACATCGTCACCGAGAGCTTCGTCGGCGGCACCGCCGCCGATGCCGACGGCCACGGCACGCATTGCGCCAGCCTGATCTTCGGCGGTGCGGCCGACGGCGTCAGGCTGGGTGTCGCGCCCGCGATCCGCAGGGCTCTCGTCGCCAAGGTCTTCGATGGCGCCGGCGGCAGCTCGACCGCCGCCGTGGTCAATGCACTCGCCTGGGCACACCGCGAGAAGGCCAATATCGTCTCGATGTCGCTCAGCTTCGACTTCGAGGCCATGTTCCGCCGGCTGACCCTCGCGGGCTGGGACGAGTCCGCCGCCATCTGGGAAACGCTGGTGCGCTACCGCGATGCGGTCGACCAGCTGCAGCGGCAGATCGACGTGCTGCGGGCGGCCACCATCGACGATCCCGGCATCCTCATCGTTGCTGCCGCAGGCAACCAGAGCCGGCGCGACAAGGAGAGGCCCTACAGCGTCAGGACCGGCATCCCGGCGGCGGCGGCCGGCGTCCTCTCGGTCGGCGCCGTCGGGCGCGACGGCAAGATACCGACCTTCTCCAACATCAATCCCGTGCTCGTCGGCCCGGGCGTCGGCGTGGTCGGCGCCAGGGCCGGCGGCGGCCTCGCCGCGCTGGACGGCACGAGCGCTGCCACGCCCTATGTCGCCGGCCTCGCCGCACTCTGGTGGGATGCCCTGAAGGCGCGCAACGGACGGGTCACCGCCGAGGACGTCGCGGCCAATCTGCGGGCCCGCGCGCGCCGCCTTGCCGATGTCGACACCGAGCAGCAGGGCTCGGGACTCGCCCTGGCGCCGCCGGCGGATTTCGGCTGACCCTCGCCGAGCCAGCTCAGCCCGCCGCGGCAGTCGGCGCCGCGCGCGGCATGGCGTGCGCCGTGCCCCACTCGGCGAGCGCATGCACCGCCGCATTGAGCCGCAGCCCCGGTTCGGTCAGCGAATATTCGACATGCAGGACCTTGCCGCTCAGCTCCTCGCGCCTGACGACGCCGGCCGCCTCCAGTTCGCGCAACTGCTCGGCGAGGATCTTTTCGCTGATGCCGGGAATGGCACGGCGCAGCGCCCCGAAGCGCAGCGGCCGGGCATGCAGCTCCCAGATGATGGTCGCCTTCCACTTGCCGCCGATGACGCGAAGCGCCGGTCCGAGGCCGCAATTCGGTTCTGCCGGTTCACGCATGATCTCCACCCCGCACCAGCCTCGGCGTGGCCGATTCAGCGCCCGCTGAACCGCGGCGCGCGCTTCTCCAGGAAGGCGCGGCGGCCCTCGTCGAAGTCTTCCGATGTGAACAGCACGGCCTGGGCATCGGCCTCGGCCTTGAGCATCTCGTCGAGGTCGCGCGGCATGCGCGACAGCAATGCCTTGGAAAACCCGTTGGAGAGCGGTGAGAGGCCGGCCAGCTCATGGGCGAGCGCGACGGCCTCGGCCCGCGCCGTGCCCGGCTCCACCACCGCCTCGGCGAGGCCCCAGCGCTCGGCCTCCTCGGCGCCGAAGGCCTTGCCGCGCAGCATGACATATTTGGCCCGGCCGAGGCCCATGCGGAGCGGCAGGATCCAGGCCGCGCCGAAATCCGGCACGAGGCCGATCTTGTTGAACGAGCACTGGAAGCGCGCGTCGCGCGCGGCCACCACCAGGTCGCAGAGCGCCGCGAGCGCGAGGCCCGCTCCGGCCGCATAGCCCTCGACCGCGGCGATGACAGGCTTCTCGCCCGTCACCATCAGCCGCACTAGCCGGTGGACGAGCTTCAGCCGCTCCCGGCCGCCCGGCCCCGTCACGCCCTCCATGCCGGAAATGTCGCCGCCCGACGAGAAGTGGCCGCCGGCGCCGGTCAGCACGATCGCCCGGCAGTCGGCATCGGCAAGCGCCGCCTCCATCGCCGCGATCAGCGCGATCCGCAGCGGCACCGCCAGCGCGTTGCGCCGCTGCGTGAAGTTCATCGTCAGCACGCGCACCGGTCCGTCGCGCTCATCCAGCAGCAGGGAGGTCTGGTCGGCCATGGTGAAAGTGCTCCTGTGTCCGGCAGCCCGGACGGTCGCCTCGGACAATGGACGAAGGCCGGGCCGCGGTCATCCCCCGTTCGGTCCGCTTGACCTGTCGAGTGCCACTCCTATTAATAAACCGACCGTCCATCTTCTTTTTAGCTAACACCTGCGCGGGGCGTCCCGCAAGCGGGCACAAGGACAAGGAACGCCGCGATGACCATGGCCCAGGCGAACCTCCGGAGCGCCGATTTCGACCGGCATTTCCGCTTCTCCGATCCGGTCGGCCTGTCGCCCGAGCTCCTGATGCTGCGCGACCAGGTGCGCCGTTTCGTCGAGACCGAGGTCGTGCCCCATGGCGAGGCCTGGGAAGCGGCCGGCAAGATCCCGCGCGAAGTCTTCCTCAGGATGGGCGAGCTCGGCTTCCTCGGCATGCGCCATGCCGAGGCCGATGGCGGCACCGCCATGGGTCCGCTCGCCTCGGTGGTCTTCGCCGAGGAGCTCGGCCGGTCGAGCTTTGGCGGCTTCACCTCCTCGGTGCTGGTTCATACCGACATGTCGAGCCCGCACATCTCGATCAGCGGCGATGCCGCGCAGAAGGCCCGCTATCTCCCCGACATCATTGCCGGCCGGCGGATCTGCGCGGTGGCTGTGACCGAGCCCTGGGCCGGGTCCGATGTAGCCGGCCTCAGGACCACCGCCCGCCGCGACGGCGATCACTGGATCATCAACGGCGCCAAGATGTTCATCACCAACGGCGTCTATGGCGATATCTTCATCGTCGCCGCCCGCACCGATCCTTCATCCAAGGGCAGCCGCGGCATTTCGCTGTTCATCGTCGAAAAGGACACGCCCGGCTTCAGCGTCGCGCGCAAGCTCGACAAGCATGGCTGGCTCTGTTCCGACACGGCGGAGCTCGCCTTCGAGGACATGCGCGTGCCGGCCGAGAACCTGCTCGGCCAGGAGAACCGCGGCTTCTACGCGATCATGAACACGTTCCAGAACGAGCGCCTGTGCATCGGCGGCATCTGCGCCGGCGAGAGCGCCAAGGCGATCGAGCTGACCCTCGATTATGTCCGCACGCGCACCGCCTTCGGCGGCACGCTGTGGAACCTGCAGGCGACGCGCCAGACGCTGGCCCAGCTCGTCGCCAAGGCCGGCGCGGCGCGCGCGCTGACCTACCAGACCGCGGCGCAGGAACAGGCCGGCCTCGATACCAGCCGCGAGGTGTCGATGATCAAGGCGCTCGCGCCGGAAGTGCTGCACGAGGTGGTGCACGGCTGCCTGCAGCTCCATGGCGGCACCGGCTATATGCGCGGCACGCCGATCGAGCGCATGGCCCGCGACGCCCGCATCCTGATGATCGGCGGCGGCGCCACGGAGGTGATGCACGAGGAGATCGCCAAGAGGATCTGAGGGGCGAATGGCGAGATAGCGAAATGGCGGATGGAAAGGGAGCCGGCGATGTCCGCCGCGCCCCCATTCCCCATTCGCCACTCGCTACTCGCCCACGGGCCGGAAGGTCAGGTTCGGGACATCGGCGCGCATGATGTTGACGCGCCGGCTGGAGAAGCGCTCGCGCTCGCCGAAGCTGACCGGCGCCGTCACGCCGAGCTCGGCGATGGTGAAGCGAATGGCGAGATAGCGAAATGGCGGATGGAAAGGGAGCCGGTGATGTCCGCCGCGCCCCCATTCGCCACTCGCCAAATTCGCTACTCGCCCACGGGCCGGAAGGTCAGGTTCGGGAAATCGGCCCGCATGATGTTGACGCGCTGGTTGGAGAAGCGCTCGCGCTCGCCGAAGCTGACCGGCGCCATCACGCCGAGGTCGAGCTCGCGCGTCTTGCCGAGCTCGGCGATGGTGCAGGCCCAGGTGAGCTGGCGGCCGCAGCGCTGGATCGCCGCGAGCAGCACGCGCGTGCTGGCATAGCCGGTCATGGTATAGCGGTTGATCTGCTGCACCTCGCGGTCGTTCAGGTGCCTGCGGGCGAGCTCCATGAAGCGCTGGCCGGCGGCGCTCGCCAGCGGCGCGACATAGTCGACGGCGTAGAGGCCGTCGCTCGCCGGGCCGATCAGCTTCAGCACCGCCTCCACCCGCCCCGGCCAGAAGATGCCGGTCACCGGCTTGATGCCGAGCTTCTCCATCTCCTTCAGCATGGCGACGTTTTCGCTGATGATGCCGCCGGCGATGAACACCTCGACGCCGGCCTCCTTGGCGCGCAGCATTTCCGAGGAGAAGTCCTGCTGGCCGCGGCGATAGACGGATTCGAACACGACCTGCATGTTCTTCTCGCGCCGGGCCCGGTTGAAGCCCTCGCGCACGGCGACGCCATAGTCGTCGTCCTGGGTGACGATGCCCCATTTCTTGCCGGGATATTTGTCGGCGAGATAGAGCGCGAGCTGGCGCACGCCCTCGTCATAGGCCTGCCCGAGCACGAAGACGTTCGGGCGCGGCGGCTCGTAGAGCTGCGTGACCGGACCGATCGGGATCATCGCCGGAATGCCCGACTGCTCGAGCACCGGCAGCGCCGCGATCGCCTGGCCGGAACCGGACACGGCGGTGAGCGCGAAGACGCGGTCGACCGCGATGAGCTTGCGCAGCGACTGGATGGTGCGGGTCGAGACATAGCCGTCGTCCTCGGCGACCAGGCGCAGGCGCCGGCCGTTGACGCCACCGGCCGCATTGGCTTCGGCAATGGCGAGGCGGACGCCGAGATTGTGCGCGACCCCGAGCAGGGCCGGCGGGCCGGACAGGGGCTCGACCTCGCCGAGCACGATCTCGCTGTCGGTCACGCCCTGATTGGCAAGGCCGGCCGCTGCGGTCATGACGAGCGCGGCGAGCGCCGCCCCAAAAGTCCTCTTCAGTCTCATGTCGGTTCCTCCCGGTGGCGGTCGTTTGCGACCCTTGTCGATTGTCGAAGCTGCCCTAGTAGCGGAGCGGCCAGTGGACCCACAGGCGTTTGACGTCGCGCCAGAGGCCGGCGAGCCCGTGCGGCTGGAACCTGAGGAACAGGATGATGGCGACGCCGTAGAGCATGCTCTTCAGCTCGTGCGCGCCGGTGGAGAGCGCCCGTGCCGTCTCCTCGCCCATCAGCGCGAACAGGCTGCCGGAGAGTTCCGGCAGCAGCACGATGAAGACCGTGCCGAGCACCGCGCCGAGCGTCGTGCCGATGCCGCCGACGATCAGGATCGCCAGCGCCTCGATCGACAGCAGGAAGGGAAAGCCTTCGATCGTCACATAGCTGAGGAACATGCCGTAGAGCGCACCGGCAAGGCCGATGATGAAGGACGAGGTGGCGAAGGCGACGAGCTTGGTCGCGTGCAGATTGATGCCCATGGCGCGCGCGGCGAGATCGTTGTCGCGCACCGCGACGAAGGCGCGGCCGATGCGGCTGCGCCTGAGGTTCAAGGCGGCGATCAGCGCCAGGCCGGCGAAGCCGAGGCAGAGATGGGCGAAGGCCTGGTCGCTTGCAAACGAGATGCCGAGAATGGTCGGGCGGGTGACGAAGATGCCGCGTGCGCCACGCGTCAGCCCATCGAATTCCAGGATCAGGTGATTGACGATGAAGGCGAAGGCGAGCGTGGTGATGGCGAGGTAGAGCCCGGTGAGGCGCAGCGAGGGAATGCCGACGACGAGGCTGGCGAGCGCCGGCACCAGGCCGGCGAGAACGAGCCCGATCAGCGGGTCGAGGCCGTAGCTCTGGGTCGCGATGGCATAGGCGTAGGCGCCGAGCACCATGAAGCCGACATGGCCGAGCGAGATGAGGCCGGTCCAGCCGGTCAGCACGTTGAGACCGAGCGTGCCGACCACCGTGATCGCGATGATGGTCAGGAGCGACAGGTGATAGGCGTTGAGGAGATAGGGCGCGAGGGCGAGCGCTGCGACCGCGATGCCGCACCAGACCCTGACCAGCATGGAATCGGTCAGGTCGATCTGCTCGCCGATGGTTTCCTTGAACGTGCCGCTGCGCATCAGAGCCTCTCGATCCTCTTCTCGCCGAACAGTCCGAAGGGACGGATCATCAGGATGACGACGATGATGACGAAGCCGGCGATCTCCTTGACGGCCGGCTTCAGGTAGCCGCCGGCAAGGTTCTCGACCGCGCCGATGATCAGGCCGCCGAAGGCCGAGCCGATGACCGCGTCGAGGCCGCCGAGAATGGTCGCCGGAAAGGCCTTCAGGCCAAGCGCGAACATGCTGGGCGAGAGCTCGTAGATGAGCGCGAAGAACACGCCGGCCATGCCGGCGAGGACCGAGGCCGCAGCCCAGGCGACCGCCTGCACCCGGGCGGCGCTGACGCCCATGAGCATGGCCGTGCGATCATCGCTTGCGACCGCACGCATGGCGACGCCGAAACGCGAATGGCGGAAGAACAGCCAGAAGCCGGCCATGACGGCGATCAGCACGGCCAGGACCGCGAGCTGGGCCGAGCGCATGCGCGCGCCCGCGACCTCGACGATCTCCTTGCCGACGCCGATATCGAGCCCGTGCGGCACGGCGTCCCAGATGAACACGATGCTGGAGCGCAGGATCACCGCAACCGCGATCGTCACCATGATGGTGGAGAACACCGGCTCGCCGATCATCGGCCGGATCACCAGCCGCTCGATGGCAAGGCCGAACAGGCAGGCGAACAGGATGGCGCCGACGGCGACGACGAAGGGATTGCCGGAGACCACGGTCGAAATGGTCCAGGCGACATAGGCGACGACCATGGCGATCTCGCCCTGGGCGAAGTTGACGAGGCCGGTCGACTTGTAGATGACCGCAAAGCCCATCGCGACGAGGCCGTAGATCGCGCCGATGGCGAGGCCGGAGGCGAGCAGCTCGGTCAGATAGGTCATGATGCGCCTCCCGCCGGGCCGTAGATCTGTTCGAGCTCGGCCGCGAACTTGGCGTCGATGATCGCGCGCCGGACCTTCTGGGTCGCCGTCAGCTCGCCGTCGTCGTGATCGAGCTCCTTCTCCAGGATGATGAACTTCCGGATGTTCTCGACCCGCGCGAACCGCGCGTTGACGCCGTCGACGATGCCCTGGACGAGGTCGCGCACCGCCGGCAGCCGGGCGAGCGACCTGTAGGTCGTATAGGCGAGGCCGTTCTCGCTGGCCCAGCGGCCGACGGTGTCGAAGTCGATCTGGATCAGCGCCGCCAGGAACTTGCGGCCGTCGCCGACGACGATGACCTCCTTGATGAAGGGGCTGTCCTTCATCGCGTTCTCGATCTCCGAGGGCGCGATGTTCTTGCCGCCGCTGGTGATGATGATGGCCTTCTTGCGGTCGACCACCGAGAGCTCGCCATTGTCGAGGATGCGGACGATGTCGCCGGTCTTCAGCCAGGCGCCGTCCATCGTCGCCGCGGTCGCTTTCTCGTCGCGAAAATAGCCGCGGAAGACGCCGGGGCCCGACAGCAGCACCTCGCCGTCCTCGGCGATCCGGTAGCCGGCATCGGCGATCGGCAGGCCGCAGCCGCCGAGCGCATGATGGGCGCCCGTCTGGATGAACAGGCAGCCGGCGGATTCCGTCATGCCATAGCCTTGTGAGACCGGCAGGCCGATGACCGAGAAGAAGCGCAGCGTCTCCGGCGAAACCGATGCGCCGGCGCAGAGCCGGTGCCGGCTGCGGTCGAGCCCGACATGGCGCTGGATGTTGCGGAACAGGAGGAGGTGGCAGGCAAGCGCCTGAAGCCGCTCGACGGCCGAAAGCCCGCTCTGCCGGCGCCGGTCGTCGAGCCGGCGGCCGGTGGCGAGCACGCGCCGCGCGATCCAGCGCTGCAGCCGGCCGCTCTCGCTGAGGCGGAACTCGAAATTCTCCTTCAGCTTCTCCCAGATGCGCGGCACGCCGATGAAGAAGGTCGGCGCGATCTCGCGGACATTGGCGGCGACCGTGTCGATGCTTTCGGCAAAGTTCACGACGCCGCCGAGCACGAGCTGCATGGCCATCGAATAGCAGCGCTCGGCGGCATGGCAGAGCGGCAGGTAGCCGACCGCCTCGTAGCGCCGGCCCGTCATGCCGACGGCCGCCGCGTAGTTGTAGGTGGAATAGATGATGTTGCGATGGCTGAGCATCGCGCCCTTGGGCGGCCCCGTCGTGCCCGACGTATAGACCATCAGGCAGACGTCGTCCGGCTCGGTCGCCTCGATCGCCCGGTCGAGCTCCAGGGCCGCCTGCGGCTGCGCGGCGAGATAGGCGTCGCCGCGCGCGAGGAACGCGTCCCAGGCGACAAGGCTCTCGCCCGGATAGCCGCGCAGGCCCTTCATGTCGACGGTGACGATCAGCCCGACCTCGGCCAGGCCCGGCCCGTTCGCCTTGGCGTCGATCACCTTGTCGGTCTGCTCCTGGTCGCCGCAGACGACGAGCTTCGCCCCGCAATGGCCGACGATATATTGCAGCTCGGGCCAGGGATTGGTCGGATAGATGCCGACCGGAATGACGCCCAGCATCTCCGCGCCGAGATCGGCATAATACCATTCCGGGCTGTTCTCGGAAGCGATGGCGATGCGGTCGCCGCGTTTCAGGCCGAACGACATCAGCGCCAGCGCGAAGCGCCGCGCCTGCCGGTCATAGTGCGCCCAGTCGTAGCGTTTCCAGACGCCGTGCTCCTTCTCGCGCAGGGCGAGCGTCGTGCCTTGCGCCTTCGCATGGCGGCGCAGGAGGCGCGGCAGGGTCGTGTTGCCGGCGCGCAGATGGGCCGGCAGGAACGGATCGTGATCGGCCGACAAGGCGGCGCGGGGGGCGGCGACGAGCCGCTCGGCGCCATCGGTCGAGATGGTCGTCATCGCGGTCATCCTGCAAGCCTTTCCGCGGCGGCCGGTCCGGCGTGGAAGGCCCTGCCCGAGCCGAGATAGGCCTCCGCGACGCCGGCATGGCGCTGGATCTCGGCGGGCGCGCCCTCGGTCACGCTGCGACCGAAATTCAGGACATGGATCCGATCGGAAATATCCATGACGAGATGCATGTCGTGCTCGATCAGCAGGATGGCGATGCCGAGCTCGTCACGGATGTCGAGGATGAAGCGGGCAATGTCCTCGGTCTCCTCCTGGTTCATGCCGGCGACGATCTCGTCGAGCAGCAGGATCTTCGGCTCGGAGGCGAGCGCGCGGCCGAGCTCGACGCGCTTCTGCTGGCCATAGGACAGCGTGCCCACCACCTTGTCGCGGATCGCCTCGATCTCGAGGAACTCGATGATCTCCTCGACGCGCTGGCGCGCGGCGATCTCCTCCCGGCGGCAGCGGCCGTAATGGAACACCGCATCCAGCACCGAGGTCTTCATCAGACGATGACGGCCGACGAGAATGTTCTCCACCACCGTGCCGTGCTTGAACAAGGCGAGGTTCTGGAACGTGCGGCCGATGCCGAGCGTGACGAAATTCCACGGCCTGACGCCGGCAAGGTCGCGGCCGGCCATGGTGATCCGGCCGCTCGTCACCGGCAGCACGCCCGAGATCAGGTTGAACAGCGTCGTCTTGCCGGCGCCGTTCGGCCCGATCACCGAGAAGATCTCGCCCGGCCGCACGGCGAAGGAGACATCGCTCACCGCGGCGAGGCCGCCGAAGGATTTCGACACGGCGTCGAGCCTCAGGAGGGCATCGGTCACGACAGCCACCTCTTGCGCCGCTTGTAGTGCTTCACCTCGCGAAAGCTCCGGCGCGCGCCGCCGCCGGCAAAGCCGAGATAGAATTCCTGCACCTCGGCATTGCCGGCCAGCCGGTCGGCCGCGCCGTCCAGCACGACCCGGCCGTTCTGCAGGATGTAGCCGTAGTCGGCGACGGCGAGCGCATGGGCGGCGCTCTGCTCGACCAGCAGGATGGTCATGCCCATCTCCGCGCGCAGCCGCACGATGATCTCGTAGATCTTGTCGATGATGAGCGGCGCGAGGCCGAGCGAGGGCTCGTCGAGCGCGAGCAGCTTGGGCGCCGCCATCAGCGCGCGACCGACCGCCACCATCTGCTGCTCGCCGCCGGAGAGATAGCCGGCGATCTCGCCGCGCTTTTCGGCGACGCGCGGAAACAGGTCGAACACCTGGTCGCGCCGCGTCCGGACCGCCGCGGCGGATTGCAGGTGGCCGCCCATGGTCAGGTTTTCGTCCACCGTCAGATTGGCGAACAGCCGCCGGCCCTCCGGCACCTGGACGAGCCCGGCGCGCACGATGTCCTCGGGCCCGAGCCGATGGAGCGGGTGGCCCGCGAAGCTCAGCGTGCCCTTCTCGATCTCGCCGTCCTCGACACCGAGCAGGCCGGAAATGGCCTTCAGGATGGTCGACTTGCCGGCGCCGTTCGAGCCGAGCAGCGCGACGACCGCGCCGCTCGGCACCTTCAGCGAGACGTCGCGCACCGCCTCGATGGCACCGTCATAGACGACCTGGAGATTGGTGATCTCCAGCAGCGCGCCCGGCGCGCCACCCGCCACCTGCCGGGCCCCGGTCTGTCCGTCCGCCATCATGGCTGCCCGCGCCGCGCAACAATCGCGTCGACGACGAGCTTGGCGGTCTCGGCGCAGGCCTGGGTGCCGCCGTTGCCATAGTCCTTCACCGCATCGCCGACGCACCACAAGCCCTCGATGCCGGTCTCGCGCGGCAGGTCGTAGCCGGCGCACGAACGCTGCGCCGGCCAGTCGTCGCGCATCACCCTGACCGAAAGCATCTTGACCTTGTCGTCGAAGCCGGGGAACTGGTCGCGCAGGTCCTGATGGGCAAGCGCCGTCTCGGCTTCTGCGTCGAAATCGCCGAGCGCGGGCACGGGCACGGCATAGGCGACATATTGGTGCCAGCCCGATGGCGCGATCTCCGGGCAGGTCGCCGTCAGGTTGGCGAGGTTGCACAGGCGGCGCGTCTTGCCGAAGGTGACGATGCCGGGCGCAGCGATGAGCGGTTCGCGCGAGGCGAAGTTGAACACGATGTTGGCGGCGGGTTTCAGATCCTCGCGCACCCGGCGCAGATAGTCCGCCGGGAAGGCGGCCTCGCCGGCGAGCGCGACCGTCGCCTTGGGACCGGCATTGCTGATCACGATCGACGCCGGAATGCGCAGGCTTTCGCCGTCGCGGCGAATGACGACGGCCCGGGCCGCGCCGTCGGCGACCTCGATCCGCTCGACCGGCGCATCGAGCCAGACCTCGCCATTGCGCTCGACCGCCCCGGCCAGCGCCTTCCAGGCGCCGATCGTGCCGTCGGGATGAAAGCCGAACTTCTTGAACGCGCCCTTGGCGGTGAAATAGGTCAGGAAGGCCCGGGCCGGCAGCTCGTCGGCATTGCAGGCGAAGATCGCCGCGCAGAGGTTGCGGAAGATCGCGTGGACCGTCTCGTTCTTCGTGTAGCCGGACAGCCAGTCCTTGGTCGACAGGCGCCCGTCCGGCAGGCTGCCGGTGCGCGCCTGGGCGAACTGATCGAGGATGCGCGCGGCCTGCTTGGTCAGCCCGCCGAGCAGGAGCCCCCAGCCGCCCTTGCCGACATCGACCACCTTGCGGTCGAGATAGAAGGCGTTGGCGGGTTTCGGCATGCGGATCGGCAGGTCGGCGCCGACAGTGCGGAAGGTCTCCTCGAAGACGCCGTCGAACTCCAGCGCGATGGCGCCGACATTGACCTTGTGGCCGTCGATGATCTCGGTCGAGGCGCGTCCGCCGAGCACGTCGCGGGCCTCGACCAAGAGCGTGCGCAGGCCCGCATGGGCCAGGCGCGCGGCGGCGCAGCAGCCGCCGGCGCCGGCTCCGATCACTACCGCGTCGAATGAAGTCGCTGCCTGCACGCCATCCTCCCGAATTGCCGCATGGCTCGGCCCGTATGCGGGCTCCTGGACGAGAGGCTCCCGCAGGCGCCCTCGTTCTTGGTTGGAATGACCCTAATATAACCCGGACAGCCGTTCAATTTATTTCTGCGCATTCACCCGAAAGGCAGAGGGACGGCTGGCGCCGAACGGCCGCCGCGATCGCGAAAGGGCGATGCTTTCTGGCGCGGCTGGAGGGCATGCCGACGTCCCGCCGTGGCTGCGCACTGCGCCGGGTTCCGTCCTTTAATAAGTTGAACGGGCGGTTTGTTCGGGATATGTCACGACAAAGGTCGTCAGAGGCATCGGAGCATGGCGCGCACCCAGTCGGAAAAATATCCGGAGATCCGCGACAACATTCTCAAGCAGGCGGCCCGCCTGTTCGCGCAGAAGGGTTATGCCGGCACGACCATCATCGACCTTGCCGAGGCCTGCGAATCCTCGCGCGGCGCGCTCTACCATTATTTCGAATCGAAGGAGGATATCCTTCTTCATATTCTCGAGGACCACATCAGTGAGCTCGCCGCCAAGCTCGAGGAAGCGGTCAATGCTCACCAGGATCCGCTCGAGCAGTGCCGGGCGGTGATCGACGTCATGGTGCTGGTCAATGCCGACTCGCAGAACGAGCAGGTCATCCTGCTCAACCACCTCGGCGAGCTGAACGAGGAGCAGCAGCGCTCGATCGTCGCCAAGCAGCGCAAGCTGACCAGCTATTTTTCCGACATCCTGATCCGCATCGACAGCCACAACCGGCTGACCCCGCGCAACAAGATGGCCTATACGATGATGCTGTTCGGCATCATCAACTACACCTTCACCTGGTACGACCCGAAGGGTCCGGTCTCGCCCGCCGACTATTCGAAAATGACCGCGGATCTCTTCATCCGCGGCTTCACCGGCGCCTGACCAGCCTGGCGGCACCCGCGGATCTCTTCATCCGCGGCTTCACCGGTCCCTGTTCGCGCCGGCCTGGCCGACCGCCTTCGGCGCGATTCCCGGCTTCAGGCGCCAGTCGGCGCCGAAATCGTCGCGGTGGTGAAAGGCGAGCGGCGTCGCCGTTTCGAGCCCGTCGAGATGGCGGCCATAATCCTCCAGCGCCTGGTGTCGGCCGGCCGCATCGCGATAGGCCACCGACCAGGCGATGAAGGGCGGCAGGACCTGCATGCCGGCAAAGCGCAGCACGCCGTTCTGGATCGGCCAGAGAATGATGTCCATGTCGCCGTTGATGCCGTCGGCGCCGCACATGGAGGGAAAGCAGCCGGTCGAAAAGGCGAGCATGGCGCGCCGGCCGCCGAGCCCGCCGCGGTCGTACCATTTGCCGCCGCCATAGACGACGCCGTTGACGAAGACACGGTCGATCCAGCCCTTCAGGATCGCCGGCAGCGAGAACCAGAACAGCGGGAACTGCAGGATCAGGCAGTCGCACCAGAGGAGCTTGTCGAGCTCGTCCCTGATGTCGGCGCTGAGGCCGCCGGTCGCCACCGCATGGCGCTGCTCGATGTCGTAGCGGATATAGCTGGGATCGCTGGGCGCGGCGAAGTCGCCGGCGCGCGGCACCGGATCGAAATTCATCACATGCAGGTCCGACAGCTGGACCTCGTGGCCGTTCGCCTGCAGCCGCTCCAGCGCAACCGCCCGCATCGCCGCGTTGAACGAACGCTCTTCCATATGCGCGTAGACCAGCAGGATCTTCATCGTGGCCTCAAATAAAAATCCAATCATCCGGTTTTTAATCTGAAGAGCCGAGGCGAGCCACTCGGTCAAATGAGGCATGTCGGATGGCTCGCGTCGCCCGCAAATAACCGATATAAGAAATCCAATCGTCCGGTTTTATTTGATCGCATCGACTGGACGCCGGAACGACGGCCTGGCACAGGGAGCATGCGGCGATGACGGCTGAGACGGCACCGGTGGAACGCGTGAAGTCCCGCATCGCCGCGGTCTTCGGCCGCTGGTCACGCGAGACGACGATGGCCGAGATGCGCGCCGACTACGAGGCCATGCTGGCCGCACCTGCGGTCGAGGCCGGCCGGCCCTTCGCCATCGGCGCCATGCCGGCCGAATGGATCATTGCCGAAGGCGCCGATCCTGGGCGCGCCATCCTGTTCCTGCATGGCGGCGGCTATCAGATCGGTTCGGTGCGCTCGCATCGCGACCTGATGCGGCGGCTGTCGCGCGCGGCGGGCGCGGCCGTGCTCGGCATCGACTACCGGCTCGCGCCCGAGAACCGGTTCCCGGCCGCGGTCGACGACGGCCTGGCCGCCTATCGCTGGCTGCTGGAGCAGGGCTTCGCCACCGGCAGCATTGCGCTTGCCGGCGACTCGGCCGGTGGCGGCCTCGCGGTCGCCGTTCTGCTCAAGGCCTGCGCCGAAGGATTGGCCCTGCCGGCCGCCGCCGCCCTGTTCTCGCCCTGGACGGACATGGAGGCGAGCGGCGCGACCTACGAGACGCGCGCGGCCGTCGACACGCTCACCCAGCGCGACAAGATCCTTCTGATGGCACGCGCCTATCTCGGCCGCGGCGGCGATCCGCGCGATCCGCTCGCCTCTCCCATCCATGCCGATCTCTCAGGCCTGCCCCCGATGCTCATCCACGTCGGCGACCACGAGACGATCCTCGACGATTCCCGCGTCTTCGCCGACCGGGCCCGCGCGGCGGGGGTTGCGGTCGAGCTCACGATCTGGGACCGGATGATCCACCAGTTCCAGGTCTTCGCCGGCGACATCCCCGAGGCCCAGGCGTCGATCGAGGCTGCCGGGGCCTTTCTGCACGGCCGGTTTGCCGCGCCCTAGTCAGCAGCCCATGCCGCCGGAAACGCCGAGCGTCTCGCCCGTGACATAGCTCGCCTCGCGCGAGGCGAGGAAGGCGACCGCCGCGGCGACCTCGTCCGGTTCGCCGAGGCGTCCGAGCAGGGTGGCCCGTTCCATCGCCTCGCGCAGGCCCGCGCCGCCGCCGGCCACCGCCGCGTCCAGCATGGGCGTGCGGATCGGACCGGGTGCCACGACATTGGCGGTGATGCCGAAGCGGGCATTCTCGCGGGCGATCGATTTGGTGAACGCGATCAGCCCGCCCTTGGCCGCGGCATAGACGGCGCCGCCCTTCGACCCCTGCCGGCCGGCCTCGGAAGCGATGGTGACGATCCTGCCATAGCCGGCCGCCTGCATCGCCGGCAGCACGGCATGGGTGCAGGCGAGAGCCGTTTCCAGATTGATCCCGATGAGGCGCCGCCAGTCGGCCGGCCCGGTCCGGGTGAAGAAGGCATGCTGGTCGGCGCCGGCATTGTTGACGAGGATGGCGAACGGATCCGCCGTGGCGATCGCCCCGGCGACGGCGTCGAGGTCGGTGAGGTCGAGGACCATGGCGGCCGCGCCGATCTCGCGGGCGAGCTCTCGCGCTGCCGTGCCATCGCGATCGGCGATGACCACCTGCGCGCCCTCGGCGGCAAGGCGGCGCCCGATCGCCGCGCCGATGCCCCTGGCGCCGCCGGTGACCAGCGCCCGCTGGCCGCGCAGCCGTTCCACGAAGGCCGCGACGGTCATCGCGTCAGCGTCCGGTGAAAAGCGGCGGGCGCCGGCCGATGACCGCGGCGAGCCCCTCGCGCGCGTCGGCGGTTCCCGAGAGTTCCGAGACCGTGCGCGCCTCTTCCGGCAGGCAGGCCTCGACCCCGAGCCCGACGCCGTTCCACAGGAGCCGCTTGGTGGCGGCGAGCGCGCGCGGCGCGCCGGCGGCAAGCTCGCGGGCGAGCGCGAATGTGCGTCCATCGAGCTCGGCCTCCGGCACGACATGGCTGACGAGGCCGATCGCCAGCGCCTCCTCGGCGCCGACGATCCGGTTGGTGAACAGGATCTCCGCCGCGCGGCGGAAGCCGACGAGCCGCTGCAGCGTCACGGAAACGCCGGCGTCGGGCGCCATGCCGACGCGGGTCGCGCCGGCCATGAAGCGCGCAGTATCGGCGGCGACCACGAGATCGGCCGCGCAGACGAGGCCGAGCCCGGCGCCGCCGGCGGCAAAACCCTGGACGCGGGCGATGACCGGCGCCTCGAGGCGGATCAGGGCGGCGGCGGCGATCTGCAGATAGCTCGTCGCCTGGCGCAGGAAGTCGGGCAGCGCCTCGCCCTTGGAGGCGAATTCTCGCACGTCGCCGCCGGCGCAGAAATTCGGCCCCTCCCCGGCCAGCACGACCACGCGGATGTCCGGATTGCCGTGGCAGGCCATGACCGCCTCGTAGAGCGCCTTGAGCAGCGCGATGCTGACCCCGTTGGAAGCGTCCGGCCGATTGAGCCGCAGACGGGCGATGCCGCCGGCCAGATCGAGCAGCACCGGCCCTTCGCCGATCAGGGTTTTGCGGGGCGCCTCGTTGGCCATATCGTCAGTCATCACGGACCCCACGGCTCAGATCAGGAAGGACAGGGTGAACAGGGCCTTGTCGTTGTTGACCAGGACCACCTTCTTGCGCGCCATCCGCAGGGCGCCGTCGATCCGGCGCAGCGTATATTCGTTGCGGGTCGCCCACAGCGTCTCGCCGCGCATGTTGGATTCGAACACCATGGCATTGGCGGCGACCCGGATCTCCGCCGCCCCGCTGTCCAGCAGCTCGATGTTCGAGACGACGCGGGCGAGCCGCGAGCGTGGCGTCTGCGAATGGCGCTTGCCGGTATGCAACTGCTTGATCCTGAGCGCGATGCGCGACCGGTTGTCGTAGATGATCGACATTTCGCGCTCGGGATCGATGTCCTCGCCATTGGCCGGCACCCAGTAGACCGCGTCGTCGGTCCACAGGGCCTCCCAGTCGTCATATTCGTGGGCGTCCTGCAGGCGGGCCTCGCGATGGATGAACTGGGTGACCTCGTGCATCAGCTCGGTCTTGTCGGCGTCTGCGGCCATGACTCACGCCTCCATCAGCGAACGGTAGTGGCGCCAGATGCCGCGCGAGGGCACCTCATCGGTCGAGTGGCCGATCAGATAGCCCTGCTCGTCATGCCTCTCCCGGTGGCGGCCGCGCTTCAGGTAGAGCCATTCCGGGTTGCGTGCGGCGAGGCCGCGCTGGTTGCGCTCGTACATTTCGGTGTCGTCGGCAAGCAGCAGGCCCGCCGGCCCGACCGATCCCATGGTCTGCTGGCGCATGCGCCGGTTGAGGTCGGGCGCGCCCTTGAACTGCAGCGCCGTGACATGCTGGATCGTCTCGTCGACCGCCATCGGCTGGAGCACGAAGAGCTGGATCTCGGCGATGAACAGGTTCGGGAAGATCATGGTGTGCGGCGTGCCGGCGATCATGATCTCGCGCGCCCTGTCATTGCCGTAGGCGGCATTCATGCGCGCGACATAGTCGGGCAGCCGCTTCTCGTTCGTGCCGAACCAGCCGAGCGGCTGGCCGATGCGCCGGAATTCGGGACGCAGGTCGACCTCCGTGTGGCCGTTGCCGAAGTCGCGCGTCACCGCGGTCGAGTCCGGGCCGTAGAGATTGCCGATCCCGCTTTCCGCCACCTGGAAGATGGAGGTGTGCACGAAGGCGGGATGATAGCCGTCCACCTCGTTCTCCAGGATGAACTTCCAGTTCGCCTTGGCCTTGTGCTTGAGGAAGCCGGCGGTGATCTCCACCTCGCCCTCGGGCGAATTGCTGACGAGGATATCGATCGCCTCGCGCGCGCCGCCGAGATGCTCCTCGAGGCTCGGCCCGTCGGCCGCCATCGAGCCGAACACGAAACCCTTGTAGATGCCGGTTCGGGCGACGCGGCCGAGGCCGAGGGCCGATTTGTCGACGCCCTCGTAGCCGTCGGGATAGGCATAGCCCATCAGCCGGCCGTCGTTGGAGAAGGTCCAGGAATGGTAGGGGCAGGTGAAGCTTGCCCGGTTGCCGCGCTCGATGGCGCAAACCTGGTTGCCGCGATGCGGACAGCGGTTGAGCAGGAGGTTGATGGCACCCGTCCGGTCGCGCACCATCAGCACCGGCATGGGCCCGATCGACTTGGTCACATAGTCGTTGATCTCCGGCACCTCGCTGACATGCCCGACATAGACCCAGCCGCGAAACCAGATCTTCTCCAGCTCCTCGCGGAAGATGGCTTCGTCCGCATAAAGCGAACCGTGCACGCGGTCCGGCTCGATCAGCTCATCCCATCGGCGCGCCGGCGCGCCTGACGTCATCGGTGCCGTCTCAATGGACATGTCTCGACCCTGTGGGTGGCGCCGCGGTTGCGGCAATAATTAAAACGGTCGTTCGGTTTATAACAAGACAAATGAAGCCGCGCCACTCCGCCACTCGGCTAGTTCAGCAGCGACTTGAGCGGGAAGCCGGCATCGCCGAGCTCGCCGGGATCGAGCTTGATGCCGCGGCCGACCAGCCGCTTGCCGACATTGAAGGCGACCGGGCTGTTCACCGCGTCGAGCCCGACCAGCTCGCGCTCCCTGAGATAGAAGACCGAGAAGGCTCGGCTGTCGGGCGCGCCGCGCAGCACGATCTCGTCATGCCTGCCGGCTCCGAGCCCGACCGTCTGCAGCTTCAGGTCGAACTGGTCGGACCAGAACCAGGGCGGTTCGGGCGCCCCGGGCGCGCCGCCGCAAATGGTTCCGGCGGCGATGCGGGCCTGTTCCAGCGCGTTCGGCACGGATTCGAGCCGCACCCGCTCGCCGGCGAAGGGGCTGACGGCGCGCGCGCAGTCACCGATCGCATAGACGCCGGATGCGCTCGCGCGCATGGCCGCATCGACCAGGATGCCGTCCTCGACGGCGAGCCCCGCGCCTGCGGCGAGCTCCGTGTTCGGCACGGCGCCGATGCCGACCAGGACGTTGTCACAGGCAATGACCGCGCCGTCGGCGAGCCGCACGCCGGTGACCTGTCCGTTGCCCTGAAAGGCGACCGGGCGGGCGCCGAGGCGCAAATCGACGCCCGCGGCACGATGCACATCGGCATAGAAGGCCGAAACGATGGGACTGGTCACCCGCGCGAGGACCCGCTCGGCGGCCTCCAGCACCGTCACGGCCAGACCGAGCTTGACCGCGATGGCAGCGACTTCGAGCCCGACATAGCCCGCGCCGAGGATGACGAGGCGCGCGCCCGGGCGGATGCCGGGCCGCAGCCGCTCGACATCGGCGATCCCGCGCAGATGATGGATGCCGGCGAGCCCGGCCCCGGGCAGGTCCAGGCGGCGCGGACGGGCGCCGGTCGCCAGCACCAGATGGGAAAAGCGATGCGTCGTGCCGTCGGTGGTCGTGATGGTCCGCGCGCCGGTGTCGAGCGCTCCTATGGCCGTCGCCAGGTGCAGGCCGATGCCGACCTCGCGATATTGCGCCTCCCCGCGCAGGAACAGCCGCTCGGCCGCGAGCTCACCGGCGAGAAAGCCTTTCGACAGGGGCGGCCGCTGATAGGGCGGGAAGGCCTCGTCGCCGAACAGCATCACCTCGCCGGCAAAACCGAGCGCGCGCAGCCGCAGGGCGCATTCGCTGCCCGCCTGGCCTGCTCCGACGATGATGGCCCTGCCGGTCATGACACCCCCTTCCCGGCCTGCTTTGATCTACGGCAATTAATAAGACATATGTCCGGTTTATTTTATTAGCCGACGCGCGTCAAGCCGAAGCGGCCGACAGGCTCTTCGGCGGTCGAGCGTGCGCGGCTGGAACCGCCAGAGAAGGAGTCGTGGCAGTTCGGCTGCGCAGGAAGCGCGGCGCAGAGCCTCGAACCAGGGCCGGCCGGCGCTGGGGCGCGGACCGGCCGGGACTGATCGCGCCTTAGAGGATCTTGCCCGGATTGAGCAGGCCTTGCGGATCGAAGGCCGCCTTCAGCCGCCGCATCGCGTCGAGCTCGGCCGTGCTGCGCATGCGCCGGAGCGCCGCCCGCTTGATCGCGCCGATGCCGTGCTCCGCGCTGACCGTGCCGCCGAGGCCGAGCGCAACCGTTTCGATCGCTTGCGTGAGGTCGGCCCAGCGCGCCTTGAAGGCCGCGGCCGGCATGCCTTCCGGCGGCAGGACGTTGAAGTGGATGTTGCCGTCGCCGACATGGCCGAAGGGCACGGGACGGCAGCCCGGCGCCAGCGCCGCGACCGCCGCGGCCGACCGGACGACGAAGGTCCCGATCGCCGGCACCGGCACGGCGACATCGTTCTTCAGGCTGCCCGGCGTCTCGATCATGGCGAGGGCAATGCCCTCGCGGATCGTCCACAGGGCCTGCCGCTGCGCCTCCGAGGCGGCGATCGTGCCGTCCTGGGCGATCCCGTCCTCGATCGCCGACGACGAAAAGGCCTCCATCGCGCCGGCAAGGTCGAAATGGGGGCTGGCGCTGTCCGCCTCGATCAGCACGGCCCAGGGCGTTTCGGTCGGAAACGGCTCGCGCCTGCTGCCGATATGGGAAAAATGCAGGTCGAGCCCCGCGCGCGGGATCAGCTCGAAGGCCGTGACGGCCTCGCCGAAGCCGGCGCGGGCCCGGGTGAACAGGGTGAGCACGGCGTCGAGCGTCGCAAGGCCGAGACAGGCAGTGACGCGCACGGCCGGCCGGGGCCTCAGCTTCAGCGCCGCGGCGGTGATCAGGCCGAGCGTGCCCTCGGCGCCGAGCAAGAGCTGCTTCAGGTCGTAGCCGGCATTGTTCTTGCGCAGCGGTGCGAGCTGGCTGAGCACCTCGCCATCGGCGAGCACCGCCTCCAGGCCCAGCACCTGCTCGCGCGCCATGCCGTAGCGCAGCACATTGTTGCCGCCGGCATTGGTCGAGAGATTGCCGCCGATCTGGCTGGAGAGCCCGCCATGGTCGAGCCCGATCAGCCGGTCCGCCGCAGCGGCGGCTTCGCGCGCATCGTGGAGCGTGCAGCCGGCCTCGACGATCATGATGTCGCCGACCGGATCGATGCTGCGGATGGCCCGCATCCGCTCGAAGGACACGACCACGGCCGGACGGTCGGACGGCGGCGCCGCGCCGCCCGCAAGTCCGGTGCCGCCGCCGCGGGGCACCATGGCGATGCCCGCTTCCGCGCAGGCCCTGACGACGGCCGCGGTCTCCGCCGCGGTACGCGGCCGCACGATGCAGACGATCTCTCCCTGCGTCGTCAGCGCGAGATCGCCGCGATAGCCGGCGACATCGGCCGCCGTGTCGACGAGGCCGGTCTCGCCGACGAGCGCGCGCAGCCGGGCCTTGAGGCCCGCCGTCATCGCGATGCCAAGGCGTCGCGCAGGCCGTTCAGCACGGCATCGGTATCCGCCTGACTGCCGATCGTGATGCGCAGCGCCCCCTCGGTCCCCGGCCAGGGGAAGGGCAGCACGAAGACGTTGCGCTCCGCCAGCGCCGCCGCGAGCCTTGCCGGCGCGGGCGTCAGCACGCTGACGAAATTGGCGGCGCTCGGCAGCGGCTTGAGGCCGAGCTCGGCAAGGCCGCGGCTCAGCCGCTGCCGCTCCGCCGCGGTATGGTCGAGCAGGCGGGCAAGGTGATCGGTCTCGCCGAGCGCGGTACGCGCGGCGGCGAGCGCCACCGCATTGACGCTGAAATTGACACGGATCTTGCGGTAGGCGTCGGCGAGCGCCCGGTCCGAGGTGATGCCATAGCCGACGCGCGCGCCGGCCAGGCCATAGGCCTTGGAGAAGCTGCGCGTGACGATCCACGGGCCTCGCCGGCGGGCGATCAGCGGCAGGCTTTCAGCCGCGCCGGCATGCCGGCCGAACTCGTAATAGGCCTCGTCGAAATGCAGGAGCAGATGATCCGGCAGGGCCCGCACCAGATGCTCGATCTCGCCTGCGCCCATCAGGCCGCCGGTCGGATTGTGCGGCGTCGCCACGAAGACCAGCCGCGTCCTGTCGGTGACGGCCGCCAGCGTCGCCGCCACGTCGACGACGCCGTCGGCACGGACCGGCGCGCCGACATGGGTCGCGCCGCGCAGGCTGATGGTCTTGGCATAGGTCGGAAAGCCGGGCACCGGCGCCACCGCCTCGTCGCCCGGGTCGAGCGCGATGTCGGCACTGGCATAGAGCAGTTCGTTCGAGCCCGAACCGATGACGATCGTCTCGGCGGGCGCGCCGGTGCGCCGGGCAAGCTCGGCGATCAGCTCGGCGCCATCGTGGTCGGGATAGCGGTTGAGCCCGGCCGCGGCCTGCTGCATCGCCGCGATCACCGCGGGGGCCGGCGGAAACGGCGCCTCGTTGAGATGGAGGCTGCGCACCGGCAGGCTCTCGCCGCGGTCGGGCGGGGTCGCCGCGGGCGGCACGATCGCCAGCCGGCGGATGCGCGGCACGATCACTTCGTCAGCCGTTGATTTAGGCATGGGACCAGTCGTTCGGATCGTTGCTGTTGTTCGGGGAGAGGCCGAGAATGTCGCCGTCGGTGGTGATGCCGAGCCCCGTCACCGTGCGGTTGGCATAGTTGAAATAGGCGGCGACCTGATTGATCTCGAGGATGCGGCCGTCGTCGACGCCATGGCTGCGCATCGCCTCGACGCAAGCCTTCACCGTCTCCCGCTCGCGTGGACGCAGCGTCAGCGTCTCGGCATAGCGCAGGCCCGCAGCCTCGGCGGCGGTGAAGGTTTCGTCATAGGCGCCCGCCGCAAGAGCGCGGCGGATCGCCGCCGCGCGGTCGTCGTCGCGCAGCAGCCGCTTCAGGCCGGCGAAATGATGCTCGACGCAATAGTCGCAGGCATTGAGGCTGCTGACCAGCACGCCGATCGTCTCCAGGAACCATTTGGGCGTGGTGTTGGAGGCGTGGTGCAGCACGTATTTGTAGAGGGCCATGTGGCCCTCCATGCTGTGCGGTCGCAGGCTGTGCGCCAGCATGATGTTGTCGACATTGTCGTCCGGGCCCTTGACCCGGTCATACAGCGTCTTCAGCCGGCCTTCGGCCTCGCCATAGGGGATGTGCCTGATCCACATGGTCCTGAATGTCCCTCGAGGTCGCCCGCAGCCGTCAGGCCAGAGCCGTCCGGATCAGCGGCGTGCCGGCAAGATCGGACAGCGCCCCCGCCGCGATCAGCCGTTTCGCCGCGGCGATGTCGGGCGCGAAATAGCGGTCCTGGTCGAGCCGCGCGACCTCGCGCCGGAGCCGGCCGATCGCCGCGCCCAGCGCGGGCGCGGGTTCGAGCGGGCGATGGAACTCGACGCCCTGCGCGGCGGCCAGCCATTCCAGCGCCAGGATGCCATTGAGGTTCTCGGTCATCTGCGCCAGGCGATAGGCGCCGTGGCAGGCCATGGAGACATGGTCTTCCTGGTTGGCCGAGGTCGGGATCGAATCGACGGAAGCCGGATGGGCGAGCATCTTGTTCTCGCTGGTCAGCGCGGCGGCCGTGACCTGGGCGATCATGAAGCCCGAATTCAGGCCCGAATTCTCGACCAGGAAAGCCGGCAGGCCGGACAGCGATACGTCGAGCAGCATGGCCTGCCGGCGCTCGGACAGGGAGCCGATCTCGCAGACCGCGAGTGCGATGATGTCGGCCGCGAAGGCCACCGGCTCGGCATGGAAGTTGCCGCCCGAGAGCACTTCGCGCTCGGCCGGAAACACCACCGGATTGTCGCTCACCGCATTGGCCTCGATCTCGAGCACGGTCGCGGCATGACGCAGGCTGTCGAGGCACGCGCCCATCACCTGCGGCTGGCAGCGCATGCAATAGGGGTCCTGCACCTTCAGCTGCGCCCGGTGCGCCTCGCGGATCGCGCTGTCGGCGACGAGCCTGCGATAGACCGCCGCGACGTCCTGCTGGCCGGGATGGCGGCGCACCGCCTGGATGCGGGCGTCGAAAGGCGTGTCGTTGCCGCGGCAGGCTTCGAGCGACAGCGCGCCGGCGACGAGGCCGCTGCGCAGCAGGTCCTCGGCCGCGAACAGGCCGGCCAGCGCGAGGGCGGTCGAGACCTGCGTGCCGTTGATCAGCGCGACGCCTTCCTTCGGCCCGAAGCGCATGGGGCTCAAGCCCGCATGGCGCAGCCCTTCCGCAGCCGGAAGCAGCCTGCCCTCGAACCTGACCTCGCCCATGCCCATCAGCGCCGCCGCCATGTGCGACAGCGGCGCGAGATCGCCGGAGGCGCCGACCGACCCCTTGGCGGGAATGCAGGGATAGACGCCAGCATTGGCGAGCGCGAGGAGCGCCTCCACCACCTGCCAGCGCACGCCGGAATGGCCCTGCGCGAGCGCGGTCGCCTTCATCACCAGGATGAGGCGCACGAGGTCGTCGCTCAAGGGTTCGCCGGTACCGGCGCTGTGGGAGAAGATCAAGTTGCGCTGCAGGTCTTCGAGCTGGTCGTCGGCGATGCGCACCGCCGCGAGCTTGCCGAAGCCGGTATTGACCGCATAGATCGGCCGGCCCGCGCCGATGAGGTCCAGGATCGCCGCGTGCGAGGCCTCGACGGTCGCGCGGGCGCCAGCGGAAAGACGCACCGTGCAGGGCGCCTTCAGAATGCGCCGCCAGATGTCGAGCGGCACCGCGCCCGGCTCGATCGTCAGATCCGCCGTCCGGCTGGATTGCTGTTCCATGTCTTATTCCTTCCTTCAGCCCAGCAGCAGCGCGTCGTCGCTCAGCTCCTCGCCCTGGTCGCGCTTGAACAGCGCGAGAAGGTCGGAGACCTGCATGGCGGCGCGCTCGGCGCCTGCGGCGTCAAAGATCACCTGGCCGCGGTGGAACATCACGGTGCGGTCGCCATAGTGCAGCGCCTGCGCCATCGAATGGGTCACCATGACCGAGGTCAGGCGCAGCTCGGCCACGATCTTGCGCGTCAGCTCCATCACGAAATCGGCGGTCTTCGGGTCGAGCGCCGCGGTGTGCTCGTCGAGCAGCAGCACGCGCGTCTCACCCGATGTCGCCATCAGCAGGCTTACCGCCTGGCGCTGGCCGCCGGAGAGGAGGCTGACCTTGTCGTCGAGCCGGTTTTCGAGGCCGAGCTTGAGCAGCGCCAGCCGCTCGCGCGCGTCCTTGCGGATCGTATTGTCGATGGCGAGACGGAAGCCGCGCGGATGCGTGCGGCCATGGGCGAGCGCGAAGTTTTCGAGGATGGTGAGATCCTCGCAGGTGCCCATCTTGGGATCCTGGAACACCCGCGAGATCAGCCGCGAGCGCCGGTAGATCGGCCAGTCGGTCACGTTGTTGCCGTCGACCGACACCGAACCGCGATCCGGCCTGACAAGACCGGCGATCGCATTGAGGAAGGTCGACTTGCCCGCGCCGTTGGTGCCGATGATGGCGAGGAACTGGCCTTGCGGCACGGCGAGGCTGACCCCGCGCAGCGCGGTCGATTCGAGCGGCGTGCCCTTGCCGAAAGTAACGCTGATGTCGCTGACGTCGATCATGCTGCCTTCCTCCGGATGAGGCGGCTCACGCCGGCCCGCGACCCCTGGCTGATCAGCGTCACGACGACGAGGACGGCTGTGACGAACTGCACGTCCGAGGCCTTGAGGCCGAGGAATTCAGCATTCAGCGAGAAGGCGACCGCGAAGCGGTAAAGCAGCGCGCCGACAAGGCAGGCGAGCGTCGCCTGCGCCATGGACCGCACCGGCAGCAGCGACATGCCGACGATGACCGAGGCGAGGCCGATGATGATGACGCCGATGCCCATATAGGCGTCGGCAGCGCCGAAGCTCTGCGCGAACATGGCCCCGGCAAGCGCGGTGAGGCCGTTGGCCATGCCGAGCCCCAGAAGCTTCATGCGGCCGACATTGACGCCATTGGCCGCCGCCATGGCGGGATTGGCGCCGGCCGCCCGCATGTTCATGCCGATGCCGGTCCTCAGGAACAGGTCGAGCGTGAGCTTCAGCGCGCCGACGATCGCTCCGACCAGCAGCGGGGTCAGCACATAGGGCGGCAGGCCGAAGCCCTGCGCCACCGAGAAGATGGTGTTCGCGCCGAGCAGCGGCTTGTTCGGTCCGCCCATGATCCTGAGATTGATCGAATAGAGCGAGATCGAGATCAGGATGCCCGAGAGGATGTGCAGGATGTTGAAGCGCACATTGAGATAGGCCGTGACGAAGCCGGCGCAGAACCCGGCGGCGGCGGCGACCAGTGTCGCGACCCACGGATTCCAGCCGAAATTGACGATCAGCACGGCGACGACGGCTGCGCCGAGCGGAAAGCTGCCCTCGACCGTCAGATCGGGAAAGTCCAGGATCTTGAAGGTGATGAAGGCGCCGAGCGCGACCAGGCCGAAGATCAGTCCGACCTCGACTGTGCCGAGAAGTTCATAAAGCGACATGAGCAGTTCGTCTTTCGTCACGGGAATGGCCGGCGGCGAGGATCGCGGCCGCGGCGGCAGGCAGCGCCGGCCGCCCTCGCATCGGGTCAGCCGACCGTCCGGGTCGCCTTGCGCAGCACCGCTTCGGGCAAGGTGACGCCCATCGCCTGGGCGGCGCGCCGGTTCACCACGACGACCAGGTTCGGCATGGTCTGGTAGGCGACGACCGCATCGACATCACCCGGCTTCGCGCCGCCGAGGATGGCCGCGGCCATCCGGCCGGCGGCCTTGCCGACCTCGACATAATCGAGACCGACGGAAGCGAGGGCACCGCGGTCGACCGCGCGGGTCTCGCCGGCAAAGACCGGGATGCGCGTCTCCTGGCCGATCTTCACCACCGTCTCGAGCGCGGCGACGACGGTGGTATCGTTCGGCACATAGATCGCGTCGACCGAACCGACCAGCTTGCGGGTCGCCGGAATGACCTCGTTGGTCGTGGGTGCGGCCGCCTCGGTGACGGTGACGCCGAGCTTGGCGCCCTCGGCGCGCAGGTGCTCGAGCGTCGCATTCGAGCTGTCGAGCCCCGGATTGTAGACGAAGCCGAGCTTCTTCAGGTTCGGCAGGATCTCGCGGAACAGGGCGAGCTGGGCGGTGAGCGGCGGCGCGTCCGACACGCCGGTAATGTTGCCGCCCGGCGCATTGAAGCGGGCGATGAGCTTCGCCTTGATCGGATCGGTCACCGCGGCGAAGACGATCGGGATCGACGAGGTCGCGCTGATCATCGCCTGCGCGGTCGGCGTCGTGATGGCGACGATCAGGTCGGCGCCGTCGCCGACGAACTTGCGGGCGATCTGCTGCTGGGTCGACGCATTGCCGTTGGCGGTGAGATATTCGACCTTGATGTCCCGGCCGTCGACGAAGCCGCGCTCCGCGAGCCCCTGGATGACGCCGTCCTTGGTCTCGATCAGTTGCGGCACCTCGACGATCGTCGAGATCATCACGCGCTTCGGCGCCGCCTGTGCCGCCCGCCCGGCGAAGCCGGTCAGCGCCCAGGCCATGAGACCGACGCGCATCCGCGCGTCCACCATGAATTCGCTCATCTCTTCCTCCCGCCTCGGTGATCTCTTGAGGCCATGCTCACCGGCTCTGGTTATTTTTCTTGTTGCCAATATGTGAGCGCGATGCTCATGATATGAGCAATGAGCAAAGCACCTGTCAATATCGAGACTGAAGATGGATCCTCCGCCGCGGCCGGCGCCGCGGGGGTAGGCCTCCTCAAGAAAGCCCTCCAGATCCTCGACCTGTTCACGGAAGAGCGACCGAACTGGACCCAGGCGGACCTGGCGCGCGAGACCAAGCTCGCGCGCTCGACACTCGGCCGGCTGGTCCGTTTCCTGTCGGCCGCCGGCTATCTGATGGAGCAGCGCGGGCGCTATACGCTCGGCTTCGCCGCCATCGATCTCGGCCGCCGGGCGCAACTCCAGTTCGACCTGGTGGGCCTGTGCCAGAGCCTTCTGGAAGACCTCGCCCAGGCGACGGCCGAAACGGTGATCCTCACGGGCTACGACGAGATCCATGCGAGCGTCGTCTGCCTCGCCCAGATCCCGAGCCGGCAGGGTGGCCTGCGCGTGTTCGAAAATATCGGCACCGCCTATCCGCTGCATTCCGGCGCGACCGCCAAGGCAGTGCTGGCCTTTCTCGCGCAGCAGCAGATCGACAGCATCCTCCGCGGCGACCTGACCGGGGTCAATCCGGCGACGACGATGAGCGCCGACGCCCTGCGCCGGCAGATCGAGGAAGTGCGCGCGGCCGGCTTCGTCGTCACCTACGAGGAAACCTATCCGGGCGTCGTCGGCATCGCCGTGCCAGTGCTGACGCCCCGACGGCAACCGCTCGGATCAATCGCCATCGCCGCGCCGATCCAGCGGATGGACCAGGCCAGGATCGATGCCTACGCAAAGCTCCTCGTCGATGTCGGCCGGCGCAGCGCAGCGCGCGTCGCGGGCGACGCCAAGGGGGGAGAATGATGACTTCGGCCACCATGCGCGCCTGGCGCTCGACCACGCCGGGACTTGACAATCTCGCGCTCGTCACGGTGCCGCGGCCCGAATTCGGAGCCGGCGAAGCGCTGGTCCGGGTCGAGAGTGCGGCGCTGAACTTTTCCGATCTGCTGATGATCGACGACCGCTATCAGGTGCGCCCGCCGCGGCCGTTCACGCCGGGCCAGGAGCTCGGCGGCACGGTGGTCGCGGCCGGGCCCGACAGCGGTCTCGCGCCTGGCGACCGGGTCGCCAGCAAGGTCCTCTGGGGCGGCTTTGCCGAATATGCGGCAGTGCGCGGCGACATGGCGATCCGCGTGCCCGACGGGGTCGCCACCGCAACGGCCACCGCGCTGCCCGTCGTCTACACGACCGCCATGGTGGCCCTGACCGAAAGCACCGCCGTCAAGCCGGGCGAGACGGTGCTCGTGCTCGCCGCCGCCGGCGGTGTCGGCCTCGCCGCCGTCGAGATCGCCCGCGATCTGGGCGCGCGCGTCATCGCGGCGGCCGGCGGCGACGACAAATGCGCCCTCGCCCGCCGCCACGGCGCGCATGAGGCGATCGACTACCGCCGCGAGGGCTGGGGCGCCGAGGTCAAGGCGCTCACCGGCGGCCGTGGCGCCGACGTCATCGTCGACCCGGTCGGCGGCGAAGCGACCCGCGAGGCGATGCGCGTGCTCGCCTGGGAGGGCCGCCTCATGATCGTCGGCTTCGCCTCGGGCGACATTCCGCAGATCCGCGCCAACCATCTCCTGCTGAAGCGGGCGACGGCGGTTGGCGTCTACTGGAACCACGACCATGACGGCGCCATGCTGGCGCGCGTCGCCGGACGCCTCGCTGGCATGCTCGGCAGCGGCGCGATCCGCCCGCATATCGGCGGGACCTTCGCCTTCGATGCCTTGCCTGACGCGCTCAAGTGCCTTGCCGGCCGCGGCAGCGCGGGCAAGCTCGTCCTCAACCTCGTCGAGGAGACAGCGCCATGATCCCGTCCCTGCCCAAGGGGCTGCTTGCCGGCCAGCGCGTGCTCGACCTCACCCGCGTCATGTCCGGTCCGTTCTGCACCGCCATGCTCGCCGATCTCGGCGCCGAGGTGATCAAGGTCGAAATGCCCGGCTTCGGCGACGAGGGCCGGCATTTCGCGCCGCATGTCAACGGCGAGAGCACCTACTTCGCCCTGCTCAACCGGGGCAAGCGCAGCATCACCATCAACATGAAATCGCCTGACGGCATCGCGCTCGTCCGCGACCTCGCGCGCCAGGCCGACATTCTCGTCGAGAATTTCCGCCCCGGCGTGATGGAACGCCTCGGCCTCGGCCACGAGGTGCTGCAGGCGGACAATCCGAAGCTGATCTATGCCTCGATCTCCGGCTTCGGCCAGGAGGGTCCGCTCGCCGACCTGCCGGCCTTCGACCTGGTGATCCAAGCGATGAGCGGCCTGATGAGCGTGACCGGCGAGGCCGGCGGCCGGGCGACCGCGGTCGGCGAAAGCGTCGCCGACATCACCACCGGCATGTTCGCCGCCTGGGGCATCGCCGCCGCGCTCTATGACCGCGAGCGCACCGGCATCGGCCGGCGCCTGGAAGTGGCCATGCTCGATTCGGTCTTCTCCATGCTGCTGACCAATCTGTCGCGGCGCCTGTTCACCGATCAGCCGACACGGCGCGTCGGCAACCGGCACCCGGAGACCTATCCCGTCGACAGCTTTGCGACGAAGACCGGCGACATCGTGCTCGTCGGCTTTTCCGAAGCGATCGTGAAGCGCATCTTCGAAGCGATCGGCCAGCCCGAACTCAGCGCCGATCCGCGCTTCAAGACCAATCGCGACCGCAACGTCCATGAAGCCGAACTGCGCGCCATCCTCGCCGGCTGGGCCGCCGGCCTCACCCAGGACGAGGCGCTCGAGCGGCTGCGCGCCGCCGACGTGCCAGCGGCTCCGGTCTGGACCCTGGACGACGTGCTCGCCAGCGATCATGTCGGCGCGCGCGGCCTCCTGGTGCCCGGCACCAATGCCAAGCTCGGCGACATCCAGTTCGCGCCGCAGCCGGTCCGCTTCGCCGGCGCGCCGGCACCTGGCCCGATGCGCGCGCCAACCCTCGGCGAGGACACCGAGCAGGTTCTGCGCGACGAACTCGGCCTCGACGACACCCGAATTGCCGGCCTCAAGGCGGCGAAGATCATCTGAAAGACCGACCATGCTGCGCCAGAACGATCGCATCATCCGCGCCCCGCGCGGCCCCGAACTGGTCACCGGAAGCTGGCAGACCGAAGGTCCGCTGCGCCTCCTCATGAACAATCTCGATCCCGACGTGGCGGAACGCCCCGGCGACCTCGTGGTCTATGGCGGCATCGGCCGGGCCGCCCGCAGCTGGGACGCCTTCGACCGCATCGTCCACGTGCTGAAGCGGCTCGATCAGAACCAGACGCTGCTCGTCCAGTCGGGCAAGCCGGTCGGCGTCTTCCCGACCCATGCCGGCGCGCCGCGGGTGATCATCGCCAACGGCAATCTGGTGCCGAAATGGTCGACCTGGGAACATTTCAACGCGCTCGATCGCAAGGGCCTGATGATGTACGGCCAGATGACCGCGGGGTCCTGGATCTATATCGGCAGCCAGGGCATCGTGCAGGGCACGTTCGAGACCTTTTCGGAAATCGGCCGCCGGCATTTCGGCGGCAGCCTCGCCGGCCGCTGGTTCCTGACCGCCGGCCTCGGCGGCATGGGCGGTGCCCAGCCGCTCGCCGCCACCATGGCCGGAGCTTCGATCATCGTGGTCGAGTGCCAGCCGAGCCGCATCGAGTTCCGCAAGCGCACCGGCTATCTCGACCGTTCGGCGGCGACCCTCGACGAGGCGCTGGCGATGATCGACGAGGCGAAAAGGACCGGCAAGCCGGTCTCGGTCGGCCTCCTCGGCAACGCGGCCGAGGTCTTCAAGCAGGTGCTCGACCGCGGCCTCGTGCCCGACGTCGTCACCGACCAGAC
The DNA here is from genome assembly GCF_026847585.1 of Phreatobacter sp. AB_2022a. Classification (NCBI taxonomy): domain Bacteria; kingdom Pseudomonadati; phylum Pseudomonadota; class Alphaproteobacteria; order Hyphomicrobiales; family Phreatobacteraceae; genus Phreatobacter; species Phreatobacter sp. AB_2022a. The sequence goes on from NZ_JAPSET010000026.1 coordinate 62,451, forward strand.
CTCGGCCCATGATCCCGCCCACGGCTACCTGCCGCTCGGCTGGACGCTGGAACAATGGACCGAGCGCCAGGAGCGCGACCCGGAAGGCACCGCCGAGGCGGCGAAGGAAGCGATGGCCGAGCAGGTGCGCGCCATCCTCGCCTTCAAGGCCAAGGGCGCGATCACCATCGACTACGGCAACAATATCCGCGCCATGGCGAAGGAGAAGGGCGTCGCCAATGCCTTCGACTATCCAGGCTTCGTCGAGGCCTATGTCCGGCCGCTGTTCTGCGTCGGCAAGGGGCCGTTCCGCTGGGTGGCGCTCTCGGGCGATCCGGAAGACATCTACAAGACCGACGCGAAAGTGCTGGAGCTGATCCCCGACGATCCCTTCCTGCACCAGTGGCTGATGAAGGCCCGTTCGCACATCAAGTTCCAGGGCCTGCCCTCGCGCATCTGCTGGCTCGGCCTCGGCGACCGCCACCGCGTCGGCCTCGCCTTCAACGACATGGTGGCGCGCGGCGAATTGAAGGCGCCCGTCGTCATCGGCCGCGACCACATGGATTCGGGGTCCGTGGCCTCGCCCATGCGCGAGACCGAAGGCATGCTCGACGGCTCGGACGCGGTCTCCGACTGGCCGATCCTCAACGCCCTGCTGAATTCCGCCTGCGGCGCCACCTGGGTCTCGTTCCACCACGGCGGCGGCGTCGGCATGGGCTACTCCCAGCATTCGGGCATCGCGCTGATCGCCGACGGCACGCCGGAGGCGCGCGAAAAGATCGGCCGCATCCTCTGGAACGACCCTGCGACCGGCGTCATGCGCCATGCCGATGCCGGCTATGACGAGGCGATCGCCTGCGCCGTCAGGCATGGCCTCGACATGCCGAGCCTCGCGGCGACACGGGCGGCGTGAGGCGGGCGGGGATCGGCCGCTGCGGCCGTCGAATCGGCCCGCGCGCCTTCTCCTTGCGTCTGGCGGGGGCCGACGCCCGCCGGCGATCATCAGGAAAACACGATGGTCGGGCAACCCGTCGCTCTCGCCTGACGGCCGCCCGCCGGACGTTTCGCGCGGCGCCGGCCGCCCTCATGCCTCGTCTTGCACATATTGGGCAAGGCCGTCGCCGAACGACCAGTTCTCCGGCTTGACCTCGACGAGGTTGATGAAGACGTCCTGCGGCCGCAGCCCCGGATCGAGCGCCAGCTGCGCGACGATGGCGCGGTAGAGCGCCTTCTTCTGGGCGAGCGTGCGGGTATTGCTGACCGTCAGCTGGATGATGACGAGATCGTCGCTGCGGGCGATGCCGAGATAATAGGGGTCGTAGCTGAAATTGCCCTTGTCATATTCGTCGATCGTCATGAAGCGATCGTTTTCGGGCACGTCGAAGGTCTCCCTGAGCGCGGCATAGACGCCGTCGAGAATGGCCTTGCGGTGGGCGGACGACTTGCCCCGGCGAAGCGATATGCGTGCGAGCGGCATGGCCGGCTCCTCTGTCTCGTGGCTCGATGGAGCGACAATAGGCCGACCTTGATCATTTCAAAATCCCATGCATTCTTGTTTCAGTGATTTCACTATTGAATGGCTGGAGCGATGAAAGCCCTCGATGTCGAGGCCGTGCAGGCCTTCGTGCTGACCGCCGAACTGAAGAGCTTCACGCGCGCGGCCGAGGCCCTGGCGATGACGCAGTCCGCCGTCAGCCTGAAGATCAAGCGCCTGGAAGACGGGCTCGGCCGCCGGCTCCTGGAGCGCACGCCCCGCCAGGTGCGCCTTTCCGCCGATGGCGACCTGTTCCTGAAGCCTGCCCGCGACCTCGTCGCCGCGCACGAGGGCGCGATGGCATCGTTCGCCGGCGAGCGGCGGCGCCTCGTCGTCGGCCTCAGCCACCATGTCGTCGGTGCCGAACTTCCCGTGCTGCTCAAGCGCATGAGCGCGGCCGAGCCCGGCCTCATCCTGGAACTGCGCATCAACACCTCGCGCGAACTGCTCGACGACCTCGACAGCGGTCTGATCGACGCGGCGGTCGTGCTCGACAGCGACAGCCGGCGGCTCGACGGGGAACCCCTTGTCGACGAGGTCTTCGGCTGGATGGCGATGCCCGACTTCGAACAGCGCCCGGGCGAACCGCTGCGGCTTGCAACCCAGGCCGACAATTGCAGCGTGCGCGGCATGGCGGTCGGGGCGCTCGATGGCGCCGGCATTGCCTGGACCGAGGTTTTTGTCGGCGGCGGCATCCTGACGATCGGCGCCGCTGTCGCGGCCGGCCTCGCCATTGCCGCGCTCGGCCGCCGCGTCGCGCCGGCAGGAGCGGTCGACAGGGGGCCGGAGCTCGGCTTGCCGCCCCTGCCGACGCGTTCGGTGGTGCTGCATACGAGCCTGACCGATGCCCGGGCCCGGCGCGCCCTGCGCAACCTTTCCGCCGCGGTCCGGGCCAGCGCCGGATGAAAACGCCGCCCGCTGGACGAGACCGGGAAACTTCCGCACTCTCGGCGCGGCCGGCTGCGATCGGCGGCAGGGACGGAAAGACGCGCCATGAAGGTCATCGATCACGCAAAACAGCCGCTCGACACGTGGCGTGACGGGGTGATGACGCGGATGCGCGTATCGGCGACCGTCGGCGCCCGCCAGCTCTGCATTTTCGAGCAATATTGCGACCCCGGCCTCGGTGCGCCGGTTCACCTCCATGCGGTCGAGGAGGTGCTCGAAATCATCGCCGGCACCGCCGAGATCACCGTGCGCGATGCCACCGTCACCGTCGGTGCCGATCAGTCCGTGCTCATTCCTGCCGGCGCGCGCCACAGCTTCCGGAATGTCGGCCGGGACATCCTGCATGTCCGCGCCACCCTCGCCGCCCCGATCTTCGAGGCGAGCTATGCCGACCGCGACGAGATCGCACGCCGCTATGTGCCGGACGGGGCCTGAAGCCTCGTCTGCCGCCGACATGCCGCGCCGGCTCATTCCGACGGAGCGCCTGCCATGCCGACCTCGCCCGAAGCTGCCGCCCGCACCCGCGCCTTTGCCCGTGTCATCGGGCCCTGGCTCGCCATCGTGCCGGCGATCATCGCCGTGCGCGCGCCCGATCTCGGCGCCATGGCTGCAGGTTTCTTCCAGACGCCGATCATCGTCTGGATCACCGGTGCCCTGCTGCTGTTCTGCGGCCTCCTGATCATCGCCTTCCATCAATATTGGTCGGGCGCGTCGGCCATCCTGATTTCGCTGTTCGGCTGGTTCCTGGCGCTGCGCGGCTTTGCCCTGCTCGCCTTCCCCGACCTGTTCGAGCGGGCGGTGGGCGATACCGCCGGCGCGACCTCTCTCGTGCGGGCCGGCTTCGCCGGCCTCGTCCTGATCGGTCTCTGGCTCACCTACGAAGGCTGGCTGCGCAAGCCGCCCGCCTGAACCCGCCCCTACCGGTAGCCCGTCGCATCGGCGGCCCTGCCGGTTTCTTCGACCTCGACCAGATAGCGCCAGGCATCCGGACGCGAGCCGTCGAGATCGGTGAAGCCATAGACCTGGGCGAGGCCGCCGCTCGACAGCGACTGGCCGTTCCAGCGCGCGCGGTCGGGATCGGCGGCCAGCGCCGCGACCGCGCGCCCGACGAAGCGCGGCGTCTCCGAGATGACGAAATGCGGCACCTTCGCCGTCGCCTCGCGCCAGTTCTCCTCGGTGACGCCGAAGGCCTCCAGCATCATTTCCGACCTCAGCCAGCCGGGCGTCAGCGAGAGGGCGGTCGCGCCATGGCCGGCAAGGTCCTTGGCATGAGCCCAGGCCATGCGGTTCACGGCGACCTTGGCAAGGTCATAGAAGGGCGACAGCCGATAGTGGTCGCGGTTGTAGTCGGCCGTGCCGTCTGTCACCTCGACGAGCAGCCCGCCGGGTTGCTCGATCAGCAGAGGCAGCGCGTGATGGGCGGTGATCAGATGCGTATCGATGCCGAGCCGCAAGAGGCGCAGGCCATTGTCGAGATCGTGGTCCCAGACCGGCTTGTTCCATTCGAACAGCTTTTCGCCGCCCCAGATGTCGTTGACCAGAATATCGAGCCGGCCCGCTTCGCGGCGGATGCGCGCCACCAGCGCCGCGACCTCCGCGCTGACGAGGTGATCGACGCGGACCGCCATGCCCTTGCCGCCAGCGGCCGTGACGAGCGCCGCCGTCTCCTCGATCGTCTCGGCGCGGGCATATTCGGATGGATTGCCGCGTGTCGACCGGCCGGTGACATAGACGGTCGCCCCGGCCGCGCCGAGCTCGACCGCAATGCCGCGGCCGGCGCCGCGCGTGGCGCCGGCGACCAGCGCCACCTTTCCTTCCAGCTTCATGATCGTCTCCGCATGCCGGATCGGCGCGAGCGGTCTTTTCTGCCGCGCCGGGATAATATATAAATGATCATTCGGTTATAAATGGATGTCAAGTTGCCCCGCCCCAAGACACTCCCCGACAGCGATGTGCTGGAGGCCGCGCTGAAACTGATCCACACCGACGGTCCGGAGGCGTTGACCTTCGCCGCGCTCGCCAAGGCCTCGGGCCTGTCGGCGGCGACCCTCGTGCAGCGTTTCGGCAGCAAGGACGAGTTGAAGCGCCGCGCACTTCACGCGGCCTGGGATCACCTCGACGCCCGGACGGCTCGTCTCGGCGCCACCCTGCCGCGCACCCCTGAGGGGGCCATTGCCATGCTGGTCGCACTGTCCGCCGACTATGGCGGCATCGACGCCTATGCCGAGGGGCTCCTGGTGCTGCGCGAGGATTTCCGTGACCCGGTGCTGCGCGCGCGCGGCGCTGCCTGGAAGGCGGCACTCGCGGCCGCGCTGGACGCCCGTTTCGCGTGCGAGCCCTCGGCACCTTCGGGCATCGGCCTGATGATGGCCTCGCAATGGCAGGGCTCATTGCTCTGGTGGGCCTTCGAGCCGGACACCGACGTCACCACCGCCGTCGAGGACGGCCTTCGGCGCTTCGTTGCGGCTCTCACCGCCCCGCCGGCCGATCGCCTCAGCGGCGGCGACGCGCCTCGCCCGGCGTCCCGCCAAAGGCGCGCTTGAACGCGGTGACGAAGTTCGCCGCGTTGGAATAGCCGGCGATGAAGGCCGCTTCGGCCACCGATATGCCGTCCCGCCTGAGCGCATCGTGGGCGCGGTCGAGCTTGCGCGCCCGGACATAGTTCAGCACGGTGGTGTCGTGCGCGGCGCGGAACAGGCGCTGCAGCGTGTTGACGCTGAGCCCGACATCGCGCGCGATCGCCGTCAGTTCGAGCGGCTGGTCGATATGCGCCTCGACATAGTCCATGATCCGGGCGAGCCGCTGGTGGTCGCGCGCGCCCATGCCCCGCCGCTCGGCGGGCAGGTGTTCGCGCGTGATCGCCTCCAGGCTCTCGGCAGCGATCTCGACGGCGCGGCTCTCCAGATAGAGCGGCAGGAGGCCGGGCCCGTAGGGCACCGGATTGAGGATCTGCTCGACGGCGCGGATCAGGCGGGCGCTCGGCTTCCAGCCGATCATCTCGCCCGAGCGCTTGAGGAAGCCGTCGACGGCTCCGTAGCCCGGGATCTCGCTCAAGCCCCCGGTCGCGAGCCATTCGGGCTGCATCGTCACGACCACCTTGCGCACCCGCTCGCCACGGGCCGTGTGCCGGGTGAAGCCGTCGACATGCGCCTGCGAATAGACAACGCCTTTGAGATCCGAACCGGCGCGCTCCGCGTCGTGCGTGCCGAAGCCGACATCGCGGTCGCCGATGACGACATCCGCGCCGCCGCTCAGGAACAGCACGGCGGTGATGCCGGGCGACTGGACCGACTGAAAGGCGAGGTCCTGCATTTCGATCGCGTCGGTCCAATGCAGGAACAGGCCTTCGCGCAGCCGGACCTGCGCGATGCGGCCGCGCATGACGACGTCGTCCTCGGACCCGGCCGGCTGGACGAGCCGGATGTTCGATACCTTCGACCGGCCGCCGCCCACCAGGTCGGCCACGCGGATCGGCCTCTCTGCTTGTTGCTGCTGCATCACCCTAGAACGACTTTAGAATACAGAACGTCACGATCACGATAGCAGACCAATATCCAAAAATCGAGACTGAGCAATTACTAGATTAAACTCATTCCAATGTAAGAATCCGGAGCGAATACCGCCATCTTCATCTTTCACAAAATAGAATGGCGATTGCGCAAAACTGATGTTCATGGCAAGAGCCCGGCTCGAGCGATAGGAATGCGGCCGCGGGGCCGACGGCCCCGGTTTCCGCGCCGGCCGAGGACTTCATGGCATCGACTTCCAGCCCGCTTCTTTCCGTCCAGGCTCGCCATCGCCTTCACGCCACCCTGCTCGCCGCCGTCAGCGCCGCCGCGCTGAACGCAGGCTCCGCCCGCGCGGAGGAGGTGACGACCCTGCCGACGATCACCGTCGAAGGCCAAGCCGAGCGGGCGAACGGGCCGGTCCAGGGTTATGTCGCGCGCCAGAGCGCCAGCGGCACCAAGACCGACACGCCGCTCATCGAAACCCCGCAATTCATCAGCGTCGTGCCGCGGGCGCAGATGGAAGACCAGAGTGTCTCGACCGTCTCCGGCGCCCTGCGCTACACGCCGGGCGTGGTGCCCGAGGTGCGCCCGACGTCCGGACGCTACGACAGCATCGTGCTGCGCGGCTTCGGCGGCGGCGGCACCGACGCCAACTACGTCAATTTCCTCGACGGCCTGAGGGTTGCGCGCGGCATCAACTACCTCGTGCCGACCATCGAACCCTATGGCCTGGAGCGCATCGAGGTGGTGCGCGGTCCGGCCTCGGTGCTCTACGGCCAGATCAATCCGGGCGGCCTCGTCAATCTCGTCAGCAAGCGCCCGACCGCCGAGCCCTACCGCGAGATCAACCTGCAGTTCGGCACGCAGGCGCGCAAGCAGATCGGTTTCGACCTGTCGGGTCCGGCCGATCCCGAAGGCCGCTTCCTCTATCGCCTGACCGGCCTCTATCGCGATGCCGACACGCAGGTCCACCACACCCACGAGCAGCGCATCTATCTCGCGCCCTCCTTCACCTGGCGACCGACCGCCGACACCTCCCTGACCGTGTTCGGCAAATATCAGTACGATCCCGACGGCGGCTTCTACGGCCTGCTGCCGGCGCTCGGCACGGTGACCCCGAGCCCGGTCTTCGGCCGCATCCGCACCTCGTTCTTCGCCGGAGAACCGAGCTACGAGCGCTACAGCCGGCATCTCGCATCGATCGGCTATGCCTTCGAGCACCGGTTCAACGATGTCTGGTCGGTGCGCCAGAACCTGCGCTACGTCGATGCCGCGCAGACCTTCGGCACCTCCTCGATCGCTTCCGTCGTCGGCAGCACCTTCAACCGTCGCTCGGTCTATTCCCAGGAGCGCCTGCGCTCGCTCGCCGTCGACAGCCAGGCCGAGGCGCGCTTTTCGACCGGCGCGCTCAGCCACACCCTGCTGTTCGGCACCGACTACCAGCAGGGCATCTCCGACACCGGCTACGGTGTCGGCACGGCGCCGCCGATCAACTACCTCAACCCCTTCTACGGGCAGGCGATCGCCATGCCGCGTCTCGACTGGACCGACCAGTACCAGCGCCAGCTCGGCTTCTACGCCCAAGACCAGATCAAGCTCGACCGCTGGATCTTCGTCGTCGGCGGCCGCTTCGACACGGCGCAGAACACGCTGACGCCGCGCGCGACCGGCCAGCGCACGGTCCAGTCCGACACCGCGACCACCGGCCGCGCCGCGGTGCTCTACCGCTTCGACAACGGCATCGCACCCTATGCCAGCATCGCAACCTCGTTCGAGCCGACCGGCGGCATGACCTTTGCGGGCGAACCGTTCAGGCCCTCGACCGGGCGCCAGTACGAGGTCGGCGTCAAATATCAGCCGGACGGCTGGCGCGGCCTCGTCCAGGCCGCCTTCTTCGACCTGACGCGTCAGAACGTGCTGACGCCGGACCCGGCCCATATCGGCTTCAACCTGCAGATCGGCGAAGTCCGCGTGCGCGGCATCGAGCTCGAGGCACGCGGCGAGATCACCGAGAACCTCCAGGTGATCGCCTCCTACGCCTATACCGACGCGCGCATCACCCGCACGACCAATCTGGCGAGCCTCGGCAAGCGTCCCGTCACCGTGCCCGAGCACACGGCCTCGCTCTGGGCCAAATATGCCGTGCTCGACGGCGTGCTGAACGGGCTCAGCTTCGGCGCGGGCATACGTTACACCAGCGCGACCGCCGGCGATGCCGCCAACACGCTCTCCGTGCCGGCCTATGCCGTGGTCGACGCCATGCTGTCCTACGATTTCGGCCGCAGCCGGCCCGAGCTCAAGGGCCTGTCGCTGCAGGTCAACGCCCACAACCTGTTCGACCGCGAATTCGTCTCCGGCTGTTTCGCGGCCATGCAATGCGCCTATGGCCTGCGGCGGACGGTCACCGCCGGCCTGACCTATCGCTGGTGACCGCCGTGTCCGGCAGCCCTGCCTCGCTTCTGCCGCAGCCGGCCGGGACCGGCAGGGTCGCCATCGCCGCGAGCGCGGTTCTGCCGCTCGCCGGCCCGTCGGGCCGCCATGAGGTGCTGCTCGCCTGGCCCGACACGCCGCCGCCGGCCGACGGCTATCCGGTTCTGTATCTGCTCGACGGCAATGCCGATTTCGGCACGGCCGTCGACAGCATGCGTGCGCAGAGCCGGCAGCCCGCCTCGACGGGCGTCGGGCCCGGTCTCGTCGTCGGCCTCGCCTATCCGGGCGAGGCGACGATCGATCTCGTGCGCCGCACCCGCGACTATACGCCCGAGGTTCCCGACGGCCGGCTCGGCCTTAGGCCGAATGGCGAAGCCTGGCCGCCGAGCGGCGGCGCGCGCGCCTTCCGCCGCTTTCTGGTCGAGGACGTGCGGGAGGCCGTCGCCGCGCGCCTGCCGATCGACCCCCGGCGCCAGGCGCTGTTCGGCCATTCCTTCGGCGGCCTGTTCGTTCTCGACACGCTCGTGGAGACGCCCGAAGCCTTCGGCACCTACATTGCCTCCAGCCCGTCGCTCTGGTGGGGCGAGAACCTTCTGCCTGAACGGCTCGCAGCCCGGCCGCGGCCTGCTTCGCGCCCGCGCGTCCGTGTCAGGATCAGCGCCGGCGGCCTCGAGGAGACGCCACGCCCCGGGATCGCCGAACGCCTGCCCGCCTATCCTCTCTGGCTTCGGCGCAACCGCATGATCGCCAATGCGGAGGCCTTTGCTGTCCGCCTCAGGTCGGAAGGTTTCGACGCCGGTTTCCACCTGTTCGACGGCGAGAACCATGGATCGGTCGTGCCGGCGGCCCTCAGCCGGGCCATCGCCCTCGCCTTCAGCCTCGACCTGCGGGAGCCGTCATGACCCTGCCGCGCATTCTCGCCCTCGCCCTTGTGCTGATCCTGTCGCCGGCGGCGGTGCGGGCCGAACCGGTGACGGCGACCGACATTCTCGGCCGCACCGTGAGCCTCGCCGCACCGGCTCGCCGGATCGTGCTCGTCCAGGGCCGGCAGGTCAGCACGCTCGCCTTCCTCATGCGCGACCCCACCAGCATCGTCGCCGGCTGGGGCGGCGACTTCCGCCGCCAGGATCCGGCGGCCTATGCACTCTATCAGAAGGCCTTTCCGGCCGTGTCGGCGATCCCGGTCGTCGGCGAGGGCACGGCGCCGACCACCTCGCTCGAACGGATCATCGCGCTGCAGCCCGATCTCGTCGTGCTCAGCCGCCTCGTCATCGGCGCGCGGACGGCGACGCCGACCTCGGCCGACATGATCGACAAGCTCGAAGCGGCCGGGCTCAAGGTGGCCGTGCTCGACTTCTACGTCCGACCGCTCGTCGATACCGTGCCGAGCCTCCGGGCCCTCGGCCGGCTGACCGGCCATGGCCGCGAGGCCGAGGAGCTGATCGCCTTCTATGAGCAGCATCTCGCCCGCGTCAGGGAGCGGGTCGCCGGCCTGCCGCGGCCGACGCTGTTCATGCTCGCCCATGCCGACGGCCGCGACTGCTGCTTCACGCCCGGCCGCGCGACCTTCAACGACATGATCGAGGCCGCCGGCGGCATCAATCTGGGCGCGAGCCTCGTGCCCGGCGTCAACGGCCAGGTCAGCATCGAAAAGGTCATCGCCAGCAATCCCGACGTCTTCGTCGCGACCGGCGGCCTGCATCTTGCCGCGACCAACGGCCTGGTGCTCGGCCCGGGCGTCGACGAGCAGCGCAGCCGCGAGAGCTTCGAGCGCCTGCTGGCCATTCCCGGCATTGCCGCCGTCGGCGCGGTCCAGCGCGGCCGCGCCTATGGCTTCCACCACCTCTTCAACGACACGCCGCTGCATGTCGTCGGCATCGAGGTTCTGGCCAAGTGGCTGCACCCCGAACGTTTCGCCGATATCGACCCGCAGCGGAGCTTCGACGAGATGAACCGCCGCTTCCTCACCGTGCCGGTGACCGGCACCTGGTGGCTCGGCGCGCCGCCGCCTTGAGCCGCGCGTCGTCCGCCCGCTCCGATCCAGAGAGAACCCGACCATGACATTGACTGCAGTCGCGAACGTGCCGGTCGCCGATCCGCGCCGGCTGATGGAGGCGGTCTCGGACCACCTTGCCGAGCACGGCACGCCGCTGCCGCCGGAGCCGGACCGGCGCGGCATCGCCTTCCCGTTCGGCCAGGTCGCGCTCAGCGTCGCCGGGTCCGACCTGGAACTGCGGGCGGAGGCCGCCGATCTCGAGGGGCTCCTGACCGCCCGTTTCGCGCTGACCAGCCATCTGCTCGAATTCGCCGAGGGCGAAGCCCCCGCCATCGTCTGGTCCGGCGATGGCAGCGACGTCGTCCGGCCGCCGAACTACCGCGAGATCACGGTGACGGCGGTCGAGGACGTGACGCCCCACATGCGGCGCCTCCATTTCTCCGGCGAGGACCTCGCCCGCTTCGCCGATATCGGCAACATGCATGTGCGGCTGACCTTCCCGGCGCCGGGCGAAGCCATGCCGGTGCCCAGGCTCGGCCCCAACGGCATGCCGGGCTGGCCCGAGGGTGCGGCACGGCCGGTCGAGCGCAAATACACCATCCGCTCGATCGATGTGGCGACCGGCAGCTTCGCCATCGACTTCGTCCTGCACGACGACACGCCCGGCCCCGGCAGCGCCTTTGCGAGCGGGGCGAGGCCCGGCCAGCGGATCGGCATGGCCGGGCCCGGCGGCCGGGGCCTGATGGCCGCCGACTGGCACTTCTTCATTGCCGACGAGACCGGCCTGCCGGCGGTCGCGCGCATGCTGGAAAGCCTCCCCGCAGAAGCCTGCGGCATCGCCATCATCGAGGTGGCCGATGCCGGCGAGCGGCAGGACCTGCGGCATCCGCCCGGCATCCGCGTCGACTGGCGCCTGCGCGCCGCGAACCCGCCGGCGCTGATCGACCAGGTGCGCGCCGTGGCCTTGCCGGCCGGGGGCAGCGTCCGCGTCTGGGCGGCGGTCGAGTTCGACGACTTCAAGCGCCTGCGCAGCCATGTCCGCGACACGCTGGGGCTTTCAGGCGACCAGCAGCTCGTCGTCAGCTACTGGCGGCGCGGTCACGACTGACGGCGCGCGCCTCACCTGTCCGCCGGGCGCGCGACGAGGCCCACGGCGCCCTGCGCGAGCCGGGCGCCGCGCAACGCCACCAGAACGGCGGCCAGCGGCGCCAGCGCGAGCACCGCAAACAGCCAGAAAGCCGCCGAGGCGGTGCCGGCGACGCCGCCGGGGCTGGTCAGGCCGGCCAGATTGACGATCATGCCCGCCAGCGCCGCGCCGAGCGCCGAGGCGAAGAGCTGGACCGTCGTGATCGAGGCCGAGGCCAGATCCTGCTCGGCCGCCGGCGCCACTTTCAGGACGCGCGTCAGGAGGTGGGGCCAGCCATAGCCGACCCCGAGACCGGCGAGGGCGAGCCCGAGCACGAGACAGGCCGTGAACGGCCAGCCGCCGGCGGCCCGCGGCATGAGCAGCGCCAGCAGCGCCATGCCCGCGAAGGTGACCATCGGCGAGACGATCGTGGCGCGGGCGACGGCGCGCGGCGCAATGCCCGAACTCGCGATCGATCCGCTCGTCCAGCCGCCGGCCATGGCGGCGGCGAGATAGCCCGCCGCCAGCGGCGGCTGGCCGTGCAGCACCTGCAGGAACAGCGGCACGAAGACCTCCGCGCCGGTCACCGCGACGGTGAGCAGCGTGATCGAGGCGAAGGCAAGGCCGAGCGGTGTCGCGAGGCTGAAGGCGCCCTGCGGAAGCAGCCGGCTCGCCGTGCGCCGCTCGACGGCCGCGATCAGGCCGAGCAGCAGGATCGCGGCGATCAGGCCGGCCGCCGTCCAGGTGAGGCCCGGCCGAATGCTGCCGAGCGAGATGGCGAGGATCGCGAGGGTCAGCAGCCCCAGCTGAAGCAACGGCAGGCCGGGCCGGGCACCCCCGGCCGCCTCCCGCTTCGGCAGGACGATGACGGCCATCAGTGCGAACAGCGCGGTGACCGGAACGACCGACCAGAAGGCGAGGCGCCATGCGCCGAGTTCTGCGAAGATGCCGCCGACCGCCGGGCCGATCAGCGTCGCCACGCCCCACATGCCGGAGACCAGCGCCATGCCGCGCGGCCAGAGCGACGGCGCGAAGACGATGCGGATCATGGCGTAGGACAAGGCGAACAGGAAACCGCCGCCGAGCCCCTGGACGATGCGGCCGGCGAGCAAGGCCGGCATGGCCGGGGCAAGCGCGCAGGCCATGCTGCCGAGGCCAAAAATGAGCGCGGCCGCGCCATAGGCGCCGCGTGGCCCGAGCCCCAGCAGCAGCCGCGCCGACAGGGCTGCGCCGACGATCGAGGCGGCAACGAAGAGGGTCGTGCTCCAGGCGTAATAGTCGAGCCCGCCAATATCAGCGACCACGGAGGGCAGGATCGTCGTGGCGATGAACACGTTGACCGCGTGCAGAGCGACCCCGCCGGCAAGCGCCAGCGAACGGATACCATTGCCGCCGGAGAGCAGCGCTCCCCAGCCTTCGGGCCGGTCCTGCATGGGAAAACCTTCGTCTGGCCGCTGTCGGCCCTCGGCCGCGCCGCTCGGGCTCGTCGGATTGCGCTCGATCCCCGGCGCGATATATAACAAGCGATAACTTTGAATATCGGCCACCGGAGAATATGTCAACCATCGACTTGGAAAACACGGCATCGTCGAAGCGGCCGGTCGCCGACCGGATCCTGCTGCATCTGAAAACGCGCGGGCCCCAGACCGCCGCCGATCTCGGCGCGGCGCTCGGATCGACGGGCGAGAACGCGCGCCAGCAGCTCGTCAAGCTCGCGACCGACGGACTGGTGGAAACCGAATCGGTGGTGCGCGGTGTCGGCCGGCCCGCGCAGTTCTGGCGCCTGACCGACCGTGGCCACGCACGCTTTCCCGACACGCATGCGGAGCTGACGGTCAGCCTGGTCAAATCGGTGCGCGACGTGCTTGGCGCCGATGCGCTGGACCGGCTGATCGCGGCCCGCGAGAGCGACATGCGTGCCGCCTATCAGGCCGAGCTCGACGGCCGGACCGGCATCGAAGCCCGCCTGGCCGGGCTTGCCGAGATCCGCAGCCGCGAAGGCTACATGGCCGAGTGGCGCAGGGCCGACGACGGCGAGGGCTGGCTGTTCGTCGAGAACCATTGCCCCATCTGCGCGGCGGCGACCGCCTGCCAGGGCTTCTGCCGCGCGGAGCTTGCGATCTTCCGCGCCATGCTCGGGCCGGACTGTCGGGTGGAGCGCACCGAGCACATCGTGCACGGCGCGCGCCGCTGCGCCTATCGCATCCTGCCCCGATAGCCCCCGGATCGGGACGAGCGCGGCGCGAACGCCGCCGCATGCCTGTTCTCCTCCCGACGGGTGTCAAAAGAACGCGCATCCACAGTGTTTCCACGCCGGGAAACCACGTTCTTTTCTCAAGACCCCCCGTTGAAATCATTGCAGGACATGGTGTTGGCTTGCTTCTCGCAAGTGCCTGAGGCCTTGGCGAAAGGTCAATGACGGCCGAGGAGACACCAATGCATGCCAAACGCAGATTGCGCCGGTCGATCGACATCGTCCTGACCGTCGGGGCCTTTGGACTGGTGCTCTATACCGCGACCATGATGCGCCAATCGGCAACCGTCTCGACCGAGCCGACCCTGCGCCCGCTCGTCCGGGCGTCCAACTGACGGCGGCGGGCCGCCGCGCCCCGCGCCTCCCAGATCCCCATCACAGCGAGCGAGAGAGATCCATGTCGGAGCGTTCCTTCAAGCCCGAAACCCTGGCCCTGCACGCCGGCTGGCGCGCCGACGAGGCCACCGGCTCGGTCGCCGTGCCGATCTATCAGACGACCTCCTATCAGTTCCGCGACACCGAGCATGCCGCCAACCTCTTCGCCCTGAAGGAGCTCGGCAACATCTATACCCGCATCGGCAACCCCACGACCGATGTCCTGGAAAAGCGGGTGGCCGCCCTCGAAGGCGGCGTCGCCGCGCTGGCGCTCGCCTCCGGCCAGGCCGCATCGGCCATCGCGATCCAGAATCTCGCCCGGGTCGGCGACAATGTCGTCGCCTCGACCGATCTCTACGGCGGCACCTGGAACCTGTTCGCCAACACGCTGAAGGACCAGGGCATCGAGGTGCGCTTCGTCGACCCGGCCGATCCGCAAGCCTTCGCCAGGGCGACCGACGAGCGCACCCGTGCCTATTACGCCGAGACGCTGCCCAACCCGAAGCTCACGGTGTTTCCCATCGCCGAGGTTGCCGCCATCGGCCGCGATCTCGGCATACCCCTGATCGTCGACAACACCGCCGCTCCGCTCATCGCCCGCCCGCTCGACCACGGCGCCGCCGTCGTCGTCTATTCCAGCACCAAATATCTCGGCGGCCACGGCACCTCGATCGGCGGCCTGATCGTCGACGGCGGCAATTTCGACTGGGCCCACATCCCCGCCCGCCAGCCGGCGCTGAACACGCCCGATCCGAGCTATCATGGCGCGGTCTGGGTCGAAGCGACCAGGCCGCTCGGGCCGGTCGCCTATATCGTCAAGGCCCGCACCACCCTGCTGCGCGATCTCGGCGCGGCGCTCTCGCCGTTCAACGCCTTCCTCACTTTGCAGGGCATCGAGACCCTGGCCCTGCGCATCGAGCGCCATGCCGCCAATGCAGAGAAGGTGGCGAACTGGCTCGCCCGGCGGCCGGAGGTCGCCAAGGTCATCCATCCCTCCCAGCAGCAGGGCATCGCCCGCGAGCGCGCCGACCGCTATCTCAAGGGCGGCTATGGCGGCCTCGTCGGCTTCGAACTGGCCGCCGGCCGCGAGGCCGGGCGGCGCTTCATCGACGCGCTGGAACTGCTCTATCACGTCGCCAATATCGGCGATGCGCGGTCGCTGGCGATCCACCCGGCGACCACCACCCATTCCCAGCTCGCGCCCGAGGAGCAGCTCGCCTCCGGCGTGTCCGACAGCTATGTGCGGCTGTCGGTCGGCATCGAGCATATCGACGACATCCTGGCCGACCTCGAACGCGGCCTCGCCGCGGCGGGAGAGCGCGCCAAAGCCGCCTGACCGCCGCGCCGGAAACATCGTCCCCCCGACCGCGCGGAGCCGCCGCACCGGCTCCGCGCGGCGTCGTTTTGGACCGTGACCGGCCGAGCCGAAGCCGTCCATTTGGCTCCCGCGCCACTTTTGCCGAAAAAATCTTCGATTCCCTTCACCGGCGATTAACCCAAACGCTGCCTTATGGAGGTCGAATATTTGTCAGTTTCCCCGTATTAGGGGACGTCGCGGCCGGACGGTCCGCTCGTGACGGACCTTGCCGGGCCGGTCGGCGCGCATGCCGACATCTGGCGGTACGGGATCGAGTAGCGAGTATCGCGAGAGCGTAGCGCATGCGTTACATGACCCGTCGTCAGCGTGGCTTCGCTCAAGCTCCCGGCTATCGCGTCCCGCGCAGCCGCGTGCCCCGCTTCATCGTCGGCATTGCCGGCCTCGGTCTCGTCGGCCTTGCGGCCGGCGCCCTGACCGGCATGGCGATGCGCGACAACCGGCTGCCGGTCGTTCTGTCGGGCCATGCGCCCTATCCGGCCCTGACCGCCCCCGAAACGGTCGGCTCGATCCGCCGCTACGAGCCGCTGCTCGATCCGAACTACGTGCTCGGCCCGAGCCCCGCGCCCTTCGGCCACCGGCCGCCGCTGACCACCGCCATGCGGCCGCTCCCGCAGGCGACCGCCAGCGCGCCGCCGCCGGCTGCCGAACCGGCCCCGGTGCCGAGCATCGTGACGGCAGCCCTGCCCGCCGAGCCGGTCGCACCCGAGGAGGAGGAAACCCAGGCGGTGCCGACGCCGTTGCAGCGGCCCTCACCGATCCTCGGCATGCCCATGCCGGTGCCGCGCCCGCCCGAATTGCGCGCGCCACCGACGGTCGCAGAACGGCCGGCCGCGCCGGCGAGCCCGGCGACGCGCCGTGGCCGCAACGAGGCCGTCGCCGCGGCGCCGCCGCCTGACAACCGGAACTTCTTCGAGCGCCTGCTGAACCTGCGGCCGGTCGCGCCCAGCGGGCCGGTGCTCGCCTATGCCCCCTCCAGCGGCGGCCTCGGCAATGGCCGCAGCCTGAACGATGCCGGTGGCACCGCGCCGCGCATCACCATGCCGATCCCGAACCGCACGCCGCCACACGGCACGGCCATCTACGACATCCGCGCCCGCACGGTGTACCTGCCGAACGGCGAGCGGCTGGAGGCCCATTCCGGCCTCGGCGAGCGCATGGACGATCCGCGCCACGCCCATGTCCGCATGCATGGGCCGACGCCGCCGCACGTCTACGATCTCACCGAACGCGAACAGCGCTTCCATGGCGTCCGGGCGATCCGTCTCAACCCGGTGGGTGGCAGCCGCGCGATTCATGGCCGCGCCGGCCTGCTGGCGCACACCTATCTCCTCGGCCCGCGCGGCGATTCCAACGGCTGCCTGTCCATCAAGGACTACGACCGCTTCCTGCAGGCCTATCTGCGCGGCGAGGTGCGCCGCCTCGTCGTCGTCGCCGGCACCTGACGGCGGAGAGCCGCAGCCGCAGTCCATCTGTCGCGCTGCGGCGGTCCGTGCCACGCTGAAGCCGCCCACCGCCGGCCCTGGAAAGCGCTTTCATGCCTGCGTCACGACCGACCATTCTCGTCACCGGCGGCACCGGCCGCCTCGGCCGACTGATCGTCGCGGACCTGATCGGGCAAGGCGCCGCGGTGCGCGTGCTCACCGCCCGGCCTGCCGAGGCACGCGCCCTGCTCGGCACCGCGATCGACCTCGCCGAAGGCCGCTTCGAGGATGCCGACGCGCTCGCGGCGAGCCTCGCCGGTATCGAGGCGCTGCTGCTGCTGTCGCCGGTCAGCGACACTCTGGCCAGCGGCCAGACGGCGGCCATCGCCGCGGCCGAACGCGCCGGCGTCCGGCGCATCGTCAAGATCTCCGGCTCGACCTGGACGATCGACCCGCCCGGCGCGACCCGTTCGGGCGATGCCCATGCGGCGGTCGAGACGCGCCTGCGCGCCTCGCCGCTCGAGACCGTCGCGCTGAGGCCGAATGCCTGGATGCAGACCTCGCTCGGGCCGGCGCTCGTTCGCGCCGCCGCCACCGGCAGCCTCGCCCTGCCCCAGGGCGACACGCCGGTCGCCTTCATCGATGCGCGCGATATCGCCGCCGTGGCGATGAGGCAGCTCCTTGCCGAGACGATCGCGCCCGGCCCCCTGGTCCTGACCGGCCCGCGCGCCGTGACCGGCACCGAGCTCGCCCGCCTCGCCGCGCAAGGCTCGAGCCGGCCGGTGCAATGGGCCAAGCTCGCCTGGGCCGATCAGGAGGCGCAGCTCGCCGCCGCCGGCGTGCCGCAGTCCCATCGGGCCAATATCCAGCGCTTTGCGATGCTGATGGCGGATGGCGCCGCCGCGCCGGTGACCGCCACGGGCGCACAGATCCTCGGCCGGCCCGCCCGCGATGTCGCGGCCTTCGCCGCGGAAACGCTGGCGGCGACCGGCTGATGGCCCGATCGGCCCGATCGCAAGCACAGGGCCGGCCAAGAAAAAAGGCCGCAGGACATGCCTGCGGCCTGAAAGTTTGTTTCCAGAGGGGAACGCCCCTCGAGCCGAGGGGCAGCGAAAAGGGAGGAAGCCAATTTCGCGATGCAACAAGTACATTTGCAGTGCACAATGGTCAAGGATTAAGCACCTGTCTGCCTCGCATGACAGCACTGCCATGCCGCATGCCTCGGTCTTGAACCCGTCCCAATTCTCCGCGCGCGCGACGATCGACCCGACATGTACCCGGCATTTCGCAACAATTGCGCCCAGGTTCGCGAACCACATATAAACTGTTGAAATCGCTTGGAATTGGCCCGGAGTCCGCAAGCCGGAGAAACGCGAATCGGTTCGCGCCTCATGCGCCGCGAGGTGGCCCCGAGACGTCGAGCGGCGGCACCTTTCAGACCGTGCAGCCGGCCAAACTGGCCTTGCCCCGCCGGTCGCGCGGTCAACCGCCGATGCGGATCTCGCCGCCGGCCTCGGTCACCGGAACCGGGTCGAGGCCGTCGGCGGCGTCGCCCGACAGGCACCCCCCGCTCGCCGCGTCGAACATGGCGCCATGCGCCGAACAGAGCAGGCGCGTGCCGTCGGCCGAGAGCACGTTGGCCGAGCGATAGTCGAGCGGCAGATATTGGTGCGGGCAGGCATTGACATAGGCCTTGAGGCCGTCCCCGGTCCGCACCAGGAGCAGCGGGAAGGCACCGGCTTCCGAGGTGACCGACAGGCAGCGCGCCGCGCCTTGCGCCACCGCCTCGGACGGACAGACCAGCGCCCCGTCCGGCGGGGCGCTCGCATAGGCGCGCCAGGCATCGCTCATCTTGGCCGCCCGGCCATCGTCGTCGGAACCGCGATCATGCTCACTCGGCCGCGGCCGGCTTGAGCACGCCGCGCTGGATCTGATCCTCCTCGATCGACTCGAACAGGGCCTTGAAATTGCCCTCGCCGAAGCCGTCGTCGCCCTTGCGCTGGATGAACTCGAAGAAGATCGGCCCGATCACCGTCTTGGAGAAGATCTGCAGCAGGATGCGGGTCTGGCCGCCGCCCACCACGCCCTCGCCGTCGATCAGGATGCCGCGCTGCTTCATGCGGTCGAGCGGTTCCTGGTGGCCTTTCACCCGGGCCTTCGACTTCTCGTAGTAGATGTCGGGCGGGCCCGGCATGAACGCGAGGCCTGCCGCCGCGATCGCATCGGTGCCGGCATAGATGTCGTTGGTGGCGACCGCGATATGCTGGATGCCCTCGCCCTTGTATTCGCGCAGATATTCCTCGATCTGGCTGTGCTCGTCGGCGCTTTCGTTGATCGGGATGCGGATCTTGCCATCGGGCGAGGTCAGCGCCCGGCTGGTCAGGCCGGTCATCTTGCCAGAAATGTCGAAATAGCGGATCTCGCGGAAATTGAACGTGTCCCGGTAGAACCGGTACCAGGTGTCCATGTTGCCGCGCACGACATTGTGGGTGAGATGGTCGAGGTAGAAGAAGCCGAAGCCTTTCGGCCTCGGATTCACCTCGCCGAGCCAGTCGAACTCACGCGAATAGGCCGAGCCCGTCTCGCCATAGCTGTCGACGAAATAGAGCAGCGAGCCGCCGATGCCGATCACCGCCGGCACGTCGAGCGACTTGCCCTCGCCGGCATATTCGGTGGCGCCGAGGTCGAGCGCGCGCTGCAGCGCCTTCCGCGCGTCGACGACGCGCCAGGCCATGGCCGGCGCACAGGGCCCGTGCTCGGCGACGAAGGCCGAGGCGTGGCTGTTCGGCTCGCGGTTCAGCAGATAGTTGATGTCGCCCTGGCGGTAGAGCGTGATGTCCTTGGTCCGGTGCCGGGCGACCGGCGCGAATCCCATCTGGCGGAACAGCCGGTCGAGCTTTTCCGGCTCGGGATGGGCGAATTCGACGAACTCGAAACCGTCGGTGCCGGCCGGGTTGCTGTCGCTGATGGTGGCCTTGGGCGCGTCATGTGGAAAGGGACCCATTGCCATGTCCTCCCGCATCCTGATGGTCGATGCCGGAAGACTACGCCCACGCCGGTGCGAAAGGGCTGCAAAAGCGCCGACGCCACGCCAGGAGCCTGCACGTTCCATGCGCGTTCGGGCGTCACGGTACACGAAATCGGCGCCGTCCTTTTTGACCGCGCCGATCCCTGCTCATCCCGGCCGCTCTCCGTGCGCGCCCGGATCGTGTCGTTCCGGCGCCGTCAGGCCGCGTTGGCGCGCTGGGTCGCGAGCGCCCCGATCGCATCGGCGGTGGCCGCCGACAGCGTCCAGCCGAGATGGCCGTGGCCGGTATTGTAGAAGACCCGCGGGTTCCGCCCGCGCATCACCCGCGGCATCATGTCGGGCATCATCGGCCGGAGGCCGGCCCAGGGCACGACCTGGCGCGTGCTCATGCCGGGGAAATGGGCGCGGCACCAGGCGATCAGGGGGCCGATGCGCTCGGCCCGGATGTCCTTGTTGACGCCGTTGAACTCGGCCGTGCCGGCCACGCGGAACCGGTCCGCGCCGAGCCGGCTGGTGACGATCTTGGCGCGGTCGTCGAGCAGGCTCGTCCAGGGCGCCGCCTCCCGGTCGGCCGCGTCGATCAGATTGACGGTGATCGAATAGCCCTTGACCGGATAGACGTTGACCCGGTCGCCGGCCTGACGGCCGATGCTGCGCGACATGACGCCGCCGCACACCACCACCTGGTCGAAGCTCTCGATCCGCTCGGGCTCGGCGGCACCGTCGAGCGTCGGCTCGACCGAGCGGCTGGAAATCCGCACGGCAAGATCGGTCGGCACCAGGCCGGTCACCTCGGTCGCCAGCCGCATCGCGACACCCAGCCTTTCGCAGGCCCTGGCGAGGCCATTGGTGAATTTGTGGATGTCGCCGGTGAAGTCCGACGGCGTGTAGAAGCCGCCGTAGAACGCGCCCTTCAGGGCCGGCTCGATGGCGCGGATCTCCCCCAGCGTCACCGCGCGCCGTTCCAGGCCGCCGCGCGCGAGCAGCTGCGACACCCGTGCCGCCGCCTCGAAATCGGCCCTGGTGTGATAGAAATGCAGGATGCCGCGGGTCTCGCAGTCGAAATCGATGCCCTCGTCCCGGGCGATGCGGGTGAGATGGGCCCGCGCCTCGACCGCGAGCCGGGCCGTGGTCACGGTGTTTTCTTCATATTTCGGGATCGCCGCGATGAACTCGGCCATCCAGGACAGCTTGTGCCAGGACGGCGTCGGGTTCACCAGCAGCGGCGCGCCCGGCGTGAACATCCATTTCATGCCCTTCAGCACGGTCGCCCAGCTGTTCCAGACCTCGGCATTGGACGCGGAAAGCTGGCCGCCATTGGCGAAGGAGGTCTCCATCGCCGCATAGGGATGGCGGTCGAAGACCGTGACACGGCAGCCGCGCTTGGCAAGATTGTAGGCCGTGGTGATGCCGGTAATGCCGGCGCCGATCACCGCCACATGGGAGGGTTTCGTCGAAATCATAGGCGCTCCTTCCCGCATCATGCGGGTTCGAACGCCCCCTCTGTCATTGGCCTGAGAGCTTCACCGGCGCTCATGCATTGAGCGGCGACTTACACCATCGGCGGGAGCATGCGGCTCCACTTTTCAGAGTCTGACTTCGGACACGGTCTTTTTGCCTGAGAGTTTCCGGGGCGGTTGCTCCGTCGGCGCCGTCCCACGCGAGGCGGGTCGATCTCTTCCGTGTTGGCGACAAGCAATGCCGTCGTCGCGGCGCAGCTGTCAAGAGCGTGCCGCCGCGGTGTCGCGCGACATGCCTAACGGCCGTCTGGCCGATGGACCGCGGCGTCATATTCTGCCAGATGGGACCGGGGCACCGGCGGCATCCGGCGCGGGTGCCCGGATTTTTGCGCTCGCCGCGTTGCGGGTTCGGCCGTCAGGCGCATGCCGCGGCCGACAGGCACCAGGCGCTGCGAGCATCATTGAAGCCCGTCCTTTTCATCCGATCCGCGGCATCACGTCAGCCATCGCCAACCCGAAAGTCTCCCCGCATGTCCGCCCTGGCCACCGAACCCGATCTCGTCTTCCCCGTGCCGACGCCCCCCGAGCCGGGCGCGGTGCTGGAGATCGCGCCGGGCATCCTCTGGACGCGGCTGCCACTGCCCTTCCGGCTCAACCACGTGAACATCTATCTGATCGAGGACGGCGACGGCTGGGCCGTGCTCGATACCGGCATCGACGACCAGGTGACCCGCGACGCCTGGGAGGCGCTGGTCGCCGGTCCGCTCAAGGGCCGGCGTCTGACGCGCCTGATCGTCACCCATTTCCATCCCGACCATATCGGGCTCGCCGGCTGGCTCGCCCGCCGCTTCGACATGCCGCTGCTGACCAGCCAGACCTCCTATCTGAGCTGCCTGAACATTTCGCTGAAGCCCAATGCGCTCGACGCCAAGCTCTACCGCGACTTCTATCTCAGCCACGGGCTCGGCCAGGAGCTGACCGAGCTGGTCGCGACCCAGGGCAGCGAATATCTGCACATGGTCTCCGACCTGCCCGGCACCTTCCTGCGCCTCGTCGCCGGCGACCAGCTGAGGATCGGCGGGCGGGTCTTTGCGGTCCGGTCCGGCGACGGCCACGCCGCCGAGCAGATCATGCTGCATTCGGCCGAGGACAAGGTGCTGTTCGTCGCCGACCAGGTGCTGGCCAAGATCACGCCCAATGTCAGCGTCTGGGCAGTCGATCCGCATGGCGACCCGCTCGGCCTGTTCCTGCGCAGCCTGCGGCTGCTGAAGGCCGAGATCCCGCCGGATACCCTGGTTCTGCCCGGCCACCAGCTGCCCTTCATCGGGCTGGACCTGCGCAGCCAGCAGCTCATCGCCCATCATGAATCGCGCTGCGCGGCGCTGATCGCCGCCTGCCGCGACAAGCCGCGCTCGGCCGCCGAGCTCATCCCCTTCATGTTCACGCGCAAGCTCGACGCCCACCAGACGAGCTTCGCCTTCAGCGAAGTGCTGTCCCACGTCAACTACACGCTCAACCAGGGCGAGCTGGTGCGCGCCGGCCTCGTCCGCGGCGTCGAATATTTCGCCGCGCCGCGCTGAACCGGGCCGAAACGGCGGCGCTCGCGACGGCCGCGGCTTTCTTCGCGCAAATTGCTGTTCTCGTTCGGCAATTTGCCGGAGCTCAGAGGGCCGGGCGTGCCGGCGTCCGGGAGCGCCGGCAAGCGGCATGGCAGCCGTGCAAATCGGCGCCTTCCGCCGCGGCTTCGGAACGCCTTGGTCTGTCGGACCATGAGGCTTTCGGAGATGTTGGGCCGGCCATGACGGCATCGTCGGACACCATGCCAGCGGCGCGCCGGGGCGAGGCGGCGCTGCTGACGCGCGTCTCGATGGCCCATCTGGTCAGCCATTTCCACATCATGACGCTGCCGGCGCTCATCCCGCTCCTGCCGGCCTATCTCGGCGTCGGCTTCGTCGAGGTCGGCGTCGCGCTCGCCGTCTTCAACATTGTGTCGCTGTTGGTGCAGACGCCGATCGGCTTTCTGGTGGACCGGCTCGGCCCCCGCCGCCTGCTCGTCGCGGCGCTGGTGCTCGGCGGCCTCAGCTTCCTCTCGGTCGCCGCGACCGGCAGCTATCCGCTGCTGCTCGTCGCCATGGCCGCCGCAGGCCTTGCCAACGGCGTCTACCACCCCGCCGACTATGCCCTGCTCTCCGCCGGCATCGACGGCGAGCGCATGGGCCGCGCCTTTTCGGTCCATACCTTCGCGGGCTTTCTCGGCACCGCCATCGCTCCGGCCGTGCTGCTCGGCATTGCCGCGGTCTCGCATGTCGCAGCCGCCTTCGCCGCCTCCGGCCTCATCGGCCTTGCCGTCGCCGCCCTGCTCCTGACCGGCCGGTCGATGCAGCCGGCGCCGGCCCGGCCCGCGCCGGCCAAGGCCGGCGACAGGGCGGGCGGCGGAACCGGCCTGTTCACGCCGGCCGTCCTGTCGCTCACCGCCCTCTTCGTGCTGCTCAACCTCAGCATGGGCGGCGTCCAGAACTTTTCGGTCGCCGCCTTCGTCGCCGGCTACGGCCTCGAACTGGCGCTCGCCAACACGGCGCTGACCGCCTTCCTGTTCGCGAGCGCGCTCGGCGTGCTGGCCGGCGGCACGCTGGCCGACCGCACGAGCCGGCACGGCCAGCTCGCGGCGATCGCCTTCCTCGCGACCGCCGCCCTGGTGGCCCTGGTCGCCCTCGTCCGCATGCCGCCGGTGCTGCTGGTCGCCGTCATGGGCCTCGCCGGCTTCCTCGCCGGCGTCATCACGCCCTCGCGCGACATGATGGTGCGCGCGGCCGCCCCGCCCGGCGCCGAAGGCCGTGTGTTCGGCATCGTCTCCACCGGCTTCAATGTCGGCGGCGTCGCCGGCCCCCTGCTCTACGCCGGCCTGCTCGACCACGGCTATCCGCAGGCGGTGTTCGCCACCGCCGTCGTCTTCATGCTCCTGACCGTGGCTCTCGCCTGGATCCAGGAACGCGGCGGCTGGCCGGCCGGACGCTGACCGGCCGGCCGGCCCGCTCAGGCATGTTCGGCGGCCAGCGCCTGGACGAACTGCCAGGCGGTCCGCCCGGACCGCGCGCCGCGCTGCATCGCCCATTGCAGGGCCTGGCGATCGAGATCGTCCGTCGCGATCCGGATGCCGTGATGGGCGGCATGGCTTCGCACCATGTCGAGGAAGCCGTCCTGGTCGACGACATGGAAGCCGAGCGAAAGGCCGAACCGGTCCGACAGCGACACCCGCTCTTCCACCGCCTCGCCGGGATTGATCGCGGTCGCCCGCTCGTTCTCGACCATTTCGCGGGCCAGAAGATGCCGCCGGTTGGAGGTCGCATAGAACACGACATTGTCGGGCCGCCCGGCTATGCCGCCGTCGAGCACGGCCTTCAGCGACTTGTAGGCCGCCTCGCCCGCATCGAACGACAGATCGTCGCACAGGATGATGAACCGGCGCGGCGTAGCCGCCTCCAGCAGACTGAGCAGGTCGGGCATGGTGCCGATATCCTCGCGCTGCACCTCGACCAGCGCGATGGCGGGCGTGCCTGCGGGCCGTTCGGCATTGACCTGGGCATGCGCGGCCTTGACCAGCGACGACTTGCCGGTGCCGCGCGCGCCCCAGAGCAGGGCATTGTTGGCCGAGCGCCCGGCAGCGAAGGCCCGCGTATTGGCGAGCAGCGCCTCGCGCTGGTGCTCGATCCGCTGCAGCAGGCCGATATCGGTCCGGGAGATGCGCGGTACGGGCTTCAGGCGGCCGGCGCCGGCCAGCCAGAGATAGCCTTCCGCGGCCTGTTCGAGGCCGCTCGCGGGCGCCGGCGGCGCCAGGCGCTCGAAGGCCTCGGCGATGCGCAGGAGGAGATCACGGTTGCTGGGGTCGTTCATCGCGATGGAGCCTGTTGTGTCGGATAGCCACCGCCGGCGGCAGGCGCGGGCACGCAGGCGCCGGCGGACTTGGCGCAATAGCCCGTCGCTTCGGCGTCAGTCTCTCGCTAGAATGACATCGACTATCGCGTTTGGGACATGATGGACACGCGCGAAACACGCCATCTCGGCTATCACGCGACGGAGCGCCCGGTCGCGGCGATGGAGATCGACTATCCCGCGGGCAGTTCGACCGGCCTGCATTCGCACCCGCGTGGCCAGCTGCT
This sequence comes from Phreatobacter sp. AB_2022a, assembly GCF_026847585.1. NCBI lineage: Bacteria > Pseudomonadati > Pseudomonadota > Alphaproteobacteria > Hyphomicrobiales > Phreatobacteraceae > Phreatobacter > Phreatobacter sp. AB_2022a. The sequence continues at coordinate 88,046 of NZ_JAPSET010000026.1, forward strand.
TCATGCCATCGAGGGCGTGATGATCGTCCGCTCGGCCGCCGGCTCCTGGGTCGTGCCGCCGAACCGCGCGGTCTGGCTGGTGCCGGACCTCGAGCACGAGGTGCGGATGTGCGGCGCCGTGAAGATCCGCACCCTGTTCGTCGATCCCGCCGCGGCACCGCATCTGCCCCGGGCCAGCTGCGTGCTGGCGGTCTCGCCATTGCTGCGCGAACTGATCATCGCCGCCATCACGGTGCCGCTCGACTACGCGCCCGGCACCCGCGACGAGCGCCTGCTGCAGCTCGTGCTCGACGAGCTGCGCGAAGTCGCCGTGCTGCCGCTGCATCTGCCGCTGCCGCGCGACGCGCGGCTCCGCACGATCTGCGCGGCCCTGACCGCGCATCCCGCCGACACGACAACCGCGGCGCAATGGGCCGGCCGGCTCGGCATCGCCGCCAAGACGCTGCACCGGCTGTTCGCGAGGGATACCGGGCTCACCTTCGGCCAGTGGCGCCAGCAGGCGCGCCTCATCTTCGCACTGGAACGGCTCGCCCGGGGCGCCAGGATCATCGACGTCGCCTTCGATGCCGGCTACGCCAGCCAGAGCGCCTTCACCGCCATGTTCCGCAGGCATTTCGGCCAGCCGCCAAGCGTCTTTTATGAAACGCCTGGGACAGGAATGGCTTAGAGTCTGCGCAATCCTGGGCTGCTGGGATTTGCACCAGGGTCAGCCAGGGTTCGAGGCTCGCTGCGCTCGCACCTCACCATGAGGGATCGAGAGCATTGCAGCAGCGACGGTGCTGGACGCGCGCCAAACGTACCGCTCCATCAGAAACCCTGATGCCGTTCTCCACATTCCTCATGGTGAGGTGCGAACCGCAGGCGAGCCTCGAACCACGGCGACCTTCAATGCAGGGCACGCCCGGCCGCAGTCTCCCCCACCGCCGCGTCGACCCGATCTCAGATCGGCGCGACTCCGACGGTCATGCCGCCGCAGACATAGAGAACCTGGCCGGTGACGAAGGAGGCTTCGTCGGAGAGGAAGAACGCGACGGCGTGGGCGATGTCCTCGGGCTGGCCGAGCCGGCGCACCGGCACCCCCTCGATGATCGCCCGCGTGCGCGGGCTGTTGTGCGGATTGGCGCTGCGGAACAGCTCCGTCTCGATCGGCCCGGGCCCGATCGCATTGACCGTGATGCCGAGCGGGGCGAGTTCGAGAGCCCAGGTGCGGGTCATGCCGATCACGCCCGCCTTCGTCGCCGAATAGGCCGTGCGCAGCTCCTTGCCGAGCGCCGCGCGGCTCGAAATGCTGACGATGCGGCCCCTGCCCGCCTGCTTCATGGCCGGCAGCGCGGCCTGGGCGCAGAGCATGTTGCTGCGCAGATTGATCGCGACGACGCGGTCGAGATCCTCCGCCGTCGTGTCCTCGAGCGTCGCCGGCGCGGCGATGCCGGCATTGTTGACGAGCCAGAGAATGTCATGGCGCGCCGTGATCTCGGCGAGCGCCGCGCGCGTCTCGTCGAGATCGGTCAGGTCGGCCTTGACCCAGCGCGCCGGCGCATCCGCGGCCCCGGGCTGCCGGTCGAGATTGATGACGGGAATGCCGCGGCGGGCGATGCGCGCGACGATCGCCGCGCCGATGCCCTGGCTGCCGCCGGTGACCAGCGCTGCCGCGCCTCCATGGCCTGTCGTCATGCGTCTTTCCTCCTGGCGGCCCGCTGTCGCCGCGCGCCCTTCGTCATCAGCCGTAGTTCAGCGCGAGGCCCGGCCGTCGCCACGGCAGCGCGACGAGCCGACCGGACGAGGACAGGGTGATGAAGGCGGTCTTCAGATCCTTGCCGCCGAAGCAGATATTGGTGGTCCAGCGGTCCGGCATGGGCACGTGCTCGACGGTGCCGCCATCCGGCGCGATGATGGTGATGCCGCCCTCCACGAGCGTCGCGACGCAGATATGGCCCTCGGCGTCGACCGCGAGCGAATCGAACATGCGGTAGCCGCCGAGGCCGGCGACGAGGCGCCCGCCATGCGGCGAGGGAAACGGCTGGCGCCGGATCTCGCCGGGCGCGACGATGTCGAAGGCCCAGAGCCGCGCCGTCTGCGTTTCCGCGACATAGAGCGTCGCGCCGTCGGGCGAGAGCCCGATGCCGTTCGGGGTCATCAGCGGAAAGGCGAGCTCCTTGACGGCGCTGCCGTCGGCGCGGGCGTAATAGACAGCGCCGCGATCCATCTCGCGCGCCCGGACCTTGCCGAGATCGGTGAAATAGAAGCCGCCGTCGGCATCGAAGACGATGTCGTTCGGGCCCTTCAGCGGCCCCTTCTCGGTTTCCGTGTAGAGCACCTCGACAGCACCGGTGGCAAGGTCGACCCGCTCGATCCGGCCGCCGCTATAGTCGTCGGCCTGGGCCACCGGCCGATAGCCGTTCGGGTCGCCCGGCTCCGTCCACTTGAAGCCGCCATTGTTGCACAGATAGGCGCGGCCGTCGGGCCCGAGCGCCAGGCCGTTCGGGCCGCCCCCCGGCGTCGCGACGATGCTGACGGCGCCGTCCGGACCGACCCGCGTCAGCGTGCCCCGGCCGATCTCGACCAGCAGGATCGAGCCGTCGGCCATGGCCACCGGCCCTTCCGGAAACATCAGTCCATCGGCAAGCTCGCGCACAAGCTCGGTCATGGGCGCCTCCCTGGCAGATCGTCATCGCAACACGAAAGCGGGAGACGGCCTAGACCGGATTTTTCATGGCCGTCATGGCGCGGCGGCCCGCAGCGCGCGAAGGCCCACCGAACGTCGCGCGCCACACATTGGAATGATTATAATTCAATAGATTTTTCAATGACTTGCCTGATGACGCACGACGCCATAGGGTGCGCCACCCGTCAGCCCGCCATGGACAGACCCCGTGATTGCATCCGACCATCCCGCGCCCCTCGAACCGCAGAACGCGGCCACCGGGCCGGTGCTCGCCGTCTCCGGTCTCACCACGGCCTTCCGGCGCGAGGGCCAGTGGCATTCCGTCGTGCGCAACCTCGCCTTCGAGGTGGCGCCGAAACAGACGGTCGCCATCGTCGGCGAGTCGGGCTCAGGCAAGAGCGTCACCGCGCTCTCGATCATGCGCCTGATACCGCCGCAGAGCGGCCGGATCGCGGGCAGCATCCGGCTGGCCGGCCAGGAGCTCCTGACCCTTTCCGACAAGGCGATGCGCCAGGTGCGCGGCAATGACGTCGCGATGATCTTCCAGGAGCCGATGACCAGCCTCAATCCGGTGCTGACCGTCGGCTTCCAGATCGCCGAGGCGCTGATCTATCACCATGCCATGCCGCGCGCGGCGGCCGAGGCCGAAGCGATCAGGCTGCTCGACAAGGTCCGCATTCCCTCGGCCGCGAGCCGCTTCCACGACTATCCGCACCGCCTGTCGGGCGGCATGCGCCAGCGCGTGATGATCGCCATGGCGCTCGCCTGCCGGCCGAAACTGCTCATCGCCGACGAGCCGACGACCGCCCTCGACGTCACCATCCAGGCCCAGATCCTGGAACTGATCAAGCTGCTGCAGGAGGAGGACGGCATGTCGGTCCTCTTCATCACCCACGACATGGGCGTGGTCGCCGAGATCGCCGACCGCACCGTCGTCATGTATGGCGGCGAGGCGGTGGAGACCGGCGACACCGCGCGGATCTTCGCCGCGCCGGGTCATCCCTACACCAAGGCGCTGCTGTCGGCCGTGCCCCGGCTCGGCTCGATGACCGGCCGCACGCGGCCGATGCGCTTCCCCGTCGTCGACAAGACGACCGGAGAATCGGATGTTCCGGCCGAAACGCCCGACACGGTCGCCGCGGCCGCCCGGCCGATCCTCGAAGTGGCCGGGCTCACCACCCGCTTCGACATCACCTCGGGCCTGTTCGGCCAGGTCACCGGCCGCGTCCACGCGGTGGAGAACGTATCGTTCAGCCTGCAGGCCGGCGAGACGCTGGCCCTCATCGGCGAGTCCGGCTGCGGCAAGTCGACCACCGGCCGCTCCATCCTGCGGCTGATCCAGCCGAACAGCGGCGCGGTCCTGGTCGACGGCGAGGATGTCCTGGCGATGGATTCGAAAGCCCTGCGCGCCATGCGCCGGCGCATGCAGATCGTCTTCCAGGATCCTTTCGCCAGCCTCAATCCGCGCATGTCGGTGCGCGCGGCGATCGCCGAGCCGCTGCACGCCCATGGCCTTGCGAACCGCGCCGAGGCCGATGCGCGGGTGGCCGAGCTGCTCGTGCGCGTCGGCCTGACCCCGGCCATGGCCGACCGCTACCCGCACGAATTCTCCGGCGGCCAGCGCCAGCGCATCTGCATCGCCCGGGCGCTGGCGCTCGAGCCGAGGCTGATCGTCGCGGACGAGGCGGTCTCCGCCCTCGACGTCTCGGTCAAGGCGCAGGTGGTCAATCTCATGCTCGACCTGCAGGCCAGCATGGGGCTCGCCTATGTCTTCATCTCGCACGACATGGCGGTCGTCGAGCGGATGAGCCACCGCGTGGCGGTGATGTATCTCGGCGAGATCGTCGAGATCGGGCCGCGCGCCGCTGTCTTCGGCGCCCCCCAGCATCCCTATACGCGCAAGCTGATGGCCGCCGTACCGATCCCCGATCCGGCGCGGCGGACCGGCCGGCGCGTCGTGTCGAACGACGAGATCCGCAGCCCCGTGCGGCCGGCCGACTATGTGCCGCCGGCGCGGCAATATCGCGAGGTCTCGCCCGGTCATGTCGTGCAGGTTTGGGGCGAGGAATGGGACAGGCGCTGAGCCTTCCCGCATCCCGCCTCAGCCGCGGCGGCGATTGACCCCATGGGCCGGCACGCCGGTCTGCTCGAAGCAGATCCGGGCGAGCGCGGCCACGCCTTCGCGGATGATCTCTTCCGTCGGCAGCGCGAAACAGAGCCGCATGTGGCTTTTCGCCGTCTCCGGCGCGCAGGCCCATTCCGGTCCTGGATTGAAGGCGAGGCCGGCATCGAGAGCCGTGCCCGCGAAACGCCGGACATCGACATGATCGGGCAGCTTCAGCCACAGGAAGATGCCGCCCTCGGGCACGAACAGCTCGGCCGCCGTACCGAATTCCTGGCCGAGCGCGTCGATCAGCACGTCGAGCTTGCGGCGCAGCGCCGTCCGCAACGGGCCGAGATGGGCCTCGAAATGGCGCTCGGCATATTCGGCCACCACCATCTGCTCGAGCGCGCCGGATCCGGCATCGGTCTTGGTCGCGAGGATGCGGCCCAGCACCGGCCAGTCGGCGACGATGTAGCCGACACGCAGGGCCGGCGCGAGCGACTTCGAGAACGAGCCGATATGGACGACGCGCGCGGGATCGAGCGCATAGAGCGCGGGCGGCCGCCTGCCGGTCCAGACCAGGTCGGCATAGCATTCGTCCTCGAAGATCGGCACGCCGAACGCGCGCGACAGCGCGATGAGCCCATGCCTGCGCTCGAGGCTGAGGATGCTGCCGGTCGGGTTCTGAACGGTCGGGATCGTATAGATGTATTTCGGCGTGACGCCCTCGGCCTTCAGGTCCTCCAGGATCTGCCGGAGCGCGTCGATCCTCAGTCCGCCCTCGTCGAGCGGCGCGCCGACGACGCGGGCGCCGAGCTTCTGCACCTTGGTGATCGCGCCGCCATAAGTGAACTCTTCCAGGATCACCGTATCGCCCGGCGCGACGAAGAGATTGTTGACGAGGTCCATCGCCTGCAGCGACCCTGACGTCATCAGCACATCGTCGGCACTGCAGGTGATGCCGCTCAGGCGCTTCAGCTTGGCCGCGACGAAGGCGCGCAGCCGCGCGTGCCCCTGCGGCGCCTCGCCGAGATTGTACATGCCGAGCAGCCGGCCGCTGTCGCGCAGCACGGCTGCCGCGGCCTCGGCGAGGGCGTCGGCCGGCACCTCGCTCGGATCGTTGTGGCCGTAGACGAAATTATAGCGCGGCAGGCCGGCGAAACGCGGCGCGGGGTCGGGAAGGCCCGCGCGGAACAGGCCGGTCAAGGCAAAGGGCCGATCATCCATCCAGGCAGTCCTTCCCCTGTCGTGATGGGGCGTCTCGCGCGCCCGCTGCGACGATTTGCGGCCGGGGAAAGCCGCAATGCAAGGCCGCCGGCGCGGGAGCCGCCCTGCGGCGGGCGCAGGCTCAGGCAGGCCCTGCCCTCAGCCCGTCGAGCAGCGCGCGGAAGGCACGGACGGCCTCGACCGAGGTGGCCTCGGGATCGGCGGCATTGGCGATCCAGAGCGCCGCCTGCAGCATCGCCCCGTTGAGGAGACGGGCAGTCGCCTCCGGATCGACCGGCCGGATGACGCCGCTCGCGGCCAGTTCCGCAAGCCCCGCCGACATCGACCGGATGCAGCCGCTCTGGCCGGGCCAGGTCGAGGGATCGCCGAGCACGGCCGGCCCGTCACGCAGCATGATGCGCTGGATTTCCGGCTCCAGCGCCATTTCGATATAGGCGATGCACTCGGCAGCGAAGCCATGCCAGGGATCGGGCGCGTCATGCACGACCTGCTGGAGCCGCGCGTTCATCTCGGCATCGATCTCGGCGACCACCGCCTCGAGCAGGCCCTTCTTGTCGCCGAAATGGTGGTAGAGCGCGCCACGCGTGAGACCGGCCTCCGCGGTGAACTGGTCCATCGACGCCTCGGCATAGCCGACGGTGCCGAAGGCCCGGCGCGCGGCCGCCACCAGCTTCGCGCGTGTCTCCGCAATCATTTCCCTGCGCGGCCTGTGCGCCATCACGACCTCCGGGTGGAGCGGAGCGCCCGGCGTTTCGCGCCGTGCTCCGATCCCACACATACGGCGCGTATGTGAATTGACATACGCGCCGTATGTCACTAACTAATTCACATACAAAGCGTATGCAACTGCCCATACCTCGATCGAGGCGTCCGTCATGGCCAATCCTTATGTCGATATTTTCCGCGCCCCCGGGACGCGGGCCTTTTCCTTCGCCGGCTTCATCGCACGCATGCCCTTTGCGATGATCACGCTGGGCATCGTCACCATGCTGTCGCAAGCCCAGGGCGGCTACGGCCTGGCCGGCGCGGTGGCGGCGACCTTCGCGCTGACCAGCGCGCTCATCGCGCCGCAGATTTCGCGCGCGGTCGATCGCTACGGCCAGAGCCGCATCCTGCCGCCGGCCACCGCCATGGCGGTGATCGGGCTCGGCGCGCTGATGCTCGCCACCCGCTTCGAGGCGCCGGCCTGGACCTTGTTCGCCTTTGCCGCGGTCGGCGGCTTCATGCCCTCGATGAGCGCCATGGTGCGCGCCCGCTGGACCGAGCTCTACCGGGATACGCCGCGCCTGCGCACGGCCTTCGCTTTCGAATCCGTCGTCGACGAGCTCATCTACATGACCGGCCCGGTCATTTCGATCGGCCTGTCGGTCGCGCTGTTCCCCGAGGCCGGACCGCTGGCCGCGGTGCTGTTCCTGACCATCGGCACCCTGCTCTTCGTGCCGCTGAAGGCGACCGAACCGCCGGTCCATCCCCAGGGCCGCAGCGCCGGGGGCTCGGTGATCCGCCTGAGCGCGATCCGCATCATCACCCTGATCCTGATCGCGATCGGCGCGATCTTCGGCACTGCCGAGGTCACCGCCGTCGCCTTTGCCGAGCAGCAGGGCCAGACCGCCGCGGCCAGCATCGTCCTGTCGATCTATGCGGCCGGCTCGCTGATCGTCGGCCTCGTCTTCGGCGCGCTGAAGCCGCGCCTGCCACTCGCCCGCCAGCTCCAGCTCGCCATTGCGCTCGCGGCGCTGACGACGCTGCCGCTGCTCGTCGTCGGCAGCATTCCGGCCCTGGCACTCGTGCTGTTCCTGGCGGGCGCCGCGGTGTCGCCGACCCTCATCATCTCGATGGGACTGATCGAGCGGATCGTGCCGCCGGCCAAGCTGACCGAAGGCATCACCTGGGCGATGACCGGCGTCGGCATCGGCATGGCGGTGGGTTCGGCGGCGTCGGGCTGGGTCATCGACATGTTCGGCGTCGCCAGCGGCTTCTGGGTCTCGATCGCCTCGGGCCTGGTGGCGCTGGTGACCGTCGTTCTCGGCTATCGCCAGCTCGGCGACGAGGGCGGCCCCTGCGCCGCGGAACCCGCCGCGGCCGGGGCCTGACGACGGGGCGAGGCGTTGCACTATCTTGAGTAGTAACTGTGGATCTGCTTCACTTATATGAAGTAGAGAATCCGCCTATGCCAACGCGAAGAAGTATGCCGCCCTTTACGCTCTCGATCGATCGCACACTTGAAGAACGCAAGGTCGATCTCATTTTCAATCTTTATATAAACCCCGCCGACCAGGACTATCTCACAGCACGTTGGGCATACGGGCATGGGATGTTCCAAAGTTTCTACAGCTTAGCTGGGCAATCCGTCGAAAAATATCTCAAAGCTGCCTTATTACTTCAAGATAAATCGACTATTGACTATCAACACGATCTCAAAGCCCTCTACAAGACAGTCAAAAATATCGATCCGCATCGATGTTTGCCCGAAATGATCAATTTGCCAAAGACAACAGCGATGGGACGCGACGCGTGGCAAGGAAAACGTCTTTTTTCTTTTATTGAATATCTTAGAGAATACGGCTCACCTGACAATCGATATGCTTTCTATGGCACATTCGTGAACGGCCCAATAATACATATATTAGATATTTTATGCCACGCCTTACGACGTCTTATGCGTTGCACAAATTTCGTTAGCGGAGATATATTTGAGTTACGTGACTTACGATTCATACGTGACTATAGGATCCCAGATCCCCAAGATTGGATGCTAGGCTCCAATGAGACTCTCGAAAGACTATTTTCAAATCGATACAACGTAGGAGAAAATGAACAACTAAGAAAAACCTTTCTTGTAATGAATATTGCATTTTCCGATGAAAGAAACGAAGGGGATAGCATTTTCGGAGGGCAACATATTCATCTATCACCGATCTACAATGTGCTGGTTCGCCAACGTGAACTTGATCCCTCCCCCGAAAATCAAGCTGTGATTGACCAATTGCGGCAGTGGGCACGAGAAAAAGTGCAGATGACGAGAGCGATTCGAACTCAACTCGGATACCGCGACTGAACACCGTCAGCATGTGGAAAGATCGAAACGAAAATTCGATCAGAGATTGACTGAACTGAAATTCCACTGATGCGGGGGCATTGGAACGGAACGCACACGCCGGCCCTGATGTTGGCGACCGTCGTTCTCGGCTATCGCCAGCTCGGCGACGAGGGCGGCCCCTGCGCCGCGGAACCCGCCGCGGCCGGGGCCTGACGACGGAGGCGCCGCGGGGCGGGCGGCGCCCGTCCGTCAGCTGCCGAGCTCGGTGAGCCGCGCCAGCGCCGGGGCGAAGCCATTGAGCGAGACGTTGAAGGTCGCGGCCTCGCCCGAGCTCAGCGTCGTCGCCGTGACGATCAGGCGCGTTCCCTTCTTCAGCGCCTCCGTCGCGACGGTCGGCAGCGAGATCGGCACGAGACAGCCGGTCGGGACACAGGTCGAGAAGCGCGCGCCCTGGCCGAGATCCTGCTCGTCGATCTTCAGCTTGACGCCCTGGTCGAGATTGAGCCCGAAGGGCATGAGCAGCAGGCCCTCGGTGCGCATCGTCTGGGGCACGCGCAGCTCGATGGCGAAGGAGCGCTGCCCGGTCTGCTGGTTGCCCTGGCTCTGCTGCATGATGCAGCCCTTGCGGCCCTCGATGATCCGGCAATCCACCGTCCAGTCGCCGAAGGTCTCGTTGATTGCCGTTGCGCCGTTGGGCAGTTGCGCCACCGGCGCGGCACCGATCGGCGCCGCC